>JAPSHS010000019.1 GCA_031179495.1 Kocuria sp. | reverse complement strand
GACCTCGCGCCGGGCGACGTCCTGGCCGTGCCGGCCACGGGCGCCTACTGCTGGGCGCTGGCCAGCAACTACAACTGGATCGCCCGCCCCCCGGTGGTCGCCGTGCGCACCGGCGCGGACCGGCCCGGGGCACGGCTCATCGTGCGGGGCGAGACCGAAGAAGACCTGTTCGCCCGCGACCTGGGAGCCTGATTGAGCGACTCGACACCTGAGACCACCCGTCCGTCCACGACCGTCAAGGTCGCCCTGCTCGGGGCCGGCAACGTCGGTGCCGAGGTGGCCCGGACCCTCCTCGAGCACGGCGCCGAGCTCGCCGCCCGTGTGGGCGCCCCCATCGAGCTGACCGGCATCGCCGTGCGGGACCTCGCCGCCCGGCGGACCGTGGAGCTGCCCGCGGACCTGCTCACGACCGACGCCGAGGCGCTGATCGACGCCGCGGACGTGGTCATCGAGCTCACGGGGGGCATCGAGCCGACCCGCAGCCGCATCCTGCGGGCCCTGCACGGCGGCAAGCCGGTGATCTCGGGCAACAAGGCGCTCATCGCCCGGCACGGCCGGCAGCTGCAGGACGCCGCCGACGCCGCCGGGGTGCCCCTGTCCTACGAGGCGGCCGTGGCCGGTGCGATCCCCATCGTGCGGCCCATGCAGGACTCCCTCGCGGGGGACCGGGTGGACCGCGTGCTGGGCATCATGAACGGCACCACCAACTACATCCTCGACCAGATGGACACCACGGGTGCGCAGTTCGGCGACGCCCTCGCCGAGGCCCAGCGGCTGGGCTACGCCGAGGCGGACCCGACGGCCGACGTCGGGGGCCACGACGCCGCCGCGAAGGCAGCCATCCTCGCCTCCCTGGCCTTCCACTCGACCTTCACCATCGACGACGTCTACTGCCGCGGCATCACCGGGGTCACCGCCGCGGACGTCGCGGCCGCCCGTGAGGCCGGCTACGTCATCAAGCTCCTGGCGGTGTGCGAGCGCTGCCCGGGCGGCGTGAACCTGCGCGTCACCCCGACCATGATCCCGCGGGAGCACCCGCTGGCCGGCGTGCACGGGGCCTACAACGCGGTGTTCGTCGAGGCCGCGAACGCCGGCTCCCTCATGTTCTACGGCGCCGGCGCCGGCGGTGCAGCCACCGCCTCGGCCGTGCTGGGCGACTTCGTCTCGGCCGCGCGCCGGCTCGTGCTCGGCGGACCCGCCCAGGGGGCGGACCCGCACGCCCAGCTGGCCGCCGCGCCGATGGACGACGTCCGCACGAGCTTCTCGATCACCCTCACCGTCCAGGACCGGCTCGGCGTCCTGGCGCGGATCGCCCAGATCTTCGCCGACCACGGCGTGTCGATCTTCACGATGCAGCAGACGGACCACCCGCACGGCGATCCGCTGCTGTCGGAGATCCGGCTCGTGACCCACCGGGGCGCGAACAAGGACCTCGTGGCCACGGTGGACGCCCTGCGCGAGCTCCCCTTCGTCGAGGACGTCGCCGGCGTCATCCGCGTGGAGCACGCCGACTGAGCCCGCCGGGGCGTCCCCGCCGGCGGCGCCCCTCCCGTGCCCCGAGGCACGAGCACCCCCCACCGCACCTCTCGCACTCCACAGGAAGAGATCCAGCACATGGCACACGTCTGGCAGGGCGTCATCAACGAGTACCGGGACCGGCTGCCGGTCACCGGATCCACCGAGGTCATCACGATGGGGGAGGGCGGCACGCCGCTCGTCCGGGCCCGCGCCCTGTCGGAGCTCACCGGCAACACGGTGTGGCTGAAGTTCGAGGGCATGAACCCGACCGGCTCGTTCAAGGACCGGGGCATGACCATGGCCATCACCAAGGCCAAGGAGGAGGGCGCCGAGGCCGTCGTGTGCGCCTCGACCGGCAACACCTCGGCGTCCGCCGCGGCGTACGCGAAGCAGGCCGGGCTCACCTGCGCGGTGCTCGTGCCCGAGGGCCGGATCGCCATGGGCAAGCTCTCCCAGGCCGTGGCGCACGGGGCGGACATCATCCAGGTGGACGGCAACTTCGACAACTGCCTGGAGGTGGCGCGCAAGCTCTCCGAGTCCTACCCGGTCTTCCTGGTGAACTCCGTGAACCCGTACCGGATCGAGGGGCAGAAGACCGGCGCCTTCGAGGTCGTCGACACCCTCGGCGACGCCCCCGACTACCACCTGCTGCCCGTGGGCAACGCGGGCAACATCACCGCGTACTGGAAGGGCTACCAGGAGTACGCCCGGTCCTACGACTCCCCGACGGCGGGAGAGCTGCCCGCGGTGTCGACGAAGCTGCCGGTCATGTGGGGCTTCCAGGCGGAGGGCGCCGCCCCGCTGGTGCTCGGCCACCCCGTGACCGAGCCCGAGACCATCGCCACCGCCATCCGGATCGGCAACCCCGCCTCCTGGGACTCCGCGATCGCCGCCCGGGACGAGTCCGGGGGGCTGATCGGCTCCGTCTCCGACGACGAGATCGTCGCCGCCCACCGCTGGCTCTCCGCCCGGGAGGGCGTGTTCGTGGAGCCGGGCTCCGCCGCGGGCGTGGCCGGGCTGCTCCAGAAGCACGCCGCGGGCGAGGCCCCCACGGGGAGCACGATCGTCATCACCGTGACCGGCCACGGGCTGAAGGACCCGCAGTGGGCGATCAAGGCCGCCGAGCAGGAGGACCCCTCGCTCGTGGAGCCGAAGCGCGTTCCCTTCGACGTGGTGGCCGTGGCCGCCGCCCTGGGCCTGGAGTAGGCGCGGATGTTCGAGATCGGGCAGCGGGTCGAACTGAGCGTGCCCGGGTCCACGGGCAACGTGGGCCCGGGCTACGACAGCCTGGGCCTGGCACTCGGCCACTACGACGACCTCGCCGTGACGGTGACCGAGGGCGGGCTGGAGTTCGAGCTGCACGGCGAGGGCTCGGCGTCCGTGCCCCGCACCGCGGAGCACCTGGTCGTGCGCGCCATGCGCGCCGCCTTCCGCGCCGCGGGGGTCGAGCAGCCGCCGGGACTGCGGCTCGAGGCCACCAACCGCATCCCGCACGGGCGCGGCATGGGCTCGAGCGCCACCGCCGTGGTGGCGGGCGTGCTGGCGGCGAACGCGCTGCTGCCCGCCGGGCGCGCCCTCGGCGACCAGCAGCTGCTGCAGGTCGCCGCCGCGATGGAGGGCCACCCGGACAACGTGGCCCCGTCGCTCTACGGCGGACTCGTCATCTCCTGGTCCGGGGCCGACGGCTACTGCAGCGTCCCCGTGGCGGTCCACGAGGACATCGTCCCCGTGGTCGCCATCCCGGACTTCGAGGTGCCCACCCGGCTCGCACGGTCCCTGCTGCCCGCGACCGTCCCCCACCACGACGCCTCGGTCAACGCCGGGCGGACGGCCCTGCTCGTGGAGGCCATGACCCGGCGCCCCGAGCTGCTGCTGCCGGCCACCGAGGACCGGCTGCACCAGCCGTACCGGGCCGCGGCCATGCCCCCGAGCGCCGGGCTCATGACGGCCCTGCGCGAGCGCGGGCTGCCGGCCATGATCTCCGGCGCCGGCCCGACCGTCCTGGTCCTGGCCGCAGGACGGGAGCAGACGGAGCAGGCCGAGCGGGCCCTCGCGGAGCTCGTCCGGGACGGCGCCGGGGCCGACCCGGTCTCCTGGCGTGTCCTCCGTCTGCGTGTCGACGGGCAGGGTGCTAAGCTGGTGAGGCACCCGCAGAAGATCCAGGGGTAGGAGACCGCGTCCGGCGCGGTGAGGACAGCGGGCATCATGAGGGGCGTCGCCCCGGGCGGATGCCCTCGGTGCCTCGGCTCCACCGCCCAAGATCCTCCGGTGATCCCCCGTCGGCACCGGATCCCACGATGCCGACGGCGCACCGGCCCGCACAGACACGGACCGGGGCGCACCACGATCTGACGGATGACACCATGTTCGCCCCGGCTGCCGCGCCCTGAAGTGCGCCCCGCCGCCGGCGGCCCGCGTTCGCGGCCCGCCGGGAACCCATCACGGTCCTGGACTCTGAGATCCACGGACCCCCCACCGAGGGAGAAGGACACTTCGTGACCGAGACCACCGACCTTTCCACGGGTACGGAAGAGACCACCACCGACGCCAGGAGCGCGGGCCTGTCCGCGCTCAAGCTCGCCCAGCTCCAGGCGCTCGCGTCCCAGCTGGGCATCACCGGCGCCCGCCGGATGCGCAAGAGCCTGCTGGTCGACGCGATCGCCGCCCACCAGCGCGGCGGTGCCGTGGCCGACCGCGACCGCGCGGTCGAGGAGAAGATCGCCCGGACGGTGGAGAAGACCGCCGACCAGAGCGCCGGGGACGCCACCGCGGGCACCGCGGAGCGCGCCCCGGAGGCGAGCACCCCGGACGCCGCCGCACAGCCCGCCGCCGAGCAGGGTGGCCAGCCGCAGCGGCGCTCCCGCTCCCGCCGGGCCACCAGCACCGGAGTGGTGGCCCCCGCGGGGCAGGACGGCTCCGAGCGTCCAGCCGAGGCCGCCGAGCCGGCCGCGCAGTCGGCTCCGGCCGAGTCCGCACCCGCCGGTGACGCCTCCGAGCAGGAGGGCGAGGGCGGCCGCGGCCGCAACCGCAACCGGCGCAACCGCAACCGCGAGGACAACGGCGGCAACGGCCAGGACGACGGCGGCAACGGCCAGCGCTCCGACGAGGCCCGCCCCGCCGCCGAGGACCGGGACGACGACCCGTCGAAGCAGGACCGCGGCCGGAACCAGAACCGCGGCCAGGACGGCAGGAACCAGGACACCCGCCAGGACAGGAACGGCCAGGACAGGAACGCCCAGGACAAGGGCGAGGGCCGCACCAAGGGCGGCAAGTCCCAGCAGGAGTCCAAGGGCCAGGACAACGGCGGCCAGGACAAGCGTGGCCAGGACACCCGGCAGGACAGCCGCGGCCAGGACAACGGCGAGGGCGGCAGCCGGCGCAGCCGCCGCAACCGCAACCGCAACGACCGCAACGAGCGCGGCGACCGGAACGAGCGCAACGACCGCAGCGACCGGGCCGAGCGCAACGAGCGCCGCAACCGGCGCGGGCGCACCACCGGCCCCGAGGTGGACGACACGGAGTTCACCGAGGACGACGTCCTGCTGCCCGTCGCGGGCATCCTCGACGTGCTGGACAACTACGCGTTCGTGCGCACCTCGGGCTACCTGCCCGGCCCCAACGACGTCTACGTCAGCCTCGCCCAGGTCAAGAAGCACAACCTGCGCAAGGGCGACGCCGTCGTGGGCGCCATCCGCGCCCCCCGGGACGGCGAGCAGCAGAACAGCGCGCGGCAGAAGTTCAACGCGCTGGTCCAGCTGAGCACGGTCAACGGCAAGAAGTCCGACGAGAACAAGGACCGGGTCGACTTCGGCAAGCTGATCCCGCTCTACCCGCAGGAGCGGCTGCGCCTCGAGACGGAGTCCAAGAAGATCGGCCCCCGCGTCGTCGACCTCGTCGCGCCCATCGGCAAGGGCCAGCGCGGACTGATCGTCTCCCCGCCCAAGGCCGGCAAGACGCTGATGCTGCAGGCGATCGCCAACGCGATCACCACGAACAACCCCGAGGTCCACCTCATGATGGTGCTCGTCGACGAGCGCCCCGAGGAGGTCACGGACATGCAGCGCACCGTGAAGGGCGAGGTCATCGCCTCGACCTTCGACCGCCCGGCCGACGACCACACCACGGTGGCCGAGCTCGCGATCGAGCGGGCCAAGCGCCTCGTGGAGATGGGCATGGACGTGGTGGTCCTCCTGGACTCCATGACCCGTTTGGGCCGCGCCTACAACCTCTCGGCCCCCGCCTCCGGGCGCATCCTCTCCGGCGGTGTGGACTCCGCGGCCCTGTACCCGCCGAAGAAGTTCTTCGGCGCGGCCCGCAACATCGAGAACGGCGGCTCGCTCACCATCCTCGCGACCGCCCTCGTGGAGACCGGGTCCAAGATGGACGAGGTGATCTTCGAGGAGTTCAAGGGCACCGGCAACATGGAGCTGCGCCTGTCCCGCTCGCTCGCGGACAAGCGGATCTACCCCGCGGTGGACGTCAACTCCTCGGGCACCCGCCGGGAGGAGAACCTCCTCTCGCCGGACGAGATCAAGATCATGTGGAAGCTGCGCCGGGTCCTGTCCGGCCTCGACCAGCAGCAGGCGCTGGAGCTGCTCACGAACAAGCTGCGGGACACCCAGTCCAACACCGAGTTCCTGCTCCAGGTGCAGAAGACCACGCTGTCGGCCCGCGCCGAGAGCGACCGCTAGCACGCCCGCGCCGCCGCGGCCCGCACCGGAGACCCGGTCGGGGCCGCGGCGGCGTCGTCGTGTCCGGGCACCCGCCCGCGACCCGGCGCCGTCGTCCCCGCCGCCCGAAGAAGGAGCGTCCCATGCCGGACCCGATCCAGTCCCTGCTCGACGAGCACGCCGAGCTGCAGCGCCAGCTCGCCGATCCGGCGGTGCACGCCGAGCCGGGCAAGGCCCGCAAGCTGGGGCGCCGCTACGCGGAGCTCAACGGGATCGCCGAGGCCCACGCCCGCGTGCAGCGCCTCGAGGAGGACCTCGGGGCGGCCCGTGAGCTCGCCGCCGAGGAGCCGGACTTCGCCGAGGAGATCCCGGCGCTCGAGGCGCAGCTCGCCGAGGCCCGGGAGCGGCTGCGCCGGCTGCTCGTGCCCCGCGACCCGGACGACGGGCGCAACGTCATCCTGGAGGTCAAGGCCGGGGAGGGCGGGGACGAGTCCGCGCTGTTCGCCGGGGACCTGCTGCGGATGTACCTCAAGTACGCCGAGACCCGCGGCTGGAAGACCGAGTTCATCTCCACGAACGAGTCCGACCTGGGCGGCTACAAGGACGTCCAGGTGGCCATCAAGTCCAGCGCCACGGACCCCGCCGAGGGCGTGTGGGCGCGGCTGAAGTACGAGGGCGGGGTGCACCGGGTCCAGCGCGTGCCCGTCACCGAGTCCCAGGGCCGGATCCACACCTCGGCGGCCGGGGTGCTCGTCTTCCCGGAGGTCGACGAGCCGGAGGAGGTCGAGATCAGCCAGAACGACCTGAAGATCGACGTCTACCGGTCCTCGGGCCCCGGCGGGCAGTCCGTGAACACCACCGACTCCGCGGTGCGCATCACCCACCTGCCCACGGGCATCGTCGTGGCCATGCAGAACGAGAAGTCGCAGCTGCAGAACCGCGAGGCCGCCATGCGCGTGCTGCGCGCGCGCATCCTCGCCCACCAGCAGGAGCAGATCGACGCGGAGAACGCCGCGCAGCGCCGCTCGCAGGTGCGCACCATGGACCGCTCCGAGCGGATCCGCACCTACAACTTCCCGGAGAACCGGATCAACGACCACCGCACCGGGTACAAGGCCTACAACCTCGACCACGTGATGGCCGGGGACCTCGAGCCCGTCGTGCGGTCCGCGATCGAGATGGACGAGAAGGCCCAGCTCGAGGCCATCGGCCAGCAGGACAGCTGAGCGGGGGAGCGGTCGTGCACAGGTCGCTGGGCCAGGCGGTGCGCCGGGCGGAGCAGGTCCTCGCCGAGGCGGGGATCGAGTCCGCGCGCACCGACGCGCTGCTGCTCGCGGGACACCTCCTCGGGCTCTCCCTCGGGGAGGTCGAGGCGCGCGCCATCATCGGCGGGGACGAGCCGGAGGGCTACGCGGAGCTGGTGGCCGAGCGGGCCCGCCGGGTCCCGCTGCAGCACCTCACCGGCGTCGCGCACTTCCGCTACCTGAGCCTCGCGGTCGGGCCCGGCGTGTTCGTGCCCCGGCCCGAGACGGAGACCGTGGTGCAGACCGTGGTCGACGAGCTGCGCGGGCAGCTGGCCGCGGGGGTGCACCGGCCCCGGGTCGTGGACCTGGGCACCGGGTCCGGGGCGATCGCCGCCTCGGTGGCCCACGAGGTGCCGCAGGCCCGCGTGCACGCCGTGGAGCTGTCCGGGAGTGCCCACGCGTGGGCCGAGCGGAACCTGCGCGGCACGCGCGTCGAGCTCGTCCGCGGTGACCTGCGCACGGCCTTCCCGGAGCTCGAGGGCCGCTGCGACGTGGTGGTCTCGAACCCGCCGTACATCCCCGCGGACGCGCTCCCCCGGGAGCCGGAGGCCCGCGAGCACGACCCGGACCTCGCCCTGTACGGCGGCGGGGAGGACGGGCTCGAGGTGCCGCGCGCCGCCCTGGCCTCGGCCGTGCGGCTGCTGCGCCCCGGGGGCTCCTTCGTGATGGAGCACGCCGAGGTCCAGGCGGCGGCCGTGGCCCGCGCCTTCCGGGAGGCGGGACTCGTGGACGTCGTGGGCCACCAGGACCTGACCGGCCGGGACCGGGCCACGGCCGGACGGGTCCCGGGACCAGCCGGGCACCCCCCGGACGAGATGGGAGAATGAACGCCGTGAGCCACACCGTCTACGACTGCAGCAGCATCGCCCAGCGCACCGCCGGGCTCAAGCACGCCGCCCGGGCCCTCGCGGCGGACGCCTGCGTGGTGCTGCCGACCGACACCGTCTACGGCATCGGCGCCAACGCGTTCTCCGCCCGCGGCGTCGCCACCCTGCTCGCGGCCAAGGGCCGCTCCCGGGCGATGCCCCCGCCCGTGCTCATCGCCCACGCGGGGGTGCTGGACGGCCTGGCGGACGAGGTGTCCGACGACGCCCGCGCGCTCGCCGCCGCCTTCTGGCCCGGCGGGCTGACCTTGATCTTCCACTCCCACCCGTCCCTGGGCTGGGACCTCGGCGAGACCCACGGCACCGTGGCCCTGCGCGTGCCCGACGACGAGCTGGCGCAGGCGCTGCTCATCGAGAGCGGCCCGCTGGCCGTCTCGTCGGCCAACCGCACCGGGCACCCCGCCGCGCCGAGCGCGGAGGCCGCCGTCGGGATGCTGGGCGACTCCGTGGAGGTGTACCTGGACGACGGCCCGCGGCCCGCGGGGCGGACCGGGGATCCGGAGACCGGTCCCGTCGCCTCCACGATCGTCGACTGCACGGGCGGGACCCCGGTGCTCGTGCGCCACGGCGCGGTGAGCCTCGCGCGGCTGCGCGAGGTGGTGCCCTCCGTGACGCCGGCGGACGGGGACGAGGAACTCGGCGACGGGCCCGCCGAGGACGGACCCGGGGCGCAGCCGGAGGCCTCCGGCGCGCACGCCGTGAGCGAGATCGACCCGGAGGCCGTCCCGCCCGCCGCGCAGGACCCGGTGACCGCCCCGGCCGGACCGGTGGACGGACCGCAGCCTCCTGGTCCCGCGCAGGCGGCCGCCGCGCAGGGCCTGGCCGCGGCGCTCGTGGCCCGTTCCGTGCCCGGGTCCGCCGCCCGGCCGGCCGTGGACCAGGACCGCACCCGGGTCCGGCCCCCGGCAGCGCCCGGCGAGGCGCGGCCACTGTCCGTGGACGAGGCCGCCCGGATCGTGGCCCGCGGCCTGGACGGCGCCTGAGGCAGGCCCCGGGACCGCAGGGCCGGGTCAGCTCCGGCCGGCGGCCAGGTGCGCCTGGCGCAGCACCTCGGTGATCCGCGGCTCCGGGACCTCGCCGTGCTCCTCGGCCCAGCCGCGCACCTGCCGCTGGCCGAACCAGGTGACCTCGAGCCGGCGCACGGTCCCGTGCCAGCGGTTGCCGGCCAGGCCCGAGAGCCCGAAGCCGGCGTCCACGGCCAGCCGGCACAGCACCGCGGGGAGGTGGCGGGGCTCCCGGCGCCCCGCGTCGCGGAGGATGGAGGCGGTGGTGGCGCCCTCCCACGGCTGCAGCACGACCGGCGGCAGCTCCCCGTGGTGGCGGCCCACCCGGGAGACGAACTCGGCCAGGGCGTGCACGGAGGTCACCGGCGTGTGCGCGGAGCCGTCGCCGGCCACCGAGCTCAGCCACGAGGAGGCGAAGCGGGCCAGGCGCGCGGTGGTGCGCCGGCCCGAGCCCTGCACCGAGGTCGCCCGCAGCACCGTGATCGCGGGGGAGCCCGGCTCGGCGGCCCAGTCGCGGCGCAGCTTCAGCAGCGCGCTCTCCCCGAGTGCCTTGGCGAAGGAGTAGGGGGAGAAGGGCCGGACCGCGGGCGTCTCGTCGAGGACGTCGACGTTGCCCTGGACGGCGGCGGAGCTGAGGTGCACGATCCGCCGCACGCTCGTGCGCCGGGCGGCCAGGGCCACGAGGACCGGCAGGAGGGCGTTGGCGCCCAGCAGCGACTCCTCGTGGGTCTGGTCCGGGGCGGCCAGTCCGGCGGCGTTGACCACCACGTGGGCGCCCGCGAAGGACTCGGCGAGGTAGTCGATCACCGACTCGAGGCGCCCGGCCTGCTCGAGCAGGTGGTGCACGGTGTGCGCGCCGGACGCCAGGCGGGGTGCGGAGACCGGTACCACCGTCTGGCCGTCCGCCTGCAGCCGTGCCACGGTCGCGGAGCCCACGAACCCCGTCGCCCCCAGGACTGCCCACGTCGTCGATGTCACGGTGCTTCCTCTCTGCCGATCTGCGCCGGTCGCCGTCGTCCGGACCGGAGCCCTCTGCGCTCATCGTACAGATCGGCCCCGGACGGCCCGGGGCGACGCGGCCCGGCCGCACCCCCTTGCTAGACTCGGCACGATCCGGCGCCCACCCCGGCACCGCGCCGCGCCGGAGCCCGCTATCGCACTGGAGGATCCGCATGCCGTCCGACCCCACGCCCACGGTGGCGGTGGCCTGCGTGACCCAGGACCGGCACGAGGACGTGCTCACGCTGGTGGCCGCGCTGCGGGAGCAGACGGTGCCGGTCGCGTCGCTGTGCCTCGTCGACGCGGGCCGCGAGGCGGTGCCCCGGGCCGAGCTCGACGAGGCGGTCGGCGGCCGCTTCGAGCTGCACCACGTCCGGTCCCTGGCCAACCTCGGCGGGGCCGGCGGCTTCTCGCTCGCCATCCTCACCGCGCTCGCGACCGGCGCGGACCGGGTGTGGCTCATGGACGACGACGCCCACCCCGAGCAGGCCGACTGCCTCGAGATCCTCCTGGAGGAGGCCGCGCGGCGGGAGCTGTCGGTGGTCTCCCCGCTGATCGTCGCGCCCCAGGACCACGGAGCCCTGGCCTTCTCCTACCGGCTGGAGGGACGGATCACCCACTCCCGGGCCGAGCTGGAGCCGCTGGGCTTCCTGCCCGGCTACGCGACCTTCTTCAACGGCGCCCTGGTGGCCGAGGACGTGTTCTTCACGGTCGGGCTGCCCGACCTCAAGCTGTTCCTGCGCGGGGACGAGGTCGACTTCCTGGTGCGGCTGCGCCGCTCCGGGCTGCCGTTCGGCACCACGACCCGGGCCGCCGTGGCGCACCCGCCGGGCTGGGCCGAGGAGCACGTCGTGATCCCCGGCCTGCTCAAGGTCGTGGTGCCCGGGACCGCGTTCAAGCGCGAGCACTTCTTCCGCAACCGCGGCTGGACCACCTGGCGCTACAAGCGGGTGGTCCAGCTCGGGGCGGACCTCGTCGGCTACCCCCTGTACTTCCTGCGCCGGGGGGACGTGCGCGGCCTCGCGTCCTGGGCGGGCCGCTACGTCGGCGGGATGCGCGGCCAGGGGTTCGGCGGCCCGCGGTGACGCCGTTCCCCGGGCCGGTGCCCGGGTTCTCGGTCCTGATGCCGGTCTACCGCGGTGACACCCCGGCGCGGCTGCGCCGGGCGGCGGAGTCCAGCACCGTGGAGCAGCAGCGCCGGCCGGACGAGCTCGTGGTCGTGCGCGACGGCCCGGTCCCCGCGCCCCTCGAGGCCGAGCTGGAGCGTCTCGCCCGGGAACTGCCCGTGCCCGTGGTGCGGGTCGACCTCGAGCGCAACGAGGGGCTCCCCGCCGCGCTGACCGCGGGCCTGGCGCGGTGCCGGCACGACGTCGTGGCCCGGATCGACGCCGACGACGTCTCCTACCCCCGCCGCTTCGCCGTGCAGCTGCCGGTGATCGAGGCGGGCGCCGACGTGGTCGGGTCCTCGATGCACGAGATCGGCGACGACGAGACCCGCCCGCTCGCCCTGCGGCGGGCGCCCGTGGGGCGGCGGCAGATCCTGGCGGTGTCCCGGCGGCGCAACCCCCTCAGCCACCCCTCCGTGGTGTTCCGCCGTCCCGCCGTGACGGCGGTGGGCGGCTACGAGGACGTCCCGCTGGCCGAGGACTACTGGCTGTGGGTGCGGCTGCTGCGGGCGGGGGCCGACGTCCGCAACGTGCCCGATCCGCTGGTGGGCTACCGGGTCTCCGCGGGGGCCTACGAGCGCCGCGGCGGGGTGCGGATGTTCCGGGCCGACCTGGCCCTGCAGGCCCGCCTGCTGCGGGCCGGTCACATCGGCTTCCTACAATGGGCGGTGAACGTCGGGGTGCGCGCGGGCTACCGCTTCGTCCCCACCCGGCTCCGGGAGCTCGCCTACCGGGCCATGGCCGGTGCCGGCCGCGGCTGACCCCGGACCCCCGCACCGTCACCGCCGCCCGGCGCAGGCACCGGCCGAGAGCCGCCCCGACCACGAAAGGAACGACTCGATGAGTGGTGAGCCCGAGCGCACCCCCCGCGCCGCGGCGTCCGCGCCCGCGGCCCCGCCGGGGGCCCCGGAGAAGCCGGTGGCGTGGCTGTGGATCCAGATGCTGCTGGACTCCGCCGCCTGGGTCGTCGCCCTCGTGCTGGCCCTCCTGCTGCGCTACGAGATGGCCCTGCAGTTCATCACCGTCCCCGGGCTGCTCGTCGTGTCCGCGGTGGCCGTGGCCGCCCAGCTGGTCGCCGGATTCTCCTTCGCCCTCTACAAGGGGCGGTACTCCTTCGGCAGCTTCGACGAGGCCAAGCTGCTGGTGGTCGTCACGCTCATCGTCACGGCCGTGCTGCAGGTGCTGCTCCTGGTCGTGGGCACGAGCATCGGCATCCCCCGCTCCACCGCCCTCATCGCCTTCCCGTTCGCGTGCCTGTTCATGGCCGCCTTCCGGTACCTGAAGCGGATGTACCAGGAGGCCTCCACCCGTCCCGGCGCCGCCGCCCACCGGGTGGTGATCTACGGCGCCGGGTACCTCGGCACGTTCCTGGTCCACCGCATGATGCAGGACCCGAACTCCGAGTTCCTGCCCGTGGCCCTGCTCGACGACGACCCCGCCAAGAAGCACCTGCGGATCTCCTCGGTGCCCGTGCTGGGCACCCTGCACGACGTCCGCGACGTCATGGCCCGCACCCGCGCCTCCGTGCTGATCGTGGCGATGTCCAGCCCCGAGCCCCGGACCATGCACCGCGTCGCCGACGCCGTGGCCGGCACCGGGATCCGCGTCATGACGATGCCCCCGCTCGGGGAGGTGCTCACCGCCAAGCACAAGGCCGTGGACTTCCGCGACATCAGCATGGAGGACCTCATCGGGCGCCGCCCGGTGGACATCGACGTCGAGGAGATCGCCGGCTACGTCAAGGGCCGGCGCGTGCTCGTGACGGGGGCCGGGGGGTCGATCGGCTCGGAGCTGTGCCGCCAGCTCGTGGGTTTCGAGCCCGCGGAGCTGATCATGGTCGACCGCGACGAGTCCGCCCTGCAGGGCACCCAGATCTCCATCACCGGGCGCGGCCTGCTCGACGGGCGCGACACCGTGCTCGCCGACATCCGCGACCCCGAGTCCGTCAGCAGGATCTTCCGCGACCGGCGCCCGCAGGTGGTCTTCCACGCGGCCGCCCTCAAGCACGTGTCGCTGCTCGAGCAGTACCCGGACGAGGCGTGGAAGACCAACGTCATCGGCACCCTCAACGTCCTGCAGGCCGCGGAGGAGGCGGAGGTCGAGGTCTTCGTGAACATCTCCACGGACAAGGCCGCCAACCCCACCACGGCGCTGGGCCACTCCAAGCGCGTGGCGGAGAAGCTCACCGCCTGGATGGCGGACCGCACCGGGCGCCGGTACGGGTCCGTGCGCTTCGGCAACGTCTTCGGCTCCCGCGGCTCGATGCTGCCCCTGTTCACCGAGCAGATCCGGCAGGGCGGTCCCATCACGGTGACCGACCCGGAGGCCACCCGGTACTTCATGACCATCCCCGAGGCCTGCCAGCTCGTGATCCAGGCCGGGGCGATCGCCCGGGGCGGGGAGGTGCTCATCCTCGACATGGGCGAGCCGGTGCGGATCATGGACATCGCCGAGCGGCTGCGCGTGATGAGCGGGCGCGAGGACATCGAGATCGAGATCACGGGCCTGCGCCCGGGGGAGAAGCTGCACGAGGACCTCATCGGCCTGGGCGAGAAGGACGAGCGGCCGTTCCACCCCAAGATCTCCCACGCGCGCGCCGACCGCCTCGACCCCGCCCAGCTGGACCGGCACACGTGGAAGGTGCGCGGCGGCATGGTCTACACCGGCACGATCCCCGTGGTCCGGCCGTCCACCCAGCCGCCGCCCACGTCCGTCCAGCGCCCGCGCAGCCCGTCGGGGAGGGCGTCGTGATCGCCGTGCCGCTGCCGGGCCTGCTCCCGGCCGGGCTGGACCTGACCGACCCCGGGGCCGCCCCCGCCCCGGAGGAGCTGCGCCGGCTCGGGGAGCTGGCCCTCACGGTCGGCGCGCCCGCCCTCGTCCTGAGCCTGCTGCTGCCCCTCGTGGTCAAGCCGCTGCTGGCGCGCTGGGGCGTGCTGGACGTGCCCAACGAGCGCTCCTCCCACCACCGCACGGTGGTCCGCGGCATGGGTCTGGCCGTGGCCGTGGCCGTGCTGCTCGCCTACGGGTCCGCGCTGCTGCGCGGCGCGGTCGAGGTCGACCGGTCGGTGGCGCTCGTCGTGCTGGCCGTGGCCGGGCTGTGCGCGGCCCTGGGCTGGGCCGAGGACTACCGGGGCGTGTCCGTGCGGGCGCGCCTGGCCGTCCAGCTCGCCATCGGGCTGACCGCCACGGCCGTCCTCGTGAGCGTGCTGGGCACCTCGGCGTGGTGGCTGCCCGTGGGCACCCTGGCAATCGCCGCCTACGTCAACATGGCCAACTTCATGGACGGGATCAACGGGATCTCGGGCCTGCACGGGCTGGCGGCCGGCCTGCTCTACGCGTGGGCCGGCGCCTCCAACGACCTGACGTGGATGGTCGCCGCCGGCCTGGCCGTCGCCGGCGGCTTCGCGGGGTTCCTGCCGTGGAACCTGGGCCGCGGCACCGTCTTCCTCGGCGACGTCGGCTCCTACCTGCTGGGCGGCTCGCTGGCCGGCATCGCGGTGGCCGCGTTCCTCTCCGGCGTCTACGTCGAGTACCTCCTGCCCCCGCTGGCCGTCTACGTCGCCGACACCGCCGTGACCCTGCTCCGCCGGGTCCGGGCGGGGGAGGACTGGTCCCGGCCGCACCGCTCCCACGTCTACCAGCGGCTCACCGACGCCGGGCTCTCCCACGTGGGCTCCGCGCTCGTGGTCACGGCCGTGACCGTCCTCGTGAGCGTGGTCTCGGTCCTGGGCCTGCGCACCGGACCCACGGCCACGGTCCTCGCGGGCGCCTTCGTCCTGGCCGTGCTCGTGCTCTACCTCGTGCTGCCGCGGGTGCTGGTCCACCGGGGCGCACGCCGCCGGACGGGGTCCCCGCGGTGAGCGGGGCAGCGCTCAGCGCCCTGCTCGGCGCCGGGCTGATCGCCGCCAGCCACCTGGTCACCCTGCTCGTGGCCCGGGCGACCGCGGGGGTCGACGGCCCGGTCGCCGCCCCCGCGCTGGCCCTGAGCTACGTGCTGAAGGTCTTCGTGCTCGGCTGGGTGCTGCTCACGGTGCCCGCCCCGTCCTGGCTGGCCCCGGGCTGGCTCGCGGGAGGCGTGCTCGTGGCCCTCACCGGCTCCCTGACCCTGGCCGCGCGCTCGAGCGCGCGCCGCACCCGGACGGCCCTGGAGCCGGTGCTGCGCGCCCGGCGCGAGGCCGGGCACGACGAGGACCCGGGCCCGGCCCGCGGCACCGGGCACGACGACAGGAGGCACGAGCACCATGAGCGCGGATGACCGGGGCCCCACCGGCGGCCACGACCCGCAGGAACCGCCCGGGACCGGCCCCGCGGACGACCGGGGGAGCGGCGCCGGCACCGGTGCCGGGGGGTCCGCGCAGCGCCGCGGACTGCGGACCGCGGGCGAGCTCGTGGAGGCCGGCGGACTCTCCGGAGGCCTCACGACACTCCTCTACGTGGTGATCGGGATGGGGTTCTGGAGTTTGGTAGGGTGGGGTGCGGATCGCGTGCTGGGAACCCGGTGGATCGTGATCCTGGGTGCGTGCATCGGTGCCGCCTCCGGGATCTACGTCGTGTACCTCCACATGCAGGAGGGGCTCCGTCGCAGCCAGGCCTCCGACGGAGCAGATCCTGACAACCCGCACCAGTCCGGCCCGGACTCGGCGCCCCGACCGTGACCACCGGCCAGAGCACTGCAGAAAGGACCCGCATTGAACGCCGCCCTCATGCTCCCCGCCACCGGAGGGTTCACCGCCCCGTCGGTGGACGAGATGCACCTCCCTCCGTTCTTCGAGCTGGGAACCTTCGAGTTCGGCAAGCAGATGCTGCTGGTCCTCCTCTCGGTCGTCCTGATCGCCGGCTTCTTCATGTGGGCCATCCGCCGCCACGCGCTCGTCCCCTCGAAGGCCCAGTACCTCGGGGAGAGCGGCTACGGCTTCGTGCGCAACCACCTCGGCCGGGACATCATCGGTGAGAAGGAGTTCCGCCCCTACGTCCCGCTGCTGTTCACGTTCTTCTTCTTCATCCTGGTGAACAACCTCTTCGGCTCCATCCCGGTGCTGCAGCTGCCGACGCTCTCCCACGCGGGCTCCGCCTACGTGCTGGCCGGCATCGCCTACGTCACCTGGGTGTTCATGGGCATCAAGCGCCACGGTCTCGGCGGGTTCATGGGCAAGATGACCATGCCGCCGGACGTCCCGAAGGCCCTGTACGTCTTCCTCATCCCGATCGAGTTCCTCTCGAACCTGATCATCCGCCCGGTCACGCACGCCCTGCGTGTGTTCGCGACGATGTTCGCCGGTCACCTCGCCCTGATGGTGGCGGCCTCGATGACGGCCTACCTGCTCACCAACGGCGGGCTCCTCAGCATCGTCTCCGTGGGCTCCACCGTGCTGGGCATCTTCATCTACTTCCTGGAGATCCTGATCCAGGTCCTCCAGGCCTACATCTTCACCCTCCTCTTCGCCGTCTACGTCCAGGGCGCCCTGCAAGAGGGCCACTGACCCGAGCGAAGACCCCGCCCGGCCTCGCCGGGCACCCCTGGTCCATCCTCCAAATAGTTCAGAGCCGATACGGCTACGACGCCCGGCCCCCGGGCACCTAGAAAGGAAACACCCCTCATGACTGGTTCGCTCAGTGCTATCGGTTACGGTCTGGCTGCCATCGGCGGTGGCATCGGCGTGGGTCTGATCTTCGCCGCGTACATGCAGTCCGTCGCCCGCCAGCCGGAGTCGCAGCGCGTGCTGCAGCCGATGCTGTTCTTCGGCTTCGCCGTGGTCGAGGCACTCGCGATTCTGGGCTTCGTGCTCGCCTTCATCAGCTGAGTGGCTTCCCAAGTACAAGTCCTTCCTAGAGAACAGGAATCGCGAACATGACAATGTTGCTGGCAGCCGAGGAAGGGGCGAATCCCCTTCTCCCCAACGTGTGGGAGATGGCGATCACCCTCATCGGGTTCCTCATCCTGCTCTTCCTCGTCGTCAAGTTCGTCGTGCCGGCCTTCGAGCGGGTCTACCAGGAGCGCACCGAGGCCATCGAGGGTGGCCTCGCGAAGGCGAAGGCCGCGCAGGCCGAGGCCGCCGCCGCTCGTGACGAGTACAACCAGCAGCTCGAGAGCGCGCGCCTGGAGGCTCAGAAGATCCGCGAGGAGGCCCGCCTGGAGGGCGAGAAGATCCTGGCGGACTTCAAGGACCGGGCGAACGCCGAGTCCGCGCGCATCACCGAGAACGCCCACCGGACCATCGAGGCGGAGCGCTCGGCCGCCGTGGTCTCGCTGCGCAACGAGGTGGGCACCCTGGCCACGACGCTCGCGGCGAAGATCGTCGGCGAGACCCTCGACGACGACGCCCGGGCGGCCCGCGTGGTCGACCGCTTCCTCGCCGACCTCGAGTCGGAGCAGCAGCGGAACGCGGGTGCGGCTCGGTAATGGCGGACGCAGCGAACGAATACCGTCAGCAGGCCACGGCCGAGGTCGAGCGCTGGGCCGGCTCCGCCAGCCCCGCGCTCGCCCGCGAGCTGTTCGCCGTGCTGGCCGTCCTCGACGAGAACGGCGCGGTGCGCCGGGCAATCGTCGACCCCTCCTACGAGGGGGAGCACCGGGCCCAGGTGGCCCGCCGGCTCTTCACCGGCAAGGTGTCCCCGGACGCCGTGGAGATCGTCGCCACGATGACCGGACGGCGCTGGAGCGACGACCGCGAGTTCGCTGACGGGCTCGAGCACGCCGGGGTGGTCCTCACCGCGGCGTCCGCCGAGAACCGCGGCGGACTCGCGGGCCTCGAGCAGGTCGTGGACCAGCTCATCGCGTTCAAGACCGTGCTGGACGGCTCCCACGAGCTGCAGCGGGCGCTCAGCGACCCGCGCGCGGACGTGGAGGCCAAGACCCAGCTCACGCGGCGCCTCAGCCCGGGCGCCTCGGAGGAGACGCAGCTGCTCCTGGAGCAGGCCGTGCTCTCGCCGAGGGGAGCCCTGGTGGGCCGCCTCGTCGAGCGCTTCGCGGAGGAGGTCGCGGCCCGCCGGCAGCGGTGGATCGCCCACGTGAGCGCTTCCCGGCCGCTGACCGAGGAGCAGCGGGCCCGCCTGCAGCAGCAGCTGAACGCGCTGTACGGCAAGGACCTCAAGCTCACGGTCGACGTCGATCCGGCGCTGATCGGGGGCCTCAAGGTGCAGGTGGGCGAGGAGGTCATCGACGGTTCCGTCGCGGCCCGTCTCGACGCGCTGCGCCAGCGGATCGGCGCCTGAGCCGAGGCGCGCACGCCGCCGTGGCGGGGGCAGCGCCCCTCCGGCCGGACGGCACCAGCCGGGGGACCGGCACAGCCTTCCGCCACGACAATGGACTCACGGTCACCGCCGACGCAGTGATCACGAACTAGGAGAGCAGGGACAGGACATGTCCGAAGTCACCATCAATGCCGACGACGTCCGTAGCGCGCTGAGCGAATTCGCCGCGTCCTACGAGCCCGGCACCGCAGAACGAACCGAGGTCGGCCGCGTCAGCAGCGCCTCCGACGGCATCGCGCGCGTCGAGGGCCTGCCCTCGGTCATGGCCAACGAGCTGCTGCGCTTCGAGAACGGCACGCTCGGTCTCGCCCAGAACCTCGACACCCGCGACATCGGCGTCGTGATCCTCGGCGACTTCCGCGGCATCGAGGAGGGCCAGGAGGTCCAGCGCACCGGGGAGGTCCTCTCCGTGCCCGTGGGCGACGCCTTCCTGGGCCGCGTGGTCGACCCGCTGGGCACGCCGATCGACGACCTCGGCCCCATCGAGTCCGAGGGCCGCCGCGCCCTGGAGCTCCAGGCCCCCGGCGTGACCATGCGCAAGTCGGTGCACGAGCCGCTGCAGACCGGCATCAAGGCCATCGACGCCATGATCCCGATCGGGCGCGGCCAGCGCCAGCTGCTCATCGGTGACCGCCAGACCGGCAAGACGGCGATCGCCGTCGACGCCATCCTCAACCAGCGCGCGAACTGGGAGTCCGGGGACGTCAACAAGCAGGTGCGCTGCATCTACGTGGCGGTCGGGCAGAAGGCCTCGACCATCGCGGGCGTGCGCCAGACCCTCGAGGACAACGGCGCGCTGGAGTACACCACCATCGTCGCCGCCCCCGCCTCCGACGCCGCGGGCATCAAGTACCTCGCCCCCTACGCCGGCTCGGCCATCGGCCAGCACTGGATGTACGGCGGCAAGCACGTCCTCATCGTCTTCGACGACCTGTCCAAGCAGGCCGAGGCGTACCGCGCGGTGTCGCTGCTGCTGCGCCGCCCGCCGGGGCGCGAGGCCTACCCGGGCGACGTCTTCTACCTGCACTCCCGCCTCCTCGAGCGCTGCGCCAAGCTCTCGGACGAGCTGGGCGCCGGGTCGATGACGGGTCTGCCGATGATCGAGACGAAGGCCAACGACGTCTCGGCGTTCATCCCGACCAACGTCATCTCCATCACGGACGGCCAGATCTTCCTGCAGTCGGACCTGTTCAACGCCAACCAGCGCCCCGCCGTGGACGTGGGCATCTCGGTGTCCCGCGTGGGCGGCGCCGCGCAGGTCAAGGCCATGAAGAAGGTCTCCGGCACGCTGAAGCTCGAGCTGGCCTCCTACCGCTCGATGCAGGCCTTCGCGATGTTCGCCTCGGACCTCGACCCGGCGTCGCGCCAGCAGCTGACCCGCGGCGCGCGCCTGATGGAGCTGCTGAAGCAGAAGCAGTACACCCCGTACCCCGTGGAGGACCAGGTCGTGTCGATCTGGGCCGGCACCAACGGCCACCTGGACGAGGTCGAGGTCGCCGACGTGCTCGACTTCGAGCAGGCACTGCTGGACCACGTCCGCCGGACCACCAACGTGATGGACTCCATCGTGGGCACCGGCAAGCTCGAGGACGACGCGGTCGCCGCCCTCGAGACGGCCGTGGCCGAGGTCAAGCGTGACTTCCGGGGCACCAAGCACGGCATCGAGCCGGGGCACGAGGAGCACGAAGCCATCGACGCCTCGAAGGTCGACCACGAACGGATCGTCAGGAAGTAACCGGTCGGTCCGGTGCGCCGCCGCGGCGGCGCACCGGACACGGTGACGAAAGGAAGTCACATGGGAGCGCAGATTCGGGTCTACCGGAACAAGATCGCGTCGACCAAGTCCATGAAGAAGATCTTCAAGGCCATGGAGATGATCGCGACCTCGCGCATCAACAAGTCCCGTCAGGGTCTGCTGGCGGCGCGTCCGTACGCGAACGCGCTGACCCGGGCGGTCTCACAGGTCGCCACCCAGCACAACGTCTCCCATGTCCTCACCACGCGGCCCGACGAGGTGCGCCGGGCGGCCGTGGTGATCCTGACCTCGGACCGTGGACTGGCCGGGTCCTACTCGTCCAACGTGCTCAAGGAGGCCGAGGGCCTGCTGGAGCTGCTGCACGGGGAGGGCAAGGAGACGAAGGTGTACCTGATCGGCCGCAAGGCGCAGGCGTACTTCGACTTCCGCAGCCGCCCGTACGAGCGCAACTGGACGGGCGACACGGACCGGGCCCGCCCGGAGCGGGCGCGGGAGCTGCGGGAGGTGCTGGTCGAGGACCTGGAGACCTCGTACGAGGACGGCGGCGTGGACGAGATCCACCTGGTCTACACGTCGTTCCAGTCGATGGTCGTCCAGGAGCCCCGCGTGCTGCGCCTGCTGCCGCTGGAGGTCGTGGACGCCAACGCGCTGACCGACGAGGTCGCCCGGGAGTTCGACGAGCTGGAGGAGCCGGACAGCACCTTCGAGTTCGAGCCGGGCCCGGAGGAGTTCCTCGACGCGGTGCTGCCGCGCTACATCGACGCACGCCTGTACGCGAGCCTCTCGCACGCGGCCACGAGCGAGCTCGCGGCGCGGCAGAAGGCCATGAAGGCGGCCGGCGACAACGCCGACGAGCTGATCAAGAAGTACACGCGCCTGATGAACAACGCCCGCCAGGCCGAGATCACCACCGAGCTCACCGAGATCGTGAGCGGCGCCGAGGCCCTGTGACGGGCCTGCCCGGCGATCCAGCAACTGACCACCACGAAAAAGTGAAGTGAGAGAAATGACTGCCACCATCAGCGAACAGGCCGGTCAGCCGGTCTCGGGCGGCGCCACGGGCCGCATCGCCCGGGTCATCGGGCCGGTCGTCGACGTCGAGTTCCCCGAGCACGCCGTTCCCGGCATCTACAACGCCCTGTCCGCCCAGTACGAGCTCAACGGCGAGCCGCGGACGATCACGTTCGAGACCGCCCAGCACCTGGGCGACAACATGGTCCGCGCGATCGCGCTGCAGCAGACCGACGGCCTGGTCCGCGGCACCGAGGTCAAGGACTCCGGCGGGCCGATCTCCGTGCCGGTGGGCGACGTCGTCAAGGGCCACATCTTCAACGTGCTCGGCGACGCCCTCGACGTCGAGACCTCCTCCCTGGAGATCACCGAGCGCTGGCCGATCCACCGCAAGGCCCCGTCCTTCGCGGAGCTCGAGGGCTCCACGGAGATGATGGAGACCGGCATCAAGTCGATCGACCTGCTGACCCCCTACATCAAGGGCGGCAAGATCGGCCTGTTCGGCGGCGCCGGCGTGGGCAAGACCGTGCTCATCCAGGAGATGATCACGCGTGTGGCCCGCAACTTCGGCGGCACCTCGGTCTTCGCCGGCGTGGGCGAGCGCACCCGTGAGGGCAACGACCTCTGGGTCGAGATGGAGGAGGCGGGCGTCCTCAAGGACACCGCCCTCGTGTTCGGCCAGATGGACGAGCCGCCGGGAACGCGTCTGCGCGTGGCCCTGACCGGTCTGACCATGGCGGAGTACTTCCGCGACGTGCAGAACCAGGACGTGCTGCTGTTCGTGGACAACATCTTCCGCTTCACCCAGGCGGGCTCCGAGGTGTCGACCCTGCTGGGCCGCATCCCCTCGGCCGTGGGCTACCAGCCCACGCTGGCGGACGAGATGGGTGTGCTCCAGGAGCGCATCACGTCGACCCGCGGCCACTCGATCACCTCGATGCAGGCGATCTACGTGCCCGCCGACGACTACACCGACCCGGCCCCGGCCACGACGTTCGCCCACCTGGACGCGACCACGGAGCTCTCCCGCGACATCGCGTCCCGCGGCCTGTACCCGGCGATCGACCCGCTGACCTCGACCTCGCGCATCCTCGACCCGCAGATCGTGGGCCAGGAGCACTACGACGTCGCGATCCGCGTCCGGTCGATCCTGCAGGAGAACAAGGAGCTGCAGGACATCATCGCCATCCTCGGCGTCGAGGAGCTCTCCGAGGAGCAGAAGGTCGTCGTCTCGCGCGCCCGCCGGATCGAGCAGTTCCTGTCCCAGAACACCTACACCGCCAAGCAGTTCACCGGTGTCGAGGGCTCCACGGTCCCGCTGGCCGAGACCATCGAGGCGTTCGGGAAGATCACCGAGGGCGAGTTCGACCACGTCCCGGAGCAGGCGTTCTACAACGTCGGCGGCCTGGACGACGTCATGCAGAAGTGGGACGAGATCAAGACCCGGACCGGCGGCAAGTAGCCATGGCCGAGATGATCGTCGAAATCGTCTCCCTCGAGCAGGCCGTGTGGACCGGCACGGCCCGGATGGTGCGGGTCCGCACCTCCGAGGGCGACATCGGTATCCTGCCCGGGCACGAGGCCGTGGCCGGCCTGCTCCGGCCGGGCGGCTTCGCGCTGGACCCGCTGGACGGCTCGCGGCTCGAGGGCACGATCGACTCCGGGTTCGTGTTCGTCGACAACGACCGGGTCACGATCGTGGCGGACAACGTGGAGCTCACGAGCGCCGCCGCCTGATCCGTGCCGACCGCGCGGGGCCCGTCCCCGCGCAGCACGCACAGCCGCGGCCTCCGCACCACCGGTGCGGAGGCCGCGGCCGTACCCGGGGCCCGACACGGTGCCCGGCCGAGACCGCCCAGGAGAGTGGATGGAAGAGAAGATCGTCGTGCACGGGCCCACCGCGGTCGAGGGCGCGCTGCGAGTGTCCGGGGCGAAGAACAGCGTGCTCAAGCTGATGGCCGCGGCGCTGCT
>JAPSHS010000082.1 GCA_031179495.1 Kocuria sp. | reverse complement strand
GGCCAGCAGGCCCCCGGTCCGGGCGACGGCGTTGTTCACCCCGCTGGCCAGTCCGGCCCGCCCCTCGGGCAGGGCGGCGAGGACCGTGGCCGTCAGGGGCGTGACGAGCAGCGTCAGCCCCGCCCCGCCGCCGGAGGGGAGAACCCGGCGACGACCTGGAGGGCGACGACCAGGGCGAAGAGCAGGGCGCCGAGGGCCGCGTAGACCAGGAGGGTGACGAGGTTGACGACGACGAACAGGCGTTCCCCGAGGAGTCCGGGCGGCAGCACCGGGGCGGGCGCGCGGCGTTCCCACAGCAGGAACCCGGCGAGCAGCAGGAGGCCCCCGGCGAGCAGGCCCACGGGGACGGGAGCGCCGGGGCCGGTCCCGGCCGCCGCGGTGAGCCCGCAGGTCAGCGCGCCGAGCGCCAGCACCAGCAGCGCGGAGCCGGGCACGTCGACCCGCGCGCCGGTCGCGGTGCCCCGCGACTCGGGCACGCAGCGCCGGCCGATGACGACGACCGCCAGCGCGAGCGGCAGGTTGATCAGGAACACCCAGCGCCAGCTCGCGACCTGGACCAGCCACCCCCCGACGAACGGCCCGACCGCCGCGGCGACCCCGGTGAGACCGGACCAGGCGCCGATCGCCCGGGCCCGGTCCGCGGGCGCGAACGATGCCTGCAGGATCGCCAGCCCGGCCGGGGTCAGCAGCGCGCCGCCCACGCCCTGCGCCGCCCGCGCGAGCACGAGGACCGTGACGTCCGGGGCCAGCCCGCACAGCGCGGACGACGCCGCGAAGACCGTCACCCCGAGCAGGTAGATCCTGCGCCGGCCGTACCGGTCCCCCAGGGCGCCGCCCAGGAGCACGAGCGCGGCCAGGGTCAGGGCGTAGGCGTTGACGACCCAGGTGAGCGCGGCCGTTCCCGCTCCGAGGTCGGCGCCGAGGGAGGGCAGGGCGATGTTGACGACGGTCGCGTCGAGGAAGGACAGCGCGGAGCCGAGGACGGTCGCCGCGAGCACCCAGCGGGCCCGCCCCTGACCCCAGGAGAGCAGCTCCGGCGGGCCGCCGGGTCCGGCCGGGCCGGTCACGGCACGGTGCCCGGCAGGAGGGGGACCGGGGAGCCCCGGACGCCCGCTGACCCGGCGCCGCGGTCGGTGCCGGGCTCCGCGGCACCGGCGGTTCCGGCCACCACGTCAGCGGTGGATGCGCCGGCGCCAGTCGACGGGGACGGCGCCCTCGGGGCCGGGCACCGGCTGGTCCTCCGGGCGGTGCTGCGGCGGGGCGAGCTCCGGTCCCTGTGTGAAGGACCCGGTGGCGTAGTCCCAGTACCAGGACTCCCCAGGCTCGAAGCTGCGCACATAGCGGTGGCCCGTCCGCCGGTGGTGGGCGCCGGCGTGCTGGGCGGGAGAGGAGTCGCAGCAGCCGATGTGCCCGCACCGGGCGCACCGGCGCAGGTGCACCCACCAGCCGCCGCCCGCCAGGCACTCGGCGCACCCCGTGCCGCTCGGGCCGGCGCCCACGTCGATGTCGTCCTCGGTCATCCCGGCCACCTCCGTGTCACCGGACGCCGTGCTCCACGGCGTCCGGCACCACTGTCGCACTTCCGCCGGTCCGCGGACACCCCTGGATTTCACGGCGATCCGCTCGCACACTGGGCCCAGGAGGCCCACATGACCGACGCCGCGTTCCCCGGGATGCCCTACGCGTCCTGGCGGGAGACCCGGGACACCCTGCACCGCTTCGCCCAGGTGGTGGGCAAGGTGCGGCTCGCGGCCGCACCCCGCCGCAACCACTGGTGGAACGTCCCGTTCCACCTCACCGGCCGTGGCCTCACCACCCGCCCGATGGGTCGGGACCCGGTGTTCGCGATCGACTTCGACCTCCTCGACCACCGCCTCGACCTGAGCACGGCCACCGGCCTGCGGCACTCCTTCTCCCTGCCCGGGCTGTCCGTGGCCGCGTTCCACGCCCGCCTGCTGCACGCGCTGGAGGCCGCCGGGGTGGAGGTCGCCATCGCCCGTCCCCGCCCCTTCGACCTGCCCGACTCCGGACGCCCCTTCGCCGACGACACCGAGCACGCCGCCTACGACCCCGCCGCGGTCACCCGGTACTGGCAGGTGCTGGGGCAGGTGAACCTGCTGCTCGAGGAGTTCGCCGGCGAGTGGTCGGGCAAGACCAGTCCCGTGCACCACTTCTGGCACACCTTCGACATCGCGGTGACCCGCTTCGCCGACACCTCCGCCGACGTCCCGGCCGGCGCGGACGCGGTCACCGGGGAGGCCTACTCCCGGGAGGTCATCAGCTCCGGGTTCTGGTTCGGCGACGACGCCTTCCCCGAGCCGGCCTTCTACTCCTACACCGCCCCGGAGCCGGACGGGCTCGCCGCGGAACCGCTCCGGCCGGACGCGGCGCGGTGGGCCGAGCGCGGGGGGAGTCACCTGGCGGTCCTGCGCTACGACGACGCCCGGGCGCTGCCCGACCCGCACGGCGCCGTCCTCGAGTTCTGGGACAGCGCCTACCGGGCCGGGGCACGCCGCAGCTCGTGGGACTACACGCGCTACGACTGCCCGGGCGGGGTCACCGACCCCCGGGTCTGAGCGGCGGGACCGGCTCCACCGCGCAGCTGGGCCCGGCGCTCGGCGTCGAGGAGCCCGCCGGGCACCACGGTGTCCCGGACGGCGTCGCCGAGCCGCTCGCAGAGGGCGCGCGGGCACGCGCTGCCGGTGCGGACCATGAGCTGCACCTCGGGGATGCCGCACCCGGCCACCCACTGCACGCACGCGGCGTGCGTTCTCGCTCCGCGATAACGCCCCTGGCCCGCGGTGGTGATCCGTCTCACACTCGATGGTGACACCTGGCACCGCCGACGAGGAGGAGACCCATGGTCTATCCCGCGAAGTACTCCGCCCTGAACGCCCTCGCCCTGACGGACGAGGCCAAGCGCACCCTGACGCGCGTCATCCGGGTCGCGTTCCCCCATCCGCAGCTCCCCGACGGGCCGTACGAACGGATGACCGCGAAGATCGTGGCCGAGGCCGAGAACTCCACCTGGTTCCGCATGGCGCTGACCCAGGGCCTGCTCACCCTCAACTCCCTGAGCGAGGAGCCGTTCGTGGACCTCCCGGACGAGGCGGCCCTGAACGTCCTCAGGCGGATCGCCGACCTCGAGTTCTTCGGCTTCGTCCGCCGCACCACCGTGCTGCACTTCTACGACGACCCCGAGGTGTGGCAGGCCCTGGGCTACGAGGGCGAGTCCTTCTCGAAGGGCGGCTACCTGCACCGCGGCTTCGACGACCTCGACTGGCTGCCGGACCCGCGCGTCGAGGAGTCCGAGGAGGAGCTGCCCGAGTGCGGGCCCCTCGGCTACCGGGTGACGACCGCCGCACCCAAGGAGGGATGGAACCTGGACCAGCAGGGCGCCTCCGAGACCACCGACCAGCCCTTCAACGACCTCTTCAAGGGGTCGGACGTCGTCGACACGGGAGTGACCGCATGACCGCCGCGCCCCAGGACCAGCAGCGCTCCACCCGGATCGAGCTCGACGACGACTCCGCCGTCGTCGTCATCGGCTCCGGCGCCGGCGGCGGGACGCTGGCCCACGAGCTGACCGAGAAGGGCGTCAAGGTGGTGCTGCTCGAGGCCGGGCCGCACCTGACCAGCGAGGACTGGGTCAACGACGAGTGGGAGGCCTTCCACCAGATGGCCTGGCTGGACCCCCGGACCACCACCGGGTCCTGGCGGATCGCCCGGGACTTCCCCAACCTCCCGGCGTGGATCGTCAAGGCCGTCGGCGGGACCACCACGCACTGGTCCGGGGCCACCCCGCGGTTCAAGGCCCACGAGTTCCGCACGCGCAGCGTCTACGGCCGCGTCGACGGGGCCAACCTCCTGGACTGGCCCATCACGCTGGAGGACCTGGCCCCGTACTACGACCGCGCCGAGCGGAAGATCGGCAGCACCCACCGCCACGGCCGCCCGCCGCTGCCCGCCAACAACAACTACAAGGTGCTCGCGGCGGGTGCGGAGAAGCTCGGCTACCGGCACTACGCGACCGGGCCCTACGGGACCAATGCGGAACCGTACGACGGGCGCCCGGCCTCGATCCAGGACGGGTTCAACTTCCAGGGCGACAAGAACCGGTCCAAGTGGTCGACGCTCGTCTCGGAGATCCCCAAGGCGCTGCGCACCGGCCACCTCGACCTGCGCCCGGACTGCCACGCCGTGCAGATCACCCACACGGAGCGGGGCCTCGTCGACAGCGTGGTCTACGTGGACGGGGACGGGCAGGTGCAGCGGCAGAGGGCCCGGGTCGTGGCCGTGGCCTGCAACGCGATCGAGACGCCGCGGCTGCTGATGCTCTCCGGGTCCCCGCTGTTCCCGGACGGGCTAGCGAACTCGTCCGGGCAGCTGGGCCGCAACTACATGCGGCACACCACCGGCTCGGTCTACGCGCAGTTCGACCGCCCGGTGCACATGTACCGGGGCGAGACGATGGCCGGGATCGTCGCGGACGAGTCCCGGCACGACGTCGACCGGGGGTTCGCCGGCGGGTACTACATGGAGACGATCTCCCTGGGCCCGGCGTTCCTCGCGAGCTTCGTGGACCCCGGGTCCTGGGGCCCGGACTTCACCGCGCTGCTGGACGGCTACGAGAACACGGCCGGGATGTGGGTGGTGGGCGAGGACATGCCGCAGGAGACCAACCGGGTCACGCTCAACACGGCCGTCACCGACCACCTGGGCCTGCCCGTGCCCAACGTGCACTTCGACGACCACCCCAACGACGTCGCGATGCGCAACCACGGCTACCAGCAGGCCTCCCTGCTCTACGAGTCCGTGGGCGCGGTCTCCACGCACCACACCCCGCCGTACCCGGCCACGCACAACATGGGCACGGCCCGGATGAGCGAGCGGCCGGAGGACGGGGTGACCAACGCGTTCGGGCAGACCCACGACGTGCCGAACCTGTTCGTCTCGGACGGCTCGTTGTTCACCACCGGGGCGGCGGCCAACCCCACGCTGACGATCGTGGCGCTGGCCGTCCGCCAGGCCGACTACATCGCGCAGCAGCTGGCGGGCGGCCACCTGTAGCGACCGCCCCGGGCCGCGGGGCTGCTCAGCCGGCCTCCGGGCCGGCCGGGCAGCCCCCGGCCGCGCGCAGGGCCCGGCCCACGCGGTCGGCGGCGTCCCGGAGCACCGGGGCGACCGACCGGTGGCGCCGTTCGAAGTCCGGGGGCCGCAGGGACACCGCCACGGACCCGAGGGTGCGGCCCGCGGCGTCGACCACGGGCGCGGCCAGGCAGGACGCCCCCGGCACGAACTCCTCCCGCTCCACGGCGATGCCCTCGGCGCGGACCCGCCCGAGCTCGCGATGCAGGGCCTCCGGGGTGCGGAGCGTGCGCTCCGTCAGGCCCGGCATGCCGTGGCGGTCCAGGTACTCCGACACCTCGTCGTGGTCCATCCGGGAGAGCAGGATCTTGCCGAAGGCCGTGGCGTGGGCGGCGTCGGTGAACCCGAAGTCCAGGGGGTCGATCCGCGGCCGGTGCGGGGAGTCGACCACGTGCGCCACCACGATGGCGTCCCCGCGGTAGACCGCGAAGTAGGCGGCGGCGTCGGCGGCCGCGTGCAGCTCGCGCACCGCGCGCCGGACCGTGACGGGCGTGCCGACCTGCTGGCGCAGGGAGGTGTCCAGGGCGTGCACCTTGTAGCCCAGCCCGTACCGGCGCTGGTCCCGGAGGTGGACCACGTGCTCGGAGGCGACGAGCGTCTGCAGCAGCCGGTAGACCGAGGGCAGCGGGATCCCGAGCGCGGCGCTGATGTCCTTGGCGGTCGCGCCCCGGGAGTCCCGCGCCACGACGTCGAGCAGCGCGAAGGCCTTCTGGACGGAGGCCAGTCCGGCCTCATGTGTGGTCATGCCTCACATTGTCACGTGCGGAGTTGCACATGCCAATGGCTCGGGAGCACCGCTCCCGGGCCGTCGGCGCCGCACGGTTCTCACTCGACCGTGAGCTCGCCCATCCGGTTCCAGCCCTCGGCGGAGATCTGCTCGCTGATGATCTGCGGGGTCTCCACGAGCGCCTGGGGCGCTTCTGCCGTGAACGTGCGGAAGTGCTCGCTGTTCACGTGCGGCCCGGCGCCGTCGTCCTGGAACGCCTCGACGAGCACGAACTCGTTCGGGTCCTCCACGCTGCGGGACCAGTCGAACCAGAGGTTGCCCGGCTCGTTGCGGGTGGCCTCCGTGAACTCCCGCGAGAAGTCGATCCAGCGCTCCGACCACTCCGGCTTCACCTTGAACTTGACGACGATGAAGATCATCCCTGCTCCCTTCTCGGCGGACGCCCCCGGGCACCCGGGGTTCTCCTGGCCAGTGTCGCGGTCCGCGGCCCGGCCCGCCAAGGAAGGTTATCGCGGACCGATAACCGGGCCGGCCGGGCGGCCCCGCGGGCCCGGACCGGCGTGGCCGGGACGGTCGCGCCCGGGGCCCGGTGCGTGGTCGGCAGGGACCGCCGCCCGGATGAGATCATGGACCCATGAGCCGCAACCTCACCGCCGCCCTCGTGGACGACCTGCGGGCGCGCATCGTCGACGGGCGCATCGCCCCCGGC
>JAPSHS010000446.1 GCA_031179495.1 Kocuria sp. | reverse complement strand
CCGACGAACTCGCGGAGGAAGAGCCCGGCCACGAGCATCCCGCCGTTCTTGTCGCCGATGTTCTTGAGGTCGGCGACCTTGGAGTCCAGGGACGCGCGCAGGTGCTCGGGCAGGGGCATGGGCCACCCGTCCTCGCCGGCGGCCCGGGCGGCCTCGGCCACGGCCGCGCGCAGGGCGTCGTCGCCCATGATCCCGAAGGTCCGCGCCCCGAGGGCCACCATCTGGGCGCCGGTGAGGGTGGCGATGTCGACGACGGCGTCGGGGGCCTCCTCGCAGGCGGCCACGAGGCCGTCGGCGAGCACGAGCCGGCCCTCGGCGTCGGTGTTGAGCACCTCCACGGTGCGGCCCCCGCGGATGGTGATGACGTCGCCGGGGCGGGTGGCCGTGGACGAGGGGAGGTTCTCCGCCAGGCACAGCCAGCCGGTGACCTTGACCTGCAGGCCGAGCTCGGCGGCGGTCAGGACGGTGGCGAGGACGGCGGCGGCCCCGGCCATGTCCGACTTCATGGTCATCATCGAGGCCGGCGGCTTGAGCGAGAGCCCTCCGGAGTCGAAGGTGATGCCCTTGCCCACGTAGGCGTAGTGCCGGGCGGCGCGCGCCGGGGAGTACTCGAGCTTGACGAGGCGGGGACCGTGCACCGAGCCCTGGCCCACGCCCAGCAGACCGCCGTAGCCGCCCTTGGCGAGGTCCTTCTCGGCGAGCACGGTCACGGAGACCTTCGTGCCCCGGGCGGCCTGCCGGGCGTACTCCGCGACGGTCTCCGGGTAGATGACGTTGGGGGAGAGGTCCACGAGGGTCCGGGCGGCGCGGACGCCCCGGCCGAGGGCGGCGGCGCGGTCGAGGCAGCGGCTCAGCGCGGCGCGCGCGACGTCCGGGGCGTGCACGACGGCGGAGGCCAGCGGCGCCTTCACCGAACCGGCGGTCACGGCCCGCTGGTGGGAGAACGCGAAGGCGCCCAGGGCCGCGCCCTCGGCGACCGCCGCGGCGTCCTCCTCCGAGGCCGCGGGAAGCGCGAGCACGGCGGACTCGGTGCCGGCCAGGCGGCGCACGGCCGCGCCGGTGGCCCGGCGCAGCGCCTCGGCGCGCTCGGGGCCGCCCTCGGGGAGGTCGCCGACCCCGGTCAGCGCCACCACCGTGAAGGGCAGTGTGCCCGGCGCGGGGACCAGGGTCACCTCGTCGGCGCCGCCGCCCACGCGCAGGGCCGCGGCGGCGTCCACCACGGAGGAGAGCTTGCGCTGGTCACCGGCGGGCAGCAGGACGCGGCCGGCGCCCTCCGTCCCCTTCTGCACGGCGAGCACGAGGGCGTGCGCCGGAGTGCGGCCCAGGGACTTGTGCGTGGCGGTGAGCTCGATCCCCCGGGGCTCGAGCAGGTCCTGTACGTCGGGCATGGGTCGTCCTTTCGCTGAGGTCTGGACCGGCGGGCCGGGCTGGTTCGTGCGTGGCGGTCCCGGCCCGTCCGGCAGGCGTGCTGTCGATCCTAGCCCCGGCATCCGCCCGGCCCCGCCC
>JAPSHS010000445.1 GCA_031179495.1 Kocuria sp. | reverse complement strand
GAGAGGGCGCCCATCGTCATGAACACCGGCTGCAGGGTCGCGGCGAAGGAGCGCTGCTCCCAGCGGGCCAGCCGGGAGTGGATGACCATGACCGGCCCGGCCACCCCCGCCGTGGTGTTGAAGAACCCCCCGATGGTCCCGGCGAGGACCGTCGGCAGCCTCCCCGGCCACTCGGGCAGGCGGGGGAGGCCGAACATCGTGGTCAGGGCCAGCAGCACCACGCCGCCCACCACGACCTGCAGCCAGGCGGCGGGCAGCTCGCGCACCACGAGCGCGGCGGGCACGGCGCCCACGGCGGCCGCCGGTGCGATGAGCGCGAAGCGCCGCCAGTCCACGTGGCGCCACACCGAGAGCATGATGAGGAACCCGGAGACCGTCGTCGTGGCGTTGGTGACGAGCACGCCCGTGGCAGGACCCAGCAGCAGGGCGAGGGTGGGTGCGACGACGAGCCCGACCCCGGTCCCCGAGACGCGCTGCAGGATCGAGCCCACGAGGATGGCGAGGGCGGCGATGACGATGAGTTCCACGGGTCCCATTCTGCGCCCCGCCCGCCGGTGCTCCGTCCGTCCGGGCCGGACCGTTGGAGTTCCCCGGGGTGCTCAGTATGCTTGCAGTCACGCGAGGTCCCCCGCGGGGACGACGTCCAGCGAAAGGTGCGCCATGAGCATCAGCCGAGATCTCATCATCGACGGCGAGCACGTGCCGGCCCTCAGCGGCCGGACCGCCGAGGACATCAACCCCTACACGGGCGAGGTCTTCGCCACGGTCGCCGCCGGCGGCCCCGAGGACGTGACCCGGGCCGTCGACGCCGCCGCGTCCGCCTCGGAGGAGTGGGCCGGGACGACCCCCAGCGCCCGCCGGCGGATCTTCCTGCGCGCGGCCGACCTGTTCGAGGAGCGCATCGAGGAGGGCGCCGGGATCATGGCCCAGGAGGTCGGCGGCGTCCGCGGCTGGGCGGAGTTCAACACGCACCTGGCCGCCAACATCCTGCGCGAGGCGGCCGGGGCCACCACCCTGCCCCAGGGCGAGGTGCTCGCGACCGACATGCCGGGGGTGCGCTCGATGTCCGTGCGCCGGCCCTACGGCGTCGTCGCGGCGATCTCCCCCTGGAACGCCCCCTTCATCCTCGGGATGCGCTCGATCGCGGTGCCCCTGGCCGTGGGCAACACCGTGGTGCTGAAGCCCAGCGAGGACGCCCCGCTGGCCTGCGGGCTCTTCCTGGCCGACGCCCTGGTCGACGCCGGGCTGCCCGCCGGCGCGCTCAACGTGGTCACCAACGACCGCGCCGACGCCGCCGACGTGGTCTCCGCGCTGATCTCCGACCAGCGGGTGCGGGTCGTGAACTTCACCGGGTCCACCGCCGTGGGCCGCACCATCGGCACCCTCGCGGCGCAGCACCTCAAGCCCGCCGTCCTCGAGCTCGGCGGGAAGAACAGCCTGGTCGTGCTCGAGGACGCGGACCTCGACTACGCGGTGGACGCCGCGGCCTTCGGCGCCTACATGAACGCCGG
>JAPSHS010000444.1 GCA_031179495.1 Kocuria sp. | reverse complement strand
CGCCGGCCAGGCCCAGCAGGACGCCGAGCAGCAGGCCTCCCGTCGCGAACAGCAGCTGCTCGGCGCGGAAGTCGGCCACCGTGGTGACGGACCCCGCGCGGGCGAGCCGCCGCTCCAGCCCCGCTGCGGGACCGGCGTGCCGGAGCATCCGCCGGGCCAGGTCGCGCAGGACGGAGCCCAGCACGGCGCCGGGCCGCTCGTGGGTCCCGGCCGGGCGGGGCCCCGGCCGGGCCAGGAGGGCGGACTCGACCTCGACGGAGCGTAGCTGCGGGGCGATCCGCGTCACGAAGGACGGGCCGCCGGTCGCCCGGGTCCCGGTGAGCACGAGCCACAGTCCCGCGGCGAGCATCAGGCCGAGGAGCACCAGCAGGGCGGGAGATGCGCTCACCGCAGCACCCGCTGGGGTTCGGGCAGCGCGCCGATCCGCAGCATCAGTCGATAGGCGACCACGGAGACGGCCAGGCCGCCGAGCAGCACGAGCGCTCCGGCCGGGGTGTCGTAGGCACGTACCGCGGCGGGCTGGGTGGCCATCAGCAGCAGCACGATCCACGGGGCGGCCACGGCCAGGCGGGCCGCGTTGACCGTCCAGGACTGCCGCGCCTCCAGCTCGCCGCGGGTGCGGGCGTTCTCGCGCAGGAACTCCGAGAGCGTGGCGAGCAGCCGGCCGAGATCGGTTCCGCCGACCTCCCGCGTCACCCGCAGGGCCTCGACGATGTTGTCCGCCACCGGGTCGGCCAGCCGGTCCTTGAGCAGCGTGAGCGCCCCCTGCAGCTGGCCCGACGCCCGGTAGTCGGCGGCGAACCGGGCGAAGGCCGGTCGCACCGGCTCGGGGCCGCGGTACTGCAGCTGGATCAGCGCCTCGGGCAACGACATGCCGGCCCGGATCGCCGAGCGCAGGTGGTCGACGACGTCGGGCCACACCTCCCGCATCACCGCCGCCCGGCTGCGGGCCCGGTACCGGACGACCGCCGCCGGGACCCAGGCGCCGAGGAGTGCCGCGCACAGGCCGAGGACGAGCGCCCCCGTGACCGCGACGGCGAGCAGCCCGCCCAACGCCCCCGCCGCGGCGCAGGCGGCCAGCAGGCCGGCCGGGCTGACCCGGGCCAGGTCCGCCCGCACGAGCAGCTCGCGCAGGTGCCCGGGCCGGCGTCGACCGGCCGCCCGTGGTGCATCCTCCGCCCAGCAGGACCACCAGAGCAGGAACACGCCCGCGCCCAGCAGCACGCCCAGCACGGCGCTCACCGGGCACTCCCGCGGGGGCCGTCCTCGGCGAGCAGCTCACGCACGCGGTGCCCGGCCCGCTCGAACTTCCACGCGGCCGGCGCCTCGGCGGCCACCGCCCGCAGGCCTCCGTCGTCCTCGGCGAAGACCGGGTACGTCTCGATCACGCCGTTCTCGACCCGGTTGCCGATCGCGAGGATCTCGCTCACGCGGCGGTGGCCACCCGCGTCCCGGTGGCAGTGCACCACGAGGTCGAAGCACGAGGCGACCGTGGGCACCACGAAGCCGGTG
>JAPSHS010000443.1 GCA_031179495.1 Kocuria sp. | reverse complement strand
CCTCGTGGGCGCCGACGGCTCGCAGGGCGTCTGCCGCCGGTCGATCCCCGAGCGCGAGCGCACCGACCACTTCGTCGAGTACCCCTTCGCGTGGTTCGGCATCCTCGCCGAGGCCCCGCCCAGCGCCCCCGAGCTCATCTACGCCGCCTCCGAGCACGGTTTCGCCCTGATCTCCTCGCGCAGCGCGAGCGTGCAGCGCATGTACTTCCAGTGCGACCCGGACGAGGACGTCGCGGACTGGGACGACGAGCGGATCTGGGCCGAGCTGCAGCGCCGCGTCGAGGGCCCGGACGGGCTGCGGCTGGAGCAGGGGCCGATCTTCGACAGGACCGTGCTGAGATTCCGCTCCTACGTGTGCGAGCCGCTGCGCCACGGCAACCTGTTCCTCGTGGGCGACGCCGGGCACACCGTGCCCCCGACCGGGGCGAAGGGCCTGAACCTGGCCTTCTGCGACGTCCGCGCCCTGGCTCCGGCGCTGATCGACTTCTTCCGGGACGGCGACGACTCGGGGCTGGCCGGGTACTCGGCCGAAGCCCTGGAGCGGGTGTGGAAGGCGCAGAACTTCTCCTACTGGGCGACCCACCTCCTGCACGCCCAGCCGGGGGAGAACCCGTTCCACCAGAAGCGGCGGCTCGGGGAGTTCAAGGCGCTCACCGGCTCCGCGCGCGGTGCCGCCTACTTCGCGGAGGCCTACACCGGCTGGCCCGAGGACTGAGCCCCGGCCGGTGCTGCACATCCCTAATAGTTCGCATCGTGAACACATGTGCGTATGTCGTACCGGATGGGCTATCGTCGGAGAAGTCCTCCGGCGGGACGAGGGTCCGGTGCGGCAGCCCACCCTGGAACAGAGGAGTTGAACCATGGCAGAGGAAGACCAGGACGCGCTCGACGGCGGCTTCGAGCCGCTCACGTGGAGCGGGGGCGCCGACGACGCGGCGGAGACCCAGGCCGACCTGGACCGGGAGATGGCCCGGATCCACGAGGAGTACGCCGCCTCAGGTGCGGTCGAGACGCAACCGCGCCTGGACTACGCGCCGTACCGCAGCTCGGTGCTGCGCCACCCCACCAAGGACCTGCACCACGCGGACCCGGAGACCATCGAGCTCCACGCCCCCGCCTTCGGCGAGCGGGACGTGCACCTGCTCGAGTCGGACCTGACCGTCCAGTCCGGCGGGGAGCCCATCGGCGAGCGGATCAAGATCCGGGGGCGCGTCCTCGACGGCGACGGCCGCCCCGTGCGCCGTCAGCTCGTGGAGATCTGGCAGGCCAACGCGGCCGGGCGCTACATCCACAAGCGGGACCAGCACCCGGCGCCCATCGACCCGAACTTCACGGGTGTGGGCCGCTGCCTCACCGGCGACGACGGCTCCTACGAGTTCGTCACCATCAAGCCCGGCCCGTACCCCTGGAAGAACCACCGCAACGCGTGGCGGCCCGCGCACGTGCACTTCTCCCTGTTCGGCACCGACTTCACCCAGCGGATGATCACCCAGATGTACTTCCCGTCCGACCC
>JAPSHS010000442.1 GCA_031179495.1 Kocuria sp. | reverse complement strand
CTGCTCGGCATGGCCACCAAGTTCGCCGAGTGCACCCTGGGCGTGAAGTACCGCGAGGTCCACGAGGACGGCACCGTCAGCGGCGGGCCGTTCCGGTACCTGCTCGTCGCGTACGGCAAGTTCGGCAGCGTCGTCGCCAAGATCTTCACCGGCATCTTCGCCGTGGCGATCCTCCTGTTCGGAGCGGCCGGCGGCAACATGTTCCAGGCGAACCAGACCTACGCCCAGGTGCGCAACGTCACGGGCGGCCCCGACGGCTTCCTCGGCAGCGCCGGGGCGGCCCTCGTCTTCGGGATCATCCTCGCCGGACTCGTCGGCGCGGTGATCATCGGCGGCATCAAGTCCATCGGCGCCACCACGAGCAAGCTCGTGCCCGCCATGGCCGCCGTCTACGTCACCGCGTGCCTCATCGTCATCCTCGTCAACATCGGGCAGGTCCCGGCGGCCTTCGCCGCGATCATCGACGGCGCCTTCTCCCCCGAGGGCATGGCCGGCGGCGTCCTCGGTGTCATGATCGTGGGCTTCCAGCGTGCGGCGTTCTCCAACGAGGCCGGCCTGGGCTCCGCCCCGATCGCCCACTCGGCGGTCAAGACCACCCGGCCCGTGAGCGAGGGCTTCGTGGCGATGTTCGAGCCGTTCGTCGACACCGTGGTCATCTGCACCATGACGGCCCTGGCGATCGTCATCGCCGGCGCGCCGAGCCTCCAGGCCGGCATCGACCAGGTGCAGGCGGGTGGGGGCGCCCCCGACGGCGTCATCCTCACCTCGGACGCCTTCGCCACCGTGCTCCCCTGGTTCCCGGTCGTCCTGGCCATCGCCGTGACGCTGTTCGCGTTCTCCACGCTGATCACCTGGTTCTACTACGGGCTCAAGGCCTGGGAGTTCCTCTTCGGCCGCAGCCGCACGAGCGACAACATCTTCCGTTTCATCTACCTGTTCTTCACCATCGCCGGCTGCGTGCTGACCTTCAGCGAGGTCATCGCCTTCGCCGACGCGGCCCTGTTCGTCTGCGGCTTCGTGAACCTGCTGGGCGTCTACCTGCTCCTGCCCGTGATCAAGCGGGAGATGAAGGAGTACCTCGCCGATCGCAAGAGCGGCAAGCTCAACATCCTCGGCGCCGAGCCGACGAGCGGGTCCACCTCCGCCCGCCCCAAGGCGTAGGGCACGCCCCACGCCGCAGGCACTGCCGGACGACGCCGTCCGGCCCTCCGCCCGAGGGCCGGACGGCGTCGTTCGTGGCCCCGGTGGGGCGTTCGTCCGCTACACGGCCCCGTCGGGCCCGGCCGTGCGCGCCGTTTCGCGCCGGGACCGGCGCCAGGCGAACACCCCGACCACCACCACGACCGCCCAGGAGGCGGCCACGGCGGCCAGCGCCGGCCACGAGGGCCGGGAGGTGAAGGCCCCCAGGGCGGCGAAGCTGACCTGCCCCGGCATCCCGCCGAGCAGGGTCGCGCCCAGGTACTCCCGCTGCGGGATGCGGACGAGCCCCGCCCCGTAGCTGAGGGTCCAGTTGGGCAGGAC
>JAPSHS010000441.1 GCA_031179495.1 Kocuria sp. | reverse complement strand
GCTGGCCGTCGCCGGGATGGCCGCGAGCGCCGTGCTCACCGGCACCCGGCTCAAACGCCGGCAGATCCCCAACCGTTCCCTGCTCTTCGCGGCGGTGGGCGCCGTGGTCGGGCTGTTCGTGATCCCCGTGGTGGGGATCTTCGTGGGCTTCTTCGTGGGCCTGCTCCTGAGCGAGACCGCCCGCCAGCGCGACCTGCGGACCGCTCTGGAGTCCAGCTGGGTGGCCCTCAAGGCGGCGGGCCTGGGCATCGTGGTCGAGTTCGCGTGCGCGCTCGCCGCCTCCACCGTGTTCGTCCTGGGCGTGCTGGTGCTCCTCGTCACCGCCTGAGCGGCGGCACACGCCGGGGGCCCGGGCACCTGGGTGCCCGGGCCCCCGGCGTCCCGCCGAGGCTCAGCGCCAGGGCAGGGGAACGACCTCGACGTCCTGCCCGGCGGCCACGCCGCCCGGGGGGACCACGATGATGACGTCCGCGTGCGCGAGACCGCGCAGCATGTTCGCACCGACCCGGTCCCGCGGGGCGACCGCCCCGTCCTGCAGATAGCCGGGGACCAGGGCGGTCACCTTCTGGCCGGGCAGCTCCTCGGCCGCGGGCACGGTGCGCGTGGCCGGGGCCGGGTCGCCGTGCAGCTTCGCCAGCAGCGGCTGGGCCACCGTGAACATGGAGCTCATGGCGGCCAGCGGGTTGCCGGGCAGCCCGACGACGAAGGGCCCGTCCTCGGGCAGCCGGGCGAGGAAGGTGGGGTGGCCCGGGCGCTGGGCGAGACCGTCGAGGAGGAAGACGGCCCCGAGCTCCTCCAGCGCGGAGCGGACGTGGTCGGCGTCGGAGTGCCCGGTCCCCCCGGTGGTGATGACCACCTCGGTGCGGGCGTCGAGCACCGAGGCCATGCCGGAGGGCGCCTCGGTGAGGGCCGAGAGCATCGCCTTGGCGGTGTCCTCCACGCGCCGCAGCTGGTCCACGGACCCGCCGAGCATCTCCACGAACGTGGGCAGCTGCGGGCCGAAGGCGTCACGGACCTGACCGGGCTCCGGGATCCCGTCCTCGACCACCTCGCTGCCGGTGAGCAGGATGGTCACGCGCGGGCGGCGGCGGACCGGGAGCATGTCGTGGCCGCTGATCGCGGCGAAGGCGATGTGCGCGGGGTTGAGCAGGCACTCTCGCTGCAGGATGACGTCCCCGGCGGCCACCTCCTCGCCGGTGTGGCGGATGTTCTGCCCGTAGGGGATGTCCTCGGCCGAGGGGGCGTGGGCGGCGATGGTCAGCACCGTGCCCTCCTGGGACAGGTCCGCGTACTCGTCCCGCAGCACGGCCCGCGCTCCGGCGGGGACCAGCCCGCCGGTGACGATCCGCGTGGCCTGGCCCGGCTCCAGGTTGAGCACCGGGCGGTAGAGCTCGTGGGGCGGGATGATGAGCATCTTGCGGGGGTCCGTCTCCACGGGCTCCGGGAAGACGACGGTCCACGGCTGGGGCCCGGCCACCGCGTAGCCGTCCATGGCGGAGGAGGCGTAGTGCGGCACCGGGATCG
>JAPSHS010000440.1 GCA_031179495.1 Kocuria sp. | reverse complement strand
GCGCCCACCGCCGAGCTGCTGATGCGCTCCCGGTTCAGCGCCTTCGCGGCCGGGGACGAGACCTACCTCCTGGCCACCTGGCACCCGAGGACGCGCCCGGCGTCCGTGGAGCTGGACCCGGACGTGCGCTGGTACCGGCTCGACGTCCACGGCGGGACCGGGGGCGGCCCCTTCGAGAACGAGGGCCGGGTGGAGTTCAGCGCCCACTGGCGCGGCCCGGCGGGCGCACGGGGGCGGCAGCGGGAGGACTCCCGGTTCGTGCGCGAGGACGGCCGGTGGTTCTACGTGGACGGCGTCCCGGGCTGAGCCCGGTGGCTCAGGCCTCCTCGAGGTCGGCCAGCACGCAGAACTCGTTGCCCTCCGGGTCGGCCAGGACCACCCAGCTCACCTCGGGGCCCTGGCCCACGTCCACCCGGCGCGCCCCGAGGGACACCAGGCGCGCCACCTCCCCGTCCTGGTCGGTGTCCGCCGCCCGCAGGTCCAGGTGCAGCCGGTTCTTGACGGTCCTCGGCTCCGGGACGAGCAGGAAGTCGAGGCGCGGACCGGCGCCCCCCTCGGGCGCGATCCCGACGTAGCCCTCGGCCTCCCCGTGGACGTGATAGCCCAGGGCGTCGCACCAGAAGCGGGCGAGGCTCTCGGGGTCGCGGCAGTCGACGGCGATGGCGGACAGCGTGCTGGTCATGGCGCCAGCCTAGGCGCGGCGCCGTCGCCGCGGAAGGCGCTGCAGCACCTCGGCGGCCCGCCCGACGACCGCCCAGTAGGAGCCGGGCAGCATCCGGGCGAGCAGGTCCGGCGCCACGGCGCTCGGGGCGACCAGCAGGCGGGGGCGGCGACGGGCGACCCCGCCCAGGATGTCCTCGGCGGCCCGGTCCGCGGGATAGGTCAGGAGGGCGTCGAAGCTCTCCCGCTCGAGCCGGACCCGGTCGAGGTCCCCGCCCTCCGCCAGCCGGGCCGACCGGGCGATGCCGGTGCGCACGCCGCTGGGGTGCACCACGGTGACGCCCACCCGCCCGGAGAGCTCGTGGCGCAGCCCCTCGCTGAAGCCGCGCAGCGCGAACTTGCTCGAGGAGTAGGCCACCTGCCCGGGGGGCGCGACGAGCCCGAAGAGGCTCGACATGTTGACGAGGTGGCTGCCGGGCGTGCGCAGCAGCGCGGGCAGCAGCAGGCGGGTCAGCACGACGGGCGCCCGGAAGTTGACGTCCATGACCCAGTCGAAGTCCTCGGCGGAGACCTGCTCGAAGCGGCCGCCGAGGCCGACCCCCGCGTTGTTGACGAGCAGGTCGATCCGCGGGTCCTCGGCCAGGATCTCCTCGGCGACGCGGGGCAGCGCGGAGAGCTCGGCGAGGTCGGCCACGACGGTGCGCACCCGCACCTCCGGGTGCCGGCGGCGGATCACGGCCGCGACGTCCTCCAGGCGGGGCTCGTCCCGGTCCAGGAGCACCAGGTGGGAGCCGCGGGCGGCGAGGCCGTGGGCCAGCTGCTCGCCGATGCCGCCGGCCGCGCCGGTGAGCACCGCGGTGGCGCCGGCGAA
>JAPSHS010000439.1 GCA_031179495.1 Kocuria sp. | reverse complement strand
TTCCACGTGCTCGACGACGCCCTCGCCGGCTCGGACGCCTGGGTCACCGCCCGGGTGCTCGCCGCCGCCGCCCGGCGGATCGCCGAGGCGGAGTCCCGTCCCGTGGACCTCGTGCTCACCGGCATGGCCTCCACCGACGGGGAGAGCTCCCTGGTCCCCGGCCAGCTCGCCGAGCGGCTCGGCCTCGCCCACGTCGGCTTCGCGAGCTCCCTCGCCCTGGCCGAGGACGGCGCCTCGCTCACGGCCACCCGGCACACGGAGACCGAGGTCCTCGAGGTCGCCGCGGAGCTGCCGGCGCTCGTCGCCGTCACCGACCGGATCAACACCCCGCGCTACCCGAACTTCAAGGCGATCGTGGCGGCCAAGAAGAAGCCCGTGCGGACGTGGTCCGCCGCCGACCTCGGGCTGGACCCCGGCGACGTCGGCCTCGCCGGGTCCCTCACCCGTGTGCTCGGGGCCGTTCCCCGTCCGCCCCGCGCCGCCGGCGAGGTCGTGCGGGACGAGGGCGAGGGCGGGATCCGCCTCGCCGAGTTCCTCGTCGCGCAGAAGCTCGTCTGAGCACCATCACGTCTCGCCCGGCCGCCGGGCAGGAGGAGGACGACCATGACCACGACCACGACCCTGGTGGTGCTGGCCCGCACGGACCGGCTGAGCCGCGGCGACCGGGAGCTGCTCGTGCTCGCGAGCGCCCTGGGCGAGGCGCACGTCGCCCTGCCCGCGGTCCCCCCGGACGCCCTGCTCGACGAGCTGGGCGCCCACGGGGTGGTCGCCGTGCACGCCGCCGCGGCCGGACCGGGGGACCGGCTGACCACCCCGGCCGTCGCGCTCGCGGCGTCGGCCGCCCGGGAGGCCGGCGCACGGGCGGTCCTGCTGCCCAACACCCCGGAGGCCAAGGACGTCGCCGCACGCCTGGGCGTGCGCCTCGGGGCGGGGGTGATCACCGACGCTGTGGGCCTGGACGCGGACCTCGTCGTGACCAAGTCCGTGCTCGCCGGGGGCTGGACCACCCGGTGCCGGGCCACGAGCCCGGTGCTGGTCGTCACCGTCCGGCCGCACTCGGTCGAGCTGCCCGCCGCGGAGCCGGCCGGGGCGGGGCGGCCGCGGGTGCGCACGCACGAGCCGGAGGACACGGTGCCCGCCGCCCGCGTGCTCGGGCGCACCGAGCTGCCCGCCTCCGGGCGGCCGGGCCTGGCCGAGGCGCGGGTCGTCGTGGCCGGCGGCCGCGGCACGGGCGGGGACTTCGGCCCGCTCGAGGAGCTCGCGGACGCCCTCGGCGGGGCGATCGGCGCCTCGCGCGCGGCCGTGGACGCCGGCTGGATCGGTCCCGAGGCGCAGGTGGGGCAGACCGGCCGCACCGTCTCCCCTCAGCTCTACGTCTCGTGCGGGATCTCCGGGGCCGTGCAGCAGCGCGCGGGCATGCAGACCGCCCGGCTCGTCGTGGCGGTCAACAAGGACGAGCAGGCGCCCGTCTTCGAGATCGCCGACCTCGGCATCGTGGGCGACCTGAAGAAGGTGCTGCCCCAGGCCGTCGAGCACCT
>JAPSHS010000438.1 GCA_031179495.1 Kocuria sp. | reverse complement strand
GCCCCCTCCGTGCCGCGCCGGGCGAGGAAGACCGCCAGGACGGCGAAGAAGATGGGGAAGAGCATCTGGCCCACCACCGTGATCGCGTTCTGGTGGTACTCGTAGCGGCCGAGCGCCTGGAGCACGGCGGTGGCGGCGAGGAGCAGGGGCGCGGGCAGGGACTTCATGGGGGCCTGTTCTGTTGCGGTCGTCCGGGCGGGGCGCAGGCCAGTCTAGCCAGCGGCGCGGACGGCTCCCCGCGCCGGCTCAGTCGAGGAGGAGCGTCTCCACGGGGGTGCCCGCCGGCAGCTCGGCATCGCCGGGCGGCAGCAGGACGAGGGCGTCGGCGCGGGCCGCGGCGGCCAGCAGGTGGGAGCCGGGCCCGCCCACCATCCGCACCGACGTGCCGTCCCACACGCCCCGGCGCACCTGGGTCCTGCCGGGCAGCGGGCGGACGGCCTCCGCGAGCGGCACGGTGCGGCGCGGGCGCGGGGCCGGGGCGCCGACGACCTCCGTCAGGGCCGGGCGCAGGAACATCTCGAAGGACACGAGCGTGCTCACCGGGTTGCCCGGCAGGCACACGAAGGGCACGCCCTCCGGCCGGGCGAGGCCCTGCGGCCCGCCCGGCTGCATCGCCACGTGCACGAACTCCCCCTGGGGCCCCAGCACCTGCCGGATCACCTCGTAGGCCCCCTCGCTGACGCCCCCGGACGAGACGAAGAGGTCGGGCCGCCGCGCAGCGTCCGCGGCCAGCCGCGCGGCGAAGGCCCCGGGGTCGTCGGGGACGAGGTGGGCCGCGAGGACCTCCACACCCGCCTCCGCCAGCTGGGCGCGCAGGATGGCCGCGTTCGCGTCGAAGATCTGGGCGGGACCGCGGGCGGCGCCGGGGGCCACGACCTCGTCGCCCGTCGTGTAGAGCACGGCCCGGGGCCGCGTCCGCACGGAGAGCGTGGCGCAGCCCAGCGCGGCGGACAGACCGAGCCGGGCCGGCGTGAGCCGCTGCCCCGCGAACAGCGCCGTGCCGCCCTCGGCCACGTCCTCCCCCGCCCGGCGCACGAACCGGCCGGCCGGCTGGTCCGGCGGGATCCGGAGCACGGTCCCGGGGGCGGGGAAGCCGCCCGGCCGGGTCTCCTCGACCGGCACCACGGCGTCCGCCCCGGGCGGCAGCGGCGCACCGGTCATGATGGGGGCCGCCTCCCCGGGGCCGAGCGGGTCCGGGACGTGGCCCGCCGGGACGGAGGCGACGACGACGAACGGCACGTGCCCGTCCTCCCCCGGTGCCCGCCGGCTGTCGGCGGCGCGCACCGCGAAGCCGTCCATCTGCGAGTTGTCGAAGGGCTGCAGGCCCAGGGGCGCCACGAGGTCCTCGGCCAGGACCCGGCCGAGCGCGTCCGCCAGGAGGACGGTCTCCGTCCGCGGACGGACCGCCCGCAGGGCCTCGGTGACCGCACGGAGGTGCTCTTCGACGCTGCGGACAGGGTGCTGCGCGTGCCTGCTCATGCCCCCAGCGTAGGGGCCCCCACCCCGGTGTGCCGGGCCCCGGACCGCCGCCCCGCCCCG
>JAPSHS010000437.1 GCA_031179495.1 Kocuria sp. | reverse complement strand
CGGTGGCCGTCACCATCGGCGAGGGCCGCGCCGTCGAGGACGTCGAGGCCCTGCGGGGCCTGCCGGTGCCCACGGCCGGCGGGGCCGTCCCCCTCGAGGACCTGGCCGAGGTCGAGGAGACCCTCACCGTCGAGGCCATCACCTCGAGCCGGGACCAGCGCACCGCGACCGTGGCCGTCACCCCGGCGGGCGACGACCTCGGCGCCACGAGCTCCGCGGTCCAGGACGCCCTGGGAGCCCTGGACCTGCCGCAGGGCGCGGCGGCCGAGCTGGGCGGGGCCGCCACCGAGCAGCAGAGCACCTTCCGCCAGCTGGGTCTCGCCGTGCTCGCGGCCATCGCGATCGTCTACGTGGTCCTCGTGGCGACGTTCAAGTCACTGGTCCAGCCCCTGATCCTGCTCGTCTCGATCCCCTTCGCTGCCACGGGCGCGGTGCTCGCGCTGCTCGTCTCGGGGGTGCCGCTGGGCCTCGCGTCGCTCGTGGGCGTGCTGATGCTGGTGGGGATCGTGGTGACCAACGCGGTGGTGCTGATCGACCTCATCAACCAGTACCGGGGGCGGGAGCACGCCATGGCCCTGGAGGACGCCATCGAGCGGGGCGCGACCCGCCGGCTGCGGCCCATCGTGATGACCGCCCTGGCCACCATCCTCGCGATGACCCCCATGGCGCTCGGCGTCACGGGCCAGGGCAGCTTCATCTCCCGGCCGCTGGCCGTGGTGGTGATCGGCGGACTGATCTCCTCGACGCTGCTCACCCTCGTGCTGGTCCCGGTGCTGTACCGGCTGGTGGAGGCCCGCAAGGAGGAGCGGCACCGCCGCCGGGAGGAGCGGATCGCGGCGCTGTCCGGCTCGGCGGCATCCTGATCGGCACGCGCCCGCTACCGGGACGGGACCGCCGTCCCCCCGCCCCCGCCTCATCACCTGCTGCGCCGACCCCGCGCCGTGGTCGTGCCCGACCGGGGCCTCGCTCGCGCGCCCTGGCGCGGCGGGCCACATCGGCGTCACCCGTGCGCTCTTTCGTGGACGTTTGCACTTGAAAACAGCAGGGAGCGCGCGGAACGGAACCTGTCCCCCCCACGCATGACACGCACGTCGTGGCTGGTCATGCGCGGGAACCGGCGCCCGGATCGGCCGGATCCGGGCCGGAGACCGGAGGGGGACCCCCGAAAGGGGGACACTCGTGCCCGAGCCGCCCATGTAACTCGGTCGTAGCATTAACTCGTGACCCGCAGAGAAACAGATCGAGTGCAGAACAGCGCCGACGCCTGGGAGGCCCTCTTCAGGGCCCAGGTGACGGTCATGCGGCGTCTTCAGCGCCAACCCGAGTTCGCGGAGCTCTCGGCCCGCGAGTACGACGTCCTGTTCAACCTGTCCCGTGCCGACGAGTCCGGGATGAGACTCAACGAGCTCAACGAGTACGTGCTGCTCACCCAGTCGAGCCTCAGCCGGATGCTGGAGCGCCTGGAGCTCAAGGGGCTGGTGCACCGGTGGCAGGACCCCCAGGACCTGCGGGGCCTGCGGATCCGGCTGACCGACGCCGG
>JAPSHS010000081.1 GCA_031179495.1 Kocuria sp. | reverse complement strand
CCCCAGCGGTCGACCCGGCGGTGGTAGCGGGTGCCCCACATCCCGCCGAGCACCGCGCCGAGCAGGTCGACGAGGAGGACGGCGGCCACCGCGATCAGCCCCGGGACGAGCAGGTCCCCGATGAGCGCCTGCGCCGAGACGCCGACCGGGGCCAGTCCGACGGTGTCGGCCCACACCAGCCCGGCCACGGTCGCCACGGAACGGCCGAACAGGGACCACAGCCACACGGACACGCCCTGCCGGGCGCCCGAGAAGCGGGCCATCCGGCCCGCGGCGTACCCGCCGCCGAGGAAGGCGAGGAACTCGACGAGACCGAGCACCGCGGCACCCGTCCAGGCCGCCGCGGATCCGGCGGCCAGGTCGTCGACCACCCCGCCCATGCCGCTGTCCACCCGGAAGCCCAGGGCGGCCGCGGCCAGCCCCGCCGGCGCCAGCAGCAGCCAGGTCACGGCCAGGGTGCTGAGCCAGCCGAAGAAGCCGGGGACCAGCTGCAGCCCGCCGAACTCCTCCCGCTGCCGGGCGTAGCGGGTCGCCGGATCCACCGGCAGGGGACCCGCCCCGGGGACGGGGTACCCGGGAGCGGGATGGCCGGGCATCCCGCCCGCCCCGGCCGCGTGTCCGCCGCTCCCGGCCACGGGCGTCGGGTCGGTGCGCGGACCGAGCTCGGGAGGCGGTGCGGGGCGCTCCGGCAGCGGGCGCTGGGCGCCCACCGCCGGCAGCGGCCGGGTGTGCTGGGCGTCGTCGTCGTACCACGCCCAGTCCTCGGTGCCGGTGTCCGGGGCGGGGCCGCGGCGCTGCGGCGCGGTGTCGTCGGAGGAGCCCGTCCCGGGGAACCGGCTGACCGGGGGGAGCGGGCGCGTGGCGTCCGTGGTGTCGAGCGGGTCGGTGTCCGACCAGGGCATCGGGTCGTCGCCGGAGGGCGAGCCGGGTGTCGAGGAGGGGGTCATGTCGTCGAAGTCTACGGGCGGTCGCGCCGCCGGGACCGGGAGCCCGTGCCGGGCGCCGAGTAGTGTACGGGCCATGCCTGCCGAATCCACGCGCGACTTCCTGCGTGCCCGCCCCTGGACCACCAGCTACGACGCAGGGGTCCCCACCGACCTGGACCTGCCGGAGACCTCGCTGGTGCACATGCTCGAGCGGTCGGTGGCCCGTCACGGCGGGAGGACCGCCCTCGAGTTCTTCGGGGCCCGGACCACCTACGCCGCCCTCGGGCACCAGGTCGAGCGCGCCGCCGAGGGGCTGCGCCGGCTCGGCGTGCGCCGCGGGGACCGCGTGGCGATCGTCCTGCCGAACTGCCCGCAGCACATCGTGGCGTTCTACGCCGTGCTGCGCCTGGGGGCCGTCGTCGTCGAGCACAACCCGCTCTACACCGAGTCCGAGCTGCGCCACCAGTTCCAGGACCACGGCGCGCGCGTGGCGGTCGTGTGGGACCGGGCGGCCGAGCGGGTCCGGTCGCTGCCCGCCGGGCTGCGGGTCGACGCGGTCGTGGCCGTGGACATCACGGCGGCCATGCCGCGGACCCAGCAGCTGGCCCTGCGCCTGCCGCTGCCCACGGTCCGGGCCTCCCGCGCCCGGCTCACCGGTCCGGCGCCGGGCACGATCCCGTGGCGGCAGCTGCTGGCCGCGGACCCGATCGCGGTCGAGCACCCGCGGCCCACCGCCCACGACCTCGCCCTGCTGCAGTACACCTCCGGCACCACGGGCCTGCCCAAGGGCGCGATGCTCACCCACCGCAACCTCGAGTCCAACGCCCTCATGGGACAGCACTGGCTCGGCTCCACCGAGCACGAGGTGGTGCACGGCGTGCTGCCCCTCTTCCACGCCTTCGGCCTGACCCTGGGGATGACCTTCGCGATGTCCCTGGGAGCGCAGCTCGTGCTGTTCCCGACCGTGCGGGCCGACCTCGTCCTCGAGGCGATGAAGCGCTCGCGGCCCACCGTGCTGCCCGCCGTGCCGCCGGTCTACCAGAAGCTGCTCGACGCCGCGCAGGAGAAGGGCGCCGACCTGCGCGGCATCCCGGTGGCCGTCTCCGGGGCCATGACCCTGCCCGTCCCGCTCGTGGAGCGGTGGGAGCAGGCCACGGGCGGGGTCCTGATCGAGGGCTACGGGCTGACGGAGTGCTCCCCGCTCGTGGCGTGCAATCCGCTCAACGACTCCCGCCGCGACGGTTCCATCGGGGTCCCCTTCCCGTCCACCGAGATCCGGCTCGTCGACCCGCAGACCCTCGAGGACGTCCCGCGGGAGCACGAGGGCGAGCTGTGGGTGCGCGGTCCGCAGGTCTTCCAGGGGTACTGGCAGCGACCCGACGAGACCGCCCGGGCCCTCACCGCGGACGGGTGGCTGCGCACCGGCGACATCGCCACGGTCGACGAGGCCGGTTTCCTGCAGGTGGTCGACCGGCTCAAGGAGGTCGTCATCACCGGCGGGTTCAACGTGGCCCCCACCGAGGTGGAGAACGCGCTGCGGCGGCACGACCGGGTCGAGGACGCCGCCGTCGTGGGGCTCACGGACCCGCGCGGCGACGAGGTCGTCGTCGCGGCCGTGGTCCTGGCACCGGGCACGGAGCTCGACGAGGACGCCCTGCGCGAGCACTGCTACGCCGAGGTCACCCGATACAAGGTGCCCCGTCGGATCGTGGCCGTCGACGAGCTCCCGCGCACGATGCTCGGCAAGGTCCAGCGCCGTGAGGTCCGCCGCCGGCTGGAGCGCACGGGCGTGCGCCTCTGAGCCCGGGGGCTCAGGGCAGGTCCGCCTCCGGGGCGGCGTCCCGGTAGGGGACGCGCCGGGTCGAGCGGATCCGCCCCAGCTCGCCCCACTCGTCGCGCCCGAGCCGGGCGATCGGCCGCAGGGCCCGCACCAGGGGGCCCCGTTCGTCCATGTCCTCCTCGTCGACGACCACGTGCGTGACCGCGCCGAAGACGAGGAAGCTGTCGCCGATCGGCAGGGGCTGCGCGTGCAGCCGGCACTCGATGGCGGCGGGGGACTCCGCGACGCGGGGCACTCCCACGGTCAGCGACGGCTCACGGGTGAGCCCCACGGCGTCGAACTCGCTGATCTCCGGGGGATAGTCGGTGCTCGTGGCGTTGATCCGCTCGAACAGGTCCGCCGGCGCGAAGTTGACCACGAACTCCCCGGTCCGCCGGATGTTGCGGAGGCTGTCCTTCTCCCCGACGGAGACGAACTGGACGATCGTGGGCGTGCTCGAGGCCACCGTGAAGAACGAGTGCGGAGCGAGGTTGTCCACGCCCGTCGCCGAGCGGGAGCTGACCCATGCGATCGGGCGGGGGACGACCAGGGACTTGACCGCCCGGGCGAAGGAGCCGTGCCGATCCGCGGGGATGTCGGTGCGCATGGCCCCATTCCACCACTCCCGCCGGGTCCCGTCACGGGTGCCGGTGCCCCGCCGGGAAGCACCGCAGCGCAGGATTGGGACGAACTGCTGCCTCAATACCGTGGCTCCCGTGTATCCTGCGCATCAATATGCGGGTGGGGTCGACGACGACCCACGGAGCGAGCGGAAGGACGGCCGTCCACGATGGAGATCCGGCAGCTCAACTACTTCATCGCCGTGGCCGAGGAGCGGCACTTCGGCCGGGCCGCCAAGCGCCTGCACATGGCCCAGCCGCCCCTGTCCCAGCAGATCCGCCAGCTCGAGGAGCAGCTGGGGGTGCGCCTGCTGGACCGGACCACCCGCCGGGTGGACCTCACCGCGGCCGGGCAGGTCCTCCTCGACCGGGGGCGGAGGATCCTCGGCGAGATCGAGACCCTCGAGGCCGACGTCCACCAGGTCGGCCGGGGCACCACGGGCGTGCTGCGCGTCGGCTTCTGCGGCTCCGCGACCTACGGGCTGATGCCGGGCGTGGTCCGGCGGGCCGAGGAGACCATGCCCGGCCTGTCCCTGGCCCTGCACGGCGAGATGCTCACCCCCGCCATGGAGGAGGGGCTCCGGGAGCGCACGCTCGACGTCGCGCTGCTGCGTCCCCCGGTGGCCTCCCCGGACCTCGAGCACCGCGTCGTCGCGCGCGAGCCCCTCGTGGTCGCGGTGCCCGCCGGGAGCTCCCTGGCCGAGGACCGCCCGGTGGCCGTGCACGAGCTGCGCGGCCAGGACTTCGTCGCCTGCCCGCCGGACTCCGTGCTCTACCGGGCCGCCGCGGACCTCTGCCGCCAGGCGGGCTTCCAGCCCCGGATCGCGCGGGTGGCGGACGAGATGTCCGCGCTGCTGGCCTTCGTGGCCGCCGGTGGCGGCGTGTCCGTGGTCCCCGCCGGCCTGCGTGCCGTGCAGCTGACGGGTGTCCTGTACCGCGAGATCGAGCACGCGCCGCTGGTCGAGCTCGCCGTCGCGTGGCGGCGCGAGGACCGCTCCGCGCTGCTGCACCGCTTCGTCGACCTCGTCGTAGACCTCCAGGCCGGCACCGCCCCGGCGCCGTAGCACGCCCTGCCCAGGGTGTCCGGGCCCGCCCGGGCCATGGGCGCCCACCGCACCGGAAGGACATCCTCCGTGAAGTACCTGGTCCACATGGACGTCGACCTGCCCGCCGAGATGCCCGCCGATCAGGCCGCGGAGCTCAGGGCCACCGAGAAGGCCTACGTCCAGGAGGTGCAGCGCGCCGGCAGGTGGCCGGAGATCTGGCGCGTCGTCGGCGGGCACGCCAGCTACTCGGTCCTCGACGTCGACTCACACGACGAGCTGCACGAGATCCTGCAGAAGCTCCCCCTGTTCCCCTACACGGACATCACCGTGGTGCCGCTCGCGAAGCACCCCTCGGACGTGAAGTAGCTCGCCGTGCCGCGCTCCGTCGCCGTGGAGGGAGCGGTCCTGCACGTCCGCACCGGGGCGCGCTCGACACGCGGGACCAGGGGCCGGGAGGACACCGCGGAGGGGTCTCACGGCACCCTGTGCGTTTTCTGGATGTAAACCGGAAGAGCGGCTTGCCCATGCAGATCACTGGGTCTAAGGTGAATCTGTCGTCGGCGATGGCCCGGGTGCGATCCCCCCATCGGCCCCGGATGGTTCCTGCCGGCGACTGGCGTCCCATTCCCCCGATCGGGATGCCTGACAGGCCCTGCCGATCCCCCCATGCGGCAGGGCCTGTCCCCTTTTGCGCACCCGGCCGCACCACGTCGGGGCTGGTCAGAGGGCCGGCGTCAGCACAGCCCCAGCTCCTCGAGCCGGGGGACGACCTTGCCGGACAGGCGGCGCAGCGTGTCCATCTCCTCCTGTGTCAGGTGGTCGATGAACGCCGCGCGCACCATCTCGAGATGGCTCGGGGCGGCGGCCTCGATGGCCCGGCGGCCCTCCGGGGTGATCCGCACGTCGAGCCCACGGGCGTCGCTGTCGCACGGCAGGCGCTCGAGCAGTCCCCGCCGGGCCATGCGGGAGAGCAGGTGGGACAACCGGCTGCGCTCCCAGCCGAGCTCGTTCAGCAGGTCCCGGGACCGGACGACCCCCGTGGCGCTCTCCGAGAGCTGGACGAGGACCTCGTACTCCGAGCCGGACAGTGAGCTGTCCCGGGACAGCTGGCGGTCGATCGCGGTCTGCATGCTGCGGCTCAGGACCAGGAAGCTCCGCCAGGCGCACTGCTCCTCGTCGGACAGCCAGTTGACCTCGGTGAGCTCCGGGGGGTTCATGCGAAGATCCTCTCGTACGGTGAAAGACCCCCCAATGTATATTGATGTATCAACAAAAGTCAACTGCCGGTCGGCTCCTCCGCCGGCGGGCCGCCGTCGCGGCCGTACCGGGTCCGGGGAGGGCGGCGGATCCACTCCGGGTCGTAGTGCTCCCGGGGGTCGGGCTGCCGCAGGCGCTCCGCGTAGCCCGTCGGGCGCAGCGGCGAATCGTCGTCGTCGGGCAGGGTGAACGACGCCATGGCCACCAGGCCGAAGCCCAGGCCTGCGGCGACCATCAGGGACATGCCGCAGACGACCAGCACGCCGACGTAGTCGTCGACCAGCTCGGCGCGGGCGGTGCCCTCGAGGAGGGGCTCCACCGCGAACACCCCGGCCAGGGGCACGCACCCGAGCAGCAGCAGGGCCGAGGGAATCAGCCACAGCCTCGAGCGGCTCCGCAGCGGGGGTGCCGAGGGGTCGCGGAGGGTCGGGTGCAGCTGTGCCTGCACGGCGACGAAGCCGACCGCGCCCGGGGTGGCCAGCAGGGCACCGGCGGCCCAGCCCCAGGACTCGCCCAGCGCCACGAGTCCGGCGCCGAGCAGGACGCCCAGCATGACGAGGGTGAAGGAGAGGCCGCGGGCCATCCGGCGGGTGGCCCGCGGTGAGGCCCGGGGCGCCGGGGTGGGTGTCGGAGGGTCCTGGCGGGGCACGCGCTGCCCGTACTCGGGCTCGTTGCCGTGGCTGCTCATGGGCGGGGTCCCGTGGTGGAGGTTGCTGGTCGGCTCCACTGTAGACCTCGCCTCCGACGGAACCCCGCCTGGCGCCTCGCCAGTGCGTGACATATCATCAAAAGCAGGGGTGGAACCCGCGGCCGCTCCGTCACCGGCCCGGCCGGCGCCCCGCCGTCCAGCAGCGCAGTCCCGAGGAGCCACCGTGTCGCAACGCAGCACCCAGCAGTCCGAGTACAGCACCGCCGGCGCCTACGTGCGGCCCGGTGAGGAGTTCACCCGGGACACCACCTACATCGAGGACCGGATCGTCCGCGACCCCGCGAGCGCCCGTGTGGGCGAGGGGGCGCAGGCCTGGCCGGTCGAGGCCGGGCGCTACCGGCTCGTGGCCGCCCGGGCCTGCCCCTGGGCCAACCGCAC
>JAPSHS010000436.1 GCA_031179495.1 Kocuria sp. | reverse complement strand
CGCCGGTTCGTCGGCGAGGCGGAGGCCTTCCGCGGCGAGGACGTGCGCCGGGTGCGCGGCCCCGAGCTCGACGGCCGGGCCTTCATGAACTTCCGGGTGTCCGTGGGCCCGGTGGTGCGGATCCGCATCACCGACCCCGTCGACCCGACCCCGTACTGGCTGAGCTCCACGCGGCACCCGGAGCGGATCGTCGAGGTGCTCGCCCGGCACGCCTGAGCCCCGCGTCCCCGCCGGGCCCCCGCACGGCAGAACCCCGCCGCGACAGATGTCGTGACGGGGTTCCTCGGGTTCCCGCAGGGGGTCGACCGGCGCGGAGCTCAGCCCACGCACTCGATGCAGTACTTGGCCCCGTTCCTGTCCTCGGCGATCTGGGACCGGTGGCGCACCAGGAAGCAGGACCCGCAGGTGAACTCGTCCTCCTGGGCCGGCAGCACGACGACGGAGAGCTCCTCGTTCGAGAGGTCCGCCCCCGGGAGCTCGAAGCTCTCGGCCGCCGCGGCCTCGTCCTCGTCGACGCTGCCCGACTGCGAGTCGCTGCGACGCGTCTGCTGCAGCTCCTCGATCGAGTCCTCCTTGAGCTCGTCGTCCTGCTTGCGCGGCGCGTCGTAATCAGTGGCCATAGTCGGTCTTCGCTCCAAGATGGGTCCCAGGGGTGAGCTCCGGGGCGGCCTCCACGCCGCCCCCCCGGGCTCTGTATCGCGTAGATTGTTCACCATGTGAGGGCAAAAATCCAACCGTGCTCCCCTCCCGCGAACACGCGGCCGAGGCGGTTCGCGCACCGCGTCCGGCGCCCCCGTGGGGCGGCCAGTAGGATTGGGGCGCAGGGCCGCACCGGCACCACGCCTGCGGCCGCCGGCCCCGCCCCGCAGTCCCCGCTCGACGACCGCGAGCGCACCCGAGAACCACCCCGGAGGAATGACAGCATGGAGCAGTTGCGCCTGGCAGGTGTGCACGACGACGGTGAGCACCTGGTCGTCGAGGACGAGGCAGGCACCCGCCACCTGCTGCGGATCGACCAGGAGCTGCGCCTGGCCGTCCAGCGCGCCCGGCGGCTCGCCGGCGCCCGTCCCCGGAACACGGGCCAGTTCGGTCCCCGTGAGATCCAGGCCCGGTTCCGCAGCGGCGCCACGGTCGAGGAGATCGTGGCCGAGAGCGGCTGGGAGGCCTCCCGGGTCCGCCGCTACGAGTGGCCGATCCTCGCCGAGCGCGCCCACGTCGCCGCCGAGGCGCAGAAGGTCGAGATCGAGGACCGCTCCGCGCACCGGGGCTACCACTCGGTCTTCGAGGGCGAGCCGCTCACCCTGGGCCGGGCCGTCGCCCACCGGGCGGGCGACCTCGGCGTGGACCCCTCCTCCCTCGAGTGGGACTCCTGGCAGCGGGAGGACCACCTGTGGACCGTGCTCGCCCGGTTCTCCGTGCTCGACCCCTCGGCGACCCCGTCCGACGACGAGCCCCAGGCCGAGTGGCTCTACAACCCGGCGAACCAGAGCGTCCGGCCGGGCAACTCCTGGGCCGAGGCCCTCACCGAGCCGGGAACCCCCGACAC
>JAPSHS010000435.1 GCA_031179495.1 Kocuria sp. | reverse complement strand
TTCACCTCCACCCCGCGCCCGCTCGACGACGTGGCGCCCTTCGTGTGGCACGGGTCGATCCGCTCCCCGGAGATCCCGGAGCAGGCCGCCTACTACGGTGACGGGTTCTTCCACAACCACATCTTCTGGCCCGCCCAGCACACCCAGCGGATGGTGGACTACTACCGGCAGCGCTACGAGCACTACGGCCACGGCTCCTACGACCAGGCGATCGTGGGTCTGGGCGGCCAGGTCTTCATGCGCCGCAACTCCCAGGACGCCGTGCGGGAGTTCCGTCCCTACTTCGACAACGCCCCGGTCTACGGCCACGGGCCGTCGCTGGAGGACTTCACGTCCCAGACGCCGCTGACGGTGGGCTCTCCGCAGGAGGTCATCGAGAAGACCCTCGGGTTCCGCGACTACGCGGGCGACTACCAGCGCCAGCTGTTCCTGATGGACCACGCCGGCCTGCCGCTGAAGACCGTCCTGGAGCAGCTCGACCTGCTGGGCGAGGAGGTCGTGCCGGTGCTGCGCAGGGAGTTCGCCGCGCTCAAGCCCGCCCACGTGCCGGAGGCCCCGACCCACGCCTCGCTGGTGGCCCGCCACCGCGCCGGTCAGGACCCGGTGCCCGGTGGGGCGGAGGACTCGCCCGCGGGGCGGGCCCGCGCCGCGCACACCGCCCAGGAGGCCCACCGGTGAGCACCGCTCCCACGACGACGACGGGCGCCGGACGCCCGCTCACCCTGGCCGTGGTCTCGGCGGGGATGTCCGACGCCTCCTCCACCGGCATGCTGGCCGACCGGCTCGCCGAGGCGACCCGCGAGGCCCTGGGCGGGGTGCCGGTGCGGATCGAGCGCGTGGAGCTGCGCCCCCTGGCCCACGCCGTCACCGACCACCTGCTCACCGGCTTCCCCGCGCCGGCGCTGCGGGCGGCCCTGGAGGCGGTCACCCGCGCGGACGCCCTGATCGCGGCCACGCCCACCTTCAAGGCCTCGTACTCCGGGTTGTTCAAGTCCTTCTTCGACCTCGTCGACGAGGACGCGCTGGAGGACCTGCCGGTGCTGGTGGCCGCCACCGGGGGCACTGCCCGGCACTCCCTGATGCTCGACGCCGCCATGCGCCCCCTGTTCACCCACCTCAAGGCTCTCGTGCTGCCCCTGGGGGTCTACGCGGCCACGGAGGACTGGGCGGGGAGCTCGCTCGACGCGCGCGTCCGGCGGGCGGGCGCGCAGCTGGCGCGCCTGCTCGCGCCGGGCGAGGGTGGACGGGTCGCCGGCGGGGTCCCGGCCGCGCCCGTCCGCCGCGAGCACCGGGACGAGTTCGCCGAGGTCCCGGACTTCGCCGACCTGCTGGCCCGGGCCGGCCAGTGAGCGGGGCGGCGGCGAGCGCGCGCCCGTGGGACGTGTGGCAGCTGTTCTTCGAGACCTCCGCGCGGCTGACCACCGAGATCGAGGCCCGGCTCAAGGAGCACGGCTGCTCGCTCATGGACTACCAGGTGCTCCTGCTGCTGCGCGACGCGGACGGCCACCGCCTGCGGATGGGGGAGCTGGCCCAGCGCATGGTCTTCTCCCCGAGCCGGCTCAGCTACCAG
>JAPSHS010000018.1:1941-24512 GCA_031179495.1 Kocuria sp. | reverse complement strand
ACAGGTAGTCCCAGCGCCCCGCGTTGAGCCCGGAGGCGTGCTCGCGCAGCTCGTAGAGGATCTCCTCCATCTGGAACGCCGCCGGGATCGTCTCGATGAGCACGGTCGCCCGGACGGTGCCGTGCTCCAGGCCCAGGTGCTCCTCGGCGAACGTGAACACGTCGTTCCACAGCCGCGCCTCGAGGTGGGACTCCAGCTTCGGCAGGTAGTAGTACGGGCCGTGGCCGCCGGCGAGCAGCAGATCCGCGGTGTGGAAGAAGTGCAGGCCGAAGTCGACGAGCGAGGCCGAGGCGGTCTGCCCGTCCACGGTGACGTTGTGCTCGGGCAGGTGCCAGCCGCGGGGCCGGGTGACCACCACGGCGAGCGGGGCGTCCTGGCGCAGCGCGTACTGCTTGCCCTCGGGGGAGGTGAAGCCCAGGGTGCCCCGCGCGGCGTCGCGCAGGTTGAGGACGCCGTCCACCTGGTTGTGCCAGGTGGGGCTCGAGGCGTCCTCGAGGTCGGCCAGCCAGACCTGGGCCCCGGAGTTCAGCGCGTTGATCGCCATCCTGGCCGGCGAGGCCGGCCCGGTCATCTCGACGCGGCGGTCCTGCAGGGCGGGCGGGGCCGGGGCGACCGTCCACCCGCTCTCCCGGATCTCCCGCGTCTCGGGGAGGAAGTCGAGGGAGCCGGTGGACGCGGCCCGGCGCCGGTGCTCCTCGCGCAGTCCGAGCAGCTCGGCCCGGCGGGGGGCGAAACGGCGGTGCAGCTCGGCGACGAACTGGAGGGCGTCGTCGGTGAGGATCTCACCGGCGCGGTCGAGGCCCTCCGGGAGGGTGTGCTCGACGGAGCTCGTGGGGGTCATGGGAGTGCCTCCTGGCGGCTCGTGGGTCCGCGGACGGACGGGTGCGGGTCGGGGATCAGGCGTGCGCGGCCTTCGCGGCGGCACCCGCACCGGGCGTGCGTCCCCGCACCTCCTCCGGTCGCCTGCTCTGCCCCCTCGGGGTCGTCGAGTTCCTGGGAGGGGACGACGCCCGGGGTCCTCCGGGAGGTCGGGGGTGGACCTTTCATCCGGACAGTGGAATGAAGGTTCCGTATCGTGGACATTATGGGACACTGGGGAAGAAGGCAAGGCATTTCTGTGGCCGGTGCCACAGTGCGCCGGCCGGTCGGCGGCCGAGCGGCGCCCCGTGGCGGGGACGTCGCCGAACGGAAGAGCGGGAGACCATGACCACACGACCCGGCGCGGGCGGTGTGCAGTCCGTGGAGCGGGTGTTCCAGCTGCTCGAGGCGATCACCGCGGCCGGTGGCGAGATGTCGCTCAGCGAGCTCTCCGCCGCCGTGGAGCTGCCGCTGCCCACCATCCACCGGCTGCTGCGCACCCTGGTGCCCTCCGGGTACGTCCGCCAGCTGCCCAGCCGCAACTACGCGCTCGGCCCGCGGCTGGTCCTGCTGGGCGAGGCCGCCGGGCGCCAGGTCGGCTCCGCCGCCCGCGCCCGGCTGGCCGAGCTGGTGCACGAGCTGGGCGAGTCGGCGAACATGGCCGTGCTCGACGGCGAGGAGGTCGTCTACATCGCCCAGGCACAGTCCAGCCGGCCGATGCGCATGTTCACGGAGGTGGGCCGCCGGGCCGACGCCCGCGACACCGGGGTGGGCAGGGCGATGCTCGCGACGCTGCCGGACGAGCGGGTCCGCGCCGTCGTGGGCGTGCCCACGCCCGCGAGCACCGGGAGGCTCGAGGAGCTCCTCGAGGACCTCGGCCGGGTCCGGGAGCGCGGCTACGCGATCGACGACGAGGAGACCGAGTCCGGCGTCCGCTGCTACGCGGTGGCCGTGCCGGGGGCGCCGACGCCCACGGCCATCTCCGTCTCCGGGCCCGTGTCCCGGATGGACGAGGAGTTCGGGCGCCGCGCCGTCCCCCTCTTGCGCAGGACCGCGGAGGCGATCGCCTCCGCGCTCGTCCCCGCCCCGGTCTGAGCGGCGGGCAGCCCTGCCGGCCGCGCCCGGCGGTCCCCGGCGGTCCGTCCCGGCGCCCATCAGCAGAAGCCGGCGATGCCCGCCCAGGCGTGCTCGTTCTCGGGGGCCCCCTTGCGCTGCACCGTCGCCTCGATGAGCCCGAAGGGACGGTCCGCCGCGTAGTGGGTCTCGTTGTCGTTCGGGAGGTCGCAGAACCCGAGGTCGTAGACGAAGTGGTGCTTGTTGGGGCAGGAGAACCTGATCTCGTCGATCTCCGGGCGGGCCTCGATGACGGCCTTGCCCATGAGGTAGAGGGTCTCCTGCAGCGCGCGCGAGTAGTGGTCGGTGAACTTGGTCAGGATGATCTCCTTGACGTCCGCGTAGACGGCGTCGAAGTCCACGTCGGCCGTGCTGTACCGCCAGCGGGTGGCCACGTCCGTGGACATGATCCGGTCCTCGGTCTCCGGGAGCGTGGTGTACCGGTCCCTGGGGTAGCCCGTGAACCCGGACGCGGTGGACTTCAGGACGGTGAGGTCCTTGAACCCGGAGATCACCGTCCGCCGGTCGCCGTCGGCGACGACCACCGCGGTGCGGACCTCGTCCTTGTGCTGCACGAAACAGTGGTCGTGGTCCCCGATCCGGTTCCAGGCGTGCTCCTGGGCGGCCCAGCGGCCCCCGGTGATCCACTCGAACTCGCCCGTGAAGTGGTCGGCGAGCTGGAGCAGCAGCGTCTCGGGGGAGTCGATCCCGTACTGCTGCGCGAAGGCGAAGACGGTGTTCTTCTGCGTGTCGGTCGGCACGCAGCGGCTGTTGTCGCCCCTCGTGTGCACGGCGTCGAGGTCGCCGCGCAGCTGCGAGGTGACGACGAGGTCCCGGATCTCGTGGCGGTCGGTGTCGCGGTTGATGCGCACGACGTGGTTCTCGGCCTTGCCGTACTGGTTCCTGCCCAGGACGACGGTGTCCTTGCTCGTGCTGTCGACGTCGTCGGTCATGACGGGAGCTCCTCGGGGAAGGTGGGATCTGCTGGCGGGCCCGCCCGCTACCGGGTCAGCTGCCCCGGTAGGTGGAGAAGGCGAACGGGCTCAGCAGGAGCGGCACGTGGTAGTGCCTCTCCTGGGCCCGCACCGTGAAGTGCACCGTCACGGACGGGTAGAACGTCGGCTGGTTCCGGCCGGCGAAGTACTCGCCCGTCGCGAAGGTGATCCGGTAGTCGCCGGACTCCAGAGCTTCCGGGCCCAGTGCGGCCACGCGGCCGTCGGGGTCGGTCTCGGCGGTCGCGATCGAGGTGCCGTCGGGTGCCTCGAGGGTCACGGCGACCCCGCGGGCGGGGGAGCCGGTGACGGCGTCGAGGACGTGGGCGGTGACGTGGCTCATGGGGTCACGAGTCCTTCGAGTCGCAGGAGCGCGATCTGGCACAGCTGGTCGGCGACCACGGCCCGTTCCGTCGCGGGGTCGTTGGCCATCCGGGCGGAGAGGTGCTCGAGGATCTCCCCGGGAGTGCGCCCCGCGGCACGGATGAGGAACACCTGGCCGAACTTCTCCTCGTAGGCGCGGTTCCCGTCACGCAGGCGCTGCTGGACGTCGGCGTCCGTGGGGTCGACCGCGGACTGCTCGGCGCGGGAGAAGTCGGCCTCCTGGTGGGAGCCCTCGGCCCGCTCGCCGATGCGGGGGTGGTGCGAGAGGGCGTGCTCGAGCTCCTCGGGCGTGAAGGGCTGCGCTGCGGTGCGTGCCGTCCGGAGCAGTGCATCATGGTGCGAGTAGGGCCGGGCGTCGACCACCGCCTCCAGCCAGCGCGGGATGTCGAGTGCGGGCCGGACCGTCTCGAGCGCCTGGGTCCTGTGGAGGGCGTTGAAGTCGGTGAGGTGCATCGGCTCCGTCCTCAGGCCTTCCATGATGTGGAACAATTCTTCCGACCTGTCCAGTGAAGTGGACCACACGGTCGAAGTCAATGGTCCCGTCCGCCTGTTGCCCCGGTCGTGCGGGCAGGTGCCGAGAACGGGGCGTCCGATTCACGAGCAGCCACGAGGGCGTCGAGGGGGCACAGGATGGGCGAGGCAGAGGATCGGCGCGAGGCTCCGGACGCGGTGGGGAAGGTGCTCGTGGTGACAGGAGCCGGCTCGGGGATCGGCCGCTCCGTGGCGCGCACCTTCCTGGCGGCCGGGTGGGTGGTCGTGCTGGCCGGTCGGCGGCGGAGCGCGCTGGTGGAGACGGCCGCGGGGGAGCCGGGCGCCCGGATCGTGCCGGTGGACGTGGCCGACGCACGGAGCGTGTCCTCCGCCTTCCGGGAGATCGAGCGGCTGACCGGGCGCATCGACGTGCTGTTCAACAACGCGGGCACGTTCGGGCCCCGCGGCGAGGTGGACGAGATCGACCCCGTGGAGTGGCAGCGCACCCTGCAGGTCAATCTCACCGGGACGTTCCGGTGCTCGGCGGAGGCCTTCCGGATCATGAAGCAGCAGCGGCCCCGGGGCGGACGGATCATCAACAACGGCTCGATCTCCGCGCACGCGCCCCGTCCGCTGTCCGCGGCCTACACCGCGAGCAAGCACGCCGTCACCGGCCTGACCCGGTCCCTGGACCTGGACGGCCGCCCCTACGGCATCACCTGCGGGCAGATCGACATCGGCAACGCGGCCACGGAGCTGCTGGCGGGCCTGGGGACGGACGGCGGCGCGCTGCAGGCCGACGGCACGCTCCGCCCCGAGCCGAGCTTCCCCGTCGAGGAGGTGGGGCGGGCGGTGCTGCTCATGGCCGAGCTGCCCCCCGCCGCCACGGTGAACTCCATCGTGCTCACCGCCTCCGGGATGCCGTTCGCCGGGCGCGGCTGAGCGGCGCCGGCCGCGCCCGGCGACGGACCTGCTCCGGAGCGGTCGCGCGGAGGAGGAGGTCCGCGAAACCACGTGCACCGAGGGGCCGGAAGGGTCTCGGGAGCTGATCCCGGTCCGCACGGCCGGTCGGTGTGCTGGGCTCAGGCGCGGAGGGTCAGCTCGGTGCACAGGTCCTCGCCGAGCCGGAACCGGCGCGCCGGGGCGCGCAGGGCGCCGGAGAGGTGCTCCGCGCCGCGGAAGCGGATGCCCGGCACCCCGTCGCCGATGAGCATGGGCGCGGTGGTGAGGTAGAGCCGGTGCAGCGTCCGGGCCTCGAGAAAGCCGGAGACGGTGCGCCCGCCCCCCTCCACGAGGACCCGTTCCAGTCCCCGGTGGGCGAGCGCCGCCAGGACGTCCCCGGGGGCCAGGCGGCGGGACGCGGCGGGCATCCGCAGCACGGCGACGTGCGGGGCGAGCGCCGCCGGCACCGGGGCGCCGTCGCCCACGACCCAGACGGTGGGGGCCGCCCCGTCGGTGAGCACGGCCGACCCGGCGGGGGTGCGCGCCGAGGGGTCGAGGACCACCCGGGTGGGGTGGGGTCCGGGCACCGCCCGGACGGTCAGCCGGCAGTCGTCGGCGGCGACCGTCCCGACCCCCACGACCACCGCGTCCACGAGCGCCCGCAGCCGGTGCAGGTGCTCGCGGTCCTCCGGGCCGGTCACGAACTCGGCGTGCCCGGTGCGGGAGGCGATGAAGCCGTCCAGGCTCTGGCCGAGCTGGGCGATCACCAGGGGCCCCTCGTGCCGCACGAGCGGCCCGTAGCGCTCGACCAGTTCCGCGTCCGCCGGTGCGGCGGGCTCGACGCGGCCCCCCAGCAGCCGCTCCCACGCGCCGGCCGCCCCGGGCGCGGCGGCAGGCACGCCCTGCCCGGAGCGCGGCACGGACCGGCGGCTCCCGAGCACGGGCTCAGCTCCGGGCGAGGAACCGGTCCCGGGCCGTCTCCCCGGCGATCGCCCGCAGGCGGTCGTACTGGTCGGCGGCGCCGGCCTCGAGTGTCCTGAGCTCCTCGGCGTCGAGCCGCGGATCCGCCGCGACCAGCTCCAGGAGGGTGACCCACATGCTGCGCTTGGCCACCACCAGGGACTGCAGCATCTCGAGCTCGCCGTGGGCGGCGATCCCGGTCCGCCCCCGGATCCGGCTCAGCGGATTGAGGCGGGACGCGACGCCGGTGACGGTGCCGAGTCCCTTGACCACCTTGCGCCGGGCGGAGCCCAGGCGGTCGATCATCGCCTCGAGGCGCTCGATGTCGTCCTGGATCTCGCGGTGGAACTCGGCGAACCGGTCCTCGTAGGGGGTGCCGGCCCAGGTGCGGGCCGCCTCGTCGAAGAGCCGCACCCCGGACAGGGCGCCCATGTAGTGCCCGAGCATGTAGGCCTCGAGCTTGTCGTCCTGGAGCCGGGCGCCCGCGGCGCCGTTGCCGCCGGCCTGGGACTGTTCGCTCATCTGCTTCTCCTCCGTGGGGTGCTGGTGTGCGGTGCTGGTGTGCGGTGCCTGCCTGCGGCGCCGGGCGCCGACGCTGGTCCCCCAGACTACTGAGTCCACCGCTCCCGCGGCAGGATCGCGGGGCCGGGACCGCCCAGTGCCGGGACCGCAGGAGAGGAAGGGCCGGGAGGGGGGCGATAACAGTAAGCGATATGACTATCATGGGCGCATGACTGAGAACGCGAACGGCACCCCGGACCCCGACGAGCAGGAGACCATCGGCGCCTCCAGCCCCGAGCCGGGCAGCGGGATCGACCGCGACCCGGACGAGTGGGCCACGGGCGAGGAGCCCATGACCGCCGCGCAGCGCAGCTACCTGGACACGCTGGCCCGCGAGGCCGGGGAGGAGCTGCCCGCCGACCTCACCAAGGCCGAGGCCTCCAAGCACATCGACCGCCTGCAGGGCCAGAGCAACCGCGTCCAGGACCAGTAGGTCCGGGCGGGGAGGAGGAGCACGGTGAAGATCGTCGTCCTGGGAGCCACCGGCAACGTGGGCACCGCGCTGCTCCGGCGCCTGCACGCCGCCCCGGAGGTCACGCAGATCGTGGGCGTCTCCCGGGAGGGCCCGGAGCGTGACGGCGAGCCGTACGAGGGTGTCGAGTGGCACACCGTGGACGTCGCCGAGAAGGAGTCCACCGGGCGGCTCGCGGAGATCCTGCGCGGGGCGGACGCGGTGGTGCACCTGGTGTGGCTGATCCGCCCGAACCGCGACTTCGCCCTCATGCACCGGACGAACGTCGACGGACTGGTGCACGTGCTCGACGCCGTGCTCCTCTCCGGTGTGCCCCACGTCGTCTACCCGTCCTCCCTCGGCGCCTACAGCCGCGGCCCCAAGGACCGGGCGGTGGACGAGTCCTGGCCCGTGGGCGGGGTGGACACCTCCCACTACAACGTGCAGAAGGCCGAGACGGAGGCGGTGCTCAACCGGTTCGAGGAGGCCCACCCCGACGTCCTCGTGACCCGGCTGCGGCCCGGCTTCCTCTTCCAGGCGTCCGCCGCCCCCGAGATCGGGGACTACTTCTTCGGCTCCCTCGTGCCCAAGGGGCTGATCGCCCGGCTGCGCCTGCCCGTGCTGCCGTTCCCGGAGCGGTTCCGGTTCCAGACGCTGCACACCGACGACGTCGCCGACGCGTTCTGGCGGGTCATCCTGCACCGGGCGGGCGGGGCGTTCAACATCGCGGCCGAGCCCGTGCTCGGTCCTGACGGCGTGGCCCAGGTGCTCGGCGCCAAGCGCGTCCTGCCCGTGCCCCCGGCCCTGGTCCGGGCGCTCGTGGCGATCACCTACCGGCTGCGGCTGCAGCCCACCGATCCCGGCTGGATCGACCTGGCCGACGCCGTCCCGATCATGGACACCACGCGGATCCGCGAGGTGACCGGCTGGTCGGAGACGGTGAGCTCGCTCGAGGCGCTGCGTCAGCTCGTGGACCACCTCGACGGCCGCGAGGGCCTCGGCAACCGGGAGCACCGGCCCAAGTCCCCCCTGGTGTAGCCGCCCCGGCGCGCCCGCGCCCCGGTCGGCTCAGCGGCCCGGGCGCTGGAGCAGGGCCAGCGCCGCGCTGATCACGACCATGGCGCAGGCCGCGCCGACCGCCGCGGTGAACGCGCCCCGGTGCCCCGCGGTCTCGGCCATGACCCCGGCCAGCGCCGCGCCCACGGCCGTGCCGAGGACCACGCCGCTCGCCAGCATCGTCATGACCGTGCCCAGCCGCTCCGGCCGGGCGACGTCCCCGCCGATCGTGTAGATCGTGACCATGGTGGGTCCCACGGGCAGACCGGCGAGCAGCAGCACCCCGAGCATCGGCACCATGCCGCCCGGCAGGAGGAACAGCGGGCTCAGGGCGGCCATGGCCCCGGCGCTGACCACCCAGCGGGCGGCGGGCCGGAAGCGCTGCGGCCACCACGCCACGGACAGCGCCGCGGCCGCGGAGCTGACGCCCAGCACGGCGTAGAGCAGCCCGGCCGCGCTCCGGACGCCGAGCTCACCGCCGAATGCGCTGAGCGCGTTCTGCACCGCCCCGAAGAACGTCCCCATGGCGACCATCCCCAGCACCGGGAGCAGGACCAGGACCCGGTCCCGGCCGGGAACGGCCGGGGCCGCGGACCGGCGCCGCCGTCCCCCGGCGGCGGCGGGGGCCGCGAGGTGCGTGGGGTGCACGGCGAAGCACGGGACCATGGTGATGGTCAGCGCGGCCACCAGGACGAACGGCGTCCACGGGGCGAGCAGGGACGCCAGCAGGCCCACGAGTGCGGGGCCCAGCACGAAGGTCAGTTCGTCCGCGGTGGACTCGTAGGACAGGGCGGTGTCCAGCTCCCGCCGGTCGCCACCGGTCAGGCCGCGCCAGCGGACCCGGGCGAGCGGGCCGACCTGCGGGCACGTGGTGCCCACGAGCAGCGACGCCGCGGCGAGCGGCGGCACGGCCGGCCCCGCGGGAGCGTGGGCGGTGACGAGCAGCAGCCCGATGGCCACGGTGTGGGCGAGGGCGGAGACGAGCAGCACGGCCCGCTGGCCCACCCGGTCGGCGAGGTGGCCCATCAGGGGCCCGCCCAGGGCGGAACCGACCCCGACGGCGCCGGCGGCGAGCCCGCCGACGGCGTAGGAGCCGGTGGCGGCGGTGGCGAGGGTCAGCGCGCCGACGGTGGTCATGGCCAGCGGCAGGCGGGCCACGAAGGCGATCGGCAGGAAGCCGCGTCCGCCGAGCCGGAGCAGCCGCGCGTAGCGGCCGCCGGAGGACCGGGTCGGCCGGCGGCCGGCGCCGGGCCGCGCGGCGGCCGGGCGCTCCGGGGCGGGGGGCTCGGCCGCCGGGGAATCCGCGGCGGAGCTCCGCGCCGGGAGCTCAGGGCTCGTGCGCCGCGGACCCGTGCGTCGCGGACCCGTGCGCTCGGGCACGGTGGAGGGGATCAGGGGGTTCACGGGCGTCCTCGAGGGATGTGCGCACCGTCCCCCCTCCCGGTGCGCCCGACCCGGACGAACGGGTCCAGTCTACCCGGCGGCCGGGCGCAGGGCTCGGCCGCCGGAGGTGACCTCGGCCGCGCCCACCGCCGAGGAGACGAAGAGGCACGGGCGGTCCTCGGGGGCCGCGGCGCAGACCGTCGCCGCCGTCAGGTCCTCCGGGTCCCGCTCGTCGGCGCCGGCCACGACGGGGCTCCACCAGGGGGCGTCCGGGACCGAGGCCTCGATCGCCCCCGCGCCGGTCGTGATCGCGACGCGCCGGGGAGCGTCCCCGAGGAGCCGCACCTCGGTGGCACCGACCTCGGTGTGCACGTCCAGGTCCTCGCGCACCCGGGCGCCGTCGACGACGACGTGCCCGACCTCCGAGGCGACCCACAGGCTCCGGGCGCTGCCGCCCATCTGCACCACACCGGCCTCGGTGTCGAGCCGGACGTCGCCGAAGTCGCCCTGGGCCGAGATGGTCCCGGCGTCGCCCGAGAGCCGCAGGTCCACGGGCTCGTCGTCGGCGGGGACGGTGACCCGCACGTCGATCTCGGCGCCCGCTCCGGGCCAGGGGCGGGAGGGGAGGGCGTCGAGGGTCAGCCGTCCGTCCTCCACCCGGGGCTCGGGGACGCGGTCCAGACCCAGGCCGGCGTACACGGCCTCGACCCGCAGATCGGGCACGTCGGCCGTCACCACCTCGAGGACGGCGGCGTGGCCGTCGATCACGACGGTGTCCACGGGCTCGGTCACCGTCGTGTCCACCTGCCGCTGCTCGATGGACAGGGACGCGGCCATGGCCGCGCCGCCGCCGGCCAGCAGCAGGAGTGCGCCCAGTCCGCCGAGCACGGCCGTGGGGACGAGCCAGGCGGTGCGCTCGGTCTCGCCGACGACGTCACGGGCGGCGGGGCGCGCGGGGGCGGGGTGCTCGGGAAGGGTGCTCATGGCCGGAACTCCTGGTGGGACGGGTGGGCGGACGGGGAGCGGCCGGGCCCGGGATCGGGGTAGCCGAGGTAGCGCAGGACCGCGCGGACGCGGCGGTTGCCGCCGTCCTCGTGCGCGAGGCCGAGCTTGGTGAACACGGAGCGGATGTGCTTCTCCACGGAGGACTCGGTGAGGAACAGGTTCGCGGCGATCGAGGCGTTGGACAGCCCCTGGGCCATGAGCGCGAGCACCTCGTGCTCCCGCGGGGAGAGCAGCTCCAGGTCCTGCCGGTGCCGCGAGCGCACCAGCAGCTGGGAGACGACCTCCGGGTCCAGCACGGTGCCGCCGGCCCCCACCGTCTCCACGGACTCGAGGAACTGCTCCACGTCCGCCACCCGGTCCTTGAGCAGGTAGCCCAGGCCGTCCCGGCGGGAGGCGATCAGCTCGGAGGCGTAGCGCTCCTCGACGTACTGCGAGAGCACCAGCACCGCGATCCGCGGGTGCTGCGACCGGACGAGGACGGCGGCGCGGATCCCCTCGTCCGTGAACGTCGGCGGCAGCCGCACGTCCACGAGGGCGAAGTCCGGGCGGAGCTGCTCGACGGCCCTCAGCAGGTCCTCGGCGGTGTCGACGTCGGCGAGCACCTCGTGCCCGGCCTCGGTGAGCAGGCGGACGAGGCCCGCGCGCAGCAGGACGGCGTCCTCGGCGATGACGATGCGCATCAGGATCCCTCCCCGCGGGCGACCGGCAGCTCGACGGTCAGCTCGGTCGGCCCGCCCGCGGGCGAGTCGAGGAAGAAGTGCCCGCCCGCGGAGCGGATCCGGTCCGCGATCCCGGACAGGCCGCCGCCGGGGACGACCACGGCGCCGCCGCGGCCGTCGTCGGCGATCCGGGCGACCACCCGGGTCCCGCCGGCGGGGTCCGTCTCGAGGCCCACCCGCACGGAGGCGGCGTCCGCCCCGGCGTGCTTGACGACGTTGGCGAGGCCCTCGGAGACCGCGAAGTACACGGCCGCCTCGGTCTCGGGGGCCAGGCGCGGCACCCGCACGTCCACGGCGACCGGGACCGGTGACTGGGCGGCCACGGCGGACAGGGCGGCGTCGAGCCCGCGGTCCTCCAGCACCGCGGGGTGGAAGCCCCGGGCCAGGCGCCGCAGCTCGGTGATCGCGGCCTTGGTCGTGGCGTGCGCCTCGCCGATGAGGTCCTTGGCGCCGGCGGGATCGTGGTCGATCCGCCGCTGGGCCATCGACAGGTTCATGGCCACCGCCACCAGCTGGGGCTGCACGCCGTCGTGCAGGTCGCGCTCGATCCGGGAGCGCTCGGTCCGGGCCCCGCGGACCGCGGTCTCCCGGGCCGCCGCGGCCTCGGCGGCCCGGCGGCGCAGCTCCGCCGCCTCGTCCACGCGCAGCAGCAGCCGGGACAGGCCCCGGTGGGCGGCCACGGACAGGCCCAGCAGGAGCAGCCCGAGCAGCGCGAGCGTGATCCCCGTGAGGACCACGGCCCAGTCCGGCCAGGAGCCGACCAGCTCGGTGGGCCAGACCGGGTTGGTCTCCGCGGCGTACAGCGGGGCCAGGGCCAGGGCCACGGCGGCACCCGTGCCGGCCAGGGCGCCGACGGCCAGCCAGCCCAGGACGGTGGTCAGGAGCAGGTGCAGCAGACCGGTCCAGAACGCGGCGTCGGAGACGTCCAGCCACCACTGGTGCAGGATCCGCCACCCGTCGGTGCGGGGTGAGCGGCGCCGGTGCGGGGCGGGCAGGTGCAGCCCGAACGCCGCCTGCGTGCGACGGCGCTCGACCCACTCGATCCCGCGGACCGCGTAGATCGCGGCCACCAGCAGCACCAGCCCCACGACCGCGGCGAGGGAGGCGAGGCCGGCGGTGACGAGGGAGGCGAGGGCGGTGAGCCACAGCGTGCCCAGCGCCGCGTCGACCACCAGGTCGGTGCTGCCGAAGAAGAGGGTCCTGGCGGACCACGGCCCCCACTCGTGGCCGCCGGTGCCGCCGGCGGGGTCGGCGGGCCGGGACCCGGTGGCGGGGCGGTGGGCGGCGCCGTCGGCGGCCGTCCCGGGGTCGGAGGGGCTTCCGGCGCCGCTCCACGGTGCGGGCGGCAGGGGCCGGGTCTCGTGCGGTGTGCTCATGGTCCTCACGCTACGGTCGCGGACCCCTCCCGCACTGCGACGTTCTCCACCTGTCGGGACTGCGGATATCCGCAACCGGGTCCGGAGGACGGGCGCCGGCCGGTCCGCGACCTATGCTTCCCCCAGCACCGGCGTTGTCGCCGCCCGTTCCGCGAGGAGACCACCATGACGACAGAGCCGGGCGCGGACGGCCCCGCGCCGGAAGCTCCGGCCGGCGTCGTCCGGGCGCCCGCACCGGCCGCCGTGCCCGCGCACCGGGACCTCGTGCTCGACGCCGCGCGCACGGGGTGCCTGCTGGTGGTCGTGCTCGTGCACCTGCTCATGGTCACCGTGACGGCCGACCCCGGCACCGGCGGCCCCACCACGGTCATGGTGCCCACGGAGCAGCCCTGGTACTGGTGGGCCACCTGGATCCTGCAGGTCATGCCCCTGTTCTTCGTGCTGGGCGGACACGCCTCCGTGCTGTCCTGGCGCCGGCACACCGCCCGCGGCGGGAACGCCACCGGCTGGGTCCGCGCCCGCGCGCTGCGGCTGCTGCGGCCCGCGGCGGTGCTGTGGGCCGTCCTGGCGCTCGGCTGCGGGGCGGCCCTCGCCGCCGGGGCCCCGCCGGAGCTGGTGCGCGCCGTCGTCCAGGGCATGGGCATGCCCCTGTGGTTCCTGGCCGCCTACCTCGCCTGCCAGGCCCTGCTGCCGCTCACGGCCGGTTGGCACGGACGCGCCCCAGGGGTCACCGCGGCCGGGCTGCTGGCCGCGGTCGTGGCGGTGGACGCGCTGCGGATCGGCACCGGGGCCGCCTGGGTCGGACTGCTCAACCTCGTGCTCGTGTGGCCGCTCGTGCAGCAGCTCGGCTTCCTCCGGGCGGACGGCTGGTTCGAGTGCCGCCGGCCGGCGCAGCTGCTGGCCGGCGGGGGCCTGTGCCTCGCGCTGCTGGCCGGGCTCGTGGCCACCGGGCGGTACGCCCCGGACATGCTGACGAACCTCAATCCCGCCACCGTCTGCATGGTCCTGCTGGGCGTGGCCCAGGCGTGCCTGCTGCAGCTCGCCGCACCGGCGCTCGGGGTGCTGATGCGCACCCGGCCCGCCCTGCTGACGGCGTGGGCGGTGGGCGGGAGAGCCATGACCGTCTACCTCTGGCACCTGCCCGTGATCGTCGCCGTGGCGGCCGTGTGGTTCCTGGCCGGCGGACCCGATCCGCAGCCGGGCTCCGCCGCGTGGTGGGCCTGGCGGGTCCCGCTGGGCGCCGTCGTCGCCGTGGTGCTCGCCGTGCTCAGCGTGCCCCTGGTGCGGGCCGAGCGGCGCCCCGTGGTCCTGCCACCGGGGGCCCGGGAACCGGCCGCGCCCGTGGTGGCGCTCGCCGGGCTGCTCGGCTTCCTCCCGCCGTTCCTGCAGATCGGCTGGTGGCTCTCGCCGCTGCTGGCCCTGGCCGGCGCCGTGCTCACGGCGGTGGCGGTCGCCCTGCTGCGGGGCGGCCGTCCCGCGGCCCGGTGAGTTCGGGCGGCTCCGGGAACCGGACGGCCCCGGCACTCAGACGGCGGAAACCGCCGGGCAGCGGCGCAGGCGGTGCTCCCGCAGCGAGATCATCCGGAGGGTCCCGATGCGGTCCTCCTCCAGCCACAGCACCCCCAGGTGGGGCGCCACCTGGCTGACGGTGCCGGTGCAGCGCAGCCGCCGGTGCTCCCAGACCTCGATCCGGTCGCCGGGCGCGAGCCGGGCCGGGCCGAGGACCCAGCGGGCGGGAGCCGTCGTGGAGGTGGTCGTGGGGGTGGGCGCAGTCACGGGGATGACCCCTTCCGGGTCGTGCGGCGGGACTCCTCCATCCTCGTCCCCGGATGTGGCCGCGGCGTTTCCGGGCGGTTGAGACCGGGTGTCCTCCCCGGCCGCGCGGGGACCGGGTCAGTACTTGCGCAGCGCCACGCGACCCTGCCCGGTCCACTGCGCGCGCAGCAGGGCCGAGACGTCCAGGAGCAGCTCCGTCAGCTCCTCGGAGCCGGGCCCCAGCACGCGCACCACGAGCCCCGGCACGGGCAGCTCGGAGACCCCGCAGCGCAGCCCCGGCAACCGCTGCTCGGCCGCGGCGAGCAGCTCGTGGACCTGTTCGACCAGGGCGCGGTCCACGCGCGGGTCCACGACCAGCAGGGAGCCCAGGTGGGTGCGGCCCTCCAGGAAGCCGAGCTCGGCCACGGCGTCCTCTCCGGGGCGCAGGCGGAGGTTGTCCAGCACGACCGTGCGCCCGTCCATCACCACCTCGGTGCGCAGCACCACGCTGCGGTAGCGGAAGACGGTCCCGTCCGGCGCCCACCCCGGGGTGACCACCTCGCCCGCCACGAGGCGGGCGGAGGGGTCCATCGACACGGTCGTGGACTGGACGTAGTCCGCGTCCTGGTAGGCGATGAGCTGGTCCGGCAGGTACTCGAGCACCGCGCCCGGGCCGAGTGCGAAGCGCACGTCCTGCCGGGCGGGAGCGGCCGGGGTGCGGTAGACCTTGGTCGCCGACTGGGTGGTGACCAGGGCGGTGCCGGCCGCCTCCACGACGACGTCCAGTTCGTAGCGGTCCCCGCCGAGGTACCCTCCGCCGGGATTGACGACGACGAAGCACGGCTGCCCCGACCCGTCCAGGTGGTGGGGGCGCAGCACGCGCAGGGCGCCCTCGTGGAACTGCCGGACGGCCACCGTGCGCCGCCCGCGCGGCGCCAGGGTCAGTGCGAGCCGGCCGGTCGGCGCGGCGGCCGCGGCGACGGTCACCGGGCCATGTCCAGCATCAGGACGTCGTGCCGGATCCACGCGAGGATCTGCTCGAGGCCCTCGTCCGTGCGCAGGTTCGTGAAGCAGAACGGCCGGTCCTTGCGGAACACCGCCGAGTCCGCGGCCATGACGTCGAGGTCGGCGCCGACGTGCGGGGCGAGGTCGGTCTTGTTGATCACGAACAGGTCGGACTTGATCATGCCCTGCCCGGCCTTCCGGGGGATCTTCTCGCCCTGGGCCACGTCGATGATGTAGATCGAGAAGTCGACCAGCTCGGGGCTGAACGTGGCCGAGAGGTTGTCCCCGCCGGACTCGACGAACACGATCTGCAGGTCGGGGTGGGTCCGGCACAGCCGCTCGATCGCGGCCTCGTTCATCGAGGTGTCCTCACGGATGGCGGTGTGCGGGCAGCCGCCGGTCTCGATGCCGACGATCCGGTCCAGGGGCAGCACGCCGTTGCGGGCGAGGATCCTGGCGTCCTCGATCGTGTAGATGTCGTTGGTGATCGCGGCCATCGAGACCTCGTCGATCAGCGCCCGGGTGACCCGCTCCACGAGCTGCGTCTTGCCGGCGCCCACGGGGCCGCCCACGCCGATGCGCACGGGGCCGCGGCCGGTCGGGGCGGTGGGGACGGGAGGAACGGTGGTCATGGGAACTCCTGGGTCGGTGCGGTGGGTGGTGGGTCAGGACATGAACATGCGGGCCCGCTGCCAGGCGTGGCGCATCTGGGCGATCTCCAGCCCGGGGCTGGTCGCCCCGAACTCGTCGTCGGCCATGCGCCCGATCCGCCCGACGCCGCGGGCGACGTCGTCGTGCAGGGCGCGCAGGACGCGCTGGCCGGCGTTCTGGCCGATGGGGATCCCGCGCACGGCGTTCTGGGTCAGGGACGTCACGGTCGAGAAGAGGTACGCGCCCGCCAGGTGCTCCCAGGCCACGCCGAGGTCGGCGCCCACGAGGGCGAAGGCCACCGCGGGGCTGCCCCGGCTGGTCCCCGCCCGCAGCCGGTCCGCGTAGGCCGTGAGCCGGGGCGAGGGGAAGTTCTCCGCGCCGATCTCGGCCATCCGCCGGCCCATCGCGGAGGCGGCGTCCCGGATCTGGACGGGCAGGGCCTGGGCGGCCAGCAGGTCGTCGGCGCGCCACACGGCGTCGTCGTCCGCCGCCGTGGCGACGGCCCGGACGGCCCAGCCCTCGGCGGGCACCACCTGGTGGTGCAGGCAGTGCCGGACCCACGCCAGGAAACCCGGCTCGTCGCCCACCGTGCCGTCGTCGATGTAGGTCTCGAGGCCCAGGGAGTGGGCGAACGCGCCGGTGGGCAGGGCCGAGTCGCACAGCTGCAGCACGGCCAGCATCCCGGCGGCGCCGGGAGCGGCGGCCGCGGGAGCAGGCTCAGTGGGTGTGCTCGGCATGGCGGAACGGGATCTCCATCTGCCGCTCGACGCGCGCGAAGCGCACCCCGGCCTCCCGCAGGAAGGCCTCGGCCGTGTGGTCGTACTGGATCAGCATGAGGCCGTCGTGCGCCGGCAGCTCCGGGACCTCGGCGCCGGGGCCGAGGAACTGGGCGGGCAGGTGCCGGTTGCCCAGCGAGTGCGCCACGGAGCCCATCTGCTCGATCGTGGCCGGCGCGACGACCAGGACGTCGGTGGGCAGGGTGGAGACCACCACGGCGTCGGAGCCCTCCCGGTGCAGGATGTCCCCGTCCTTGAGCTCCCGCCGCTCGGCCAGGCGGATGCCCACCTCGGTGCCGTGGTCGGTCACGACCCGCTGGACGCGCTTGCGCAGCTCGGGCCCGGACAGCGCGACGCGCTCCAGGTGCAGGCCCGAGCGCTCCTGCTCGGTGAGTTCGGCCAGGTTGCCGACGACGGCTTCGACGATCACGGGTGCGGGTCCTCTCGGGATGTGCGGGATGCGGGGGCGGCGGGATGCACCGGGCGGTGCCGGCGGGCCGGTCAGAACAGGAAGTAGCGCTGGGCCATGGCCAGCTCCTCGGCGGGCTCGCACGTGACGACCTCCCCGTCGACCCGGACCTCGTAGGTCTGCGGGTCCACCTCGATCTCCGGCGTGGCGTCGTTGTGCCGCATGTCCTTCTTGGACAGCCCGCGGATCCCGCCGACGGCCAGCACGCGCTTGCGCAGGCCCAGGCGCTCGCCGACGCCCGCCTCGACGGCGGCGCGGGACATGAAGGTGATGGAGTTGGCGTGCGGGGCGGTGCCCTTGGCGCCGAAGGCGTCGCGCATCAGCTGCGGCTGCGGGGTGGGGATCGAGGCGTTGGGGTCGCCCATCAGGGAGTGCACGATCTGCCCGCCCTTGAGCACCAGCTGCGGCTTCACCCCGAAGAACACCGGGTCCCACAGCACGAGGTCCGCGAACTTGCCGGTCTCCACCGAACCCACGACGTCGGCGATCCCGTGCGCGATCGCCGGGTTGATCGTGTACTTGGCCACGTAGCGCCTCAGCCGGGCGTTGTCCCCCCGGCCCGTCTCCTCCGGCAGGGGGCCGGTGCGCCGCTTCATCTGGTCGGCGAGCTGCCACGTGCGCAGCACCACCTCGCCCACGCGGCCCATGGCCTGGGAGTCCGACGACGTCATGGAGAAGACCCCGAGGTCGTGCAGGACGTCCTCGGCGGCGATCGTCTCGGGCCGGATCCGGGAGTCGGCGAACGCCACGTCCTCCGGGATGTCCGGGTTGAGGTGGTGGCAGACCATGAGCATGTCCAGGTGCTCCTCGGCCGTGTTGCGCGTGTAGGGCAGCGTCGGGTTCGTGGAGGAGGGCAGCACGTGGGCCTGGGCGGCGATGCGGATGATGTCCGGGGCGTGCCCGCCGCCCGCGCCCTCGGTGTGGAAGGTGTGGATCACCCGGCCCGCGATCGCGGCCATCGTGTCCTCGAGGAAGCCGCACTCGTTGAGGGTGTCGGTGTGGATGGCCACCTGGACGTCGAACTCGTCGGCCACGCCCAGGGCGGTGTCGATGGACGAGGTCGTGGCGCCCCAGTCCTCGTGGATCTTCAGCCCGGCGGCCCCGGCGCGGATCTGCTCCGCGAGCGGGCCGGGCGCGGAGGCGTGGCCCTTGCCGAGCAGCCCGAAGTTCATGGGGTAGTCGTCGAGGGCCTTGAACATCCGGGCCAGGTGCCACGCGCCCGGGGTGATCGTGGTGGCGTTGGAGCCCTCGGCGGGCCCGGTGCCGCCGCCGAACATCGTGGTGACCCCGGAGGACAGGGCGGTGCCGATCTGGTCGGCGCCGATGAAGTGGATGTGCGCGTCGATCCCGCCCGCGGTGAGGATCCGGCCCTCGCCGGCGATCACCTCGGTGGAGGCCCCGATGAGGACGTCGACGCCGTCCATGATGTCCGGGTTGCCGGCCTTGCCGATCGCGCTGATGTGGCCGTCCCGCAGCCCCACGTCCGCCTTGTAGATCCCGGAGGCGTCCAGGATCACGGCGTTGGTGATCACGGTGTCCACCACGCCGTCGTCCCGGGTCAGCCGGCCGTTGTGGCCCATGCCGTCCCGGATCACCTTCCCGCCGCCGAAGACCACCTCGTCCCCGGGGACCGTGAGGTCGCGCTCGACCTCGAGGAACAGCTCGGTGTCGGCCAGGCGCACCAGGTCCCCGGTGGTGGGCCCGTAGAGGCTCGTGTACTGGGCGCGCGACATCTCGTGGCTCATGCCTGCTCCTCCTCGGCGCCGGGGGCGGACGCCGCGGCGGGGCCGGCCGTCGGGTCCAGCGGGCCGTTCACCCGGTTCGCGAGGCCGTGCACCTCGCGCCGCCCGGCCAGGGCCACGAGGCGCACCCGCTTGCGGTCGCCGGGCTCGAAGCGCACGGCCGTGCCGGCGGGGACGTCCAGGCGGAAGCCCCGGGCCGCCTCCCGGTCGAACTCGAGGCCCGGGTTGGCCTCGGCGAAGTGGAAGTGCGAGCCCACCTGCACGGGGCGGTCGCCGCGGTTGACCACGTCCACCTCCGTGGTGGGCCGCGCGGCGTTGATCAGCACGGGCTCGGGCCGCAGGACGTACTCTCCGGGGATCACGGGGGCTCCTTCGCGGCGGGGTCAGCGGATGGGGTCGTGGACGGTGACGAGCTTGGTGCCGTCCGGGAACGTCGCCTCGACCTGGACCGAGTGGATCATCTCCGGCACGCCCGCCATGACGTCCTCGCGGGCGAGGATCGTGGAGCCCCAGGACATCAGCTCGGCCACGGTGCGGCCGTCGCGGGCGCCCTCGAGCAGCTCGGAGGTGATGAGGGCGACGGCCTCGGGGTGGTTGAGCCGCAGCCCGCGGTTCCGTCGCCGGCGTGCGAGGTCACCGGCGACGACGACCAGCAGCTTCTCCTGTTCGCGGGGTGTCAGGTGCACGGTTCTCCTCGGGGACGGCGGGCGCTCGGGGCTGTGGCCACGCTATGGTCCCCGTGTTACGGGTGCGTGCACACCGTGTTTCGGCGACGTGGCGCGGCCCCGCCCCGGCGCGCCGCGGACCGTTCGGCGGGCGACCGCACCGGGTGCGCAGCCGCCCGGTGCCCACCCACGGAGAGGGGCCGTGCGGTCCCGGAGCACGGCGAGTGCTCCGGGACCGCACGGCCCCCGGCGCGGTGCTGCGGACCGGCCGGGTCCTCGACCCGGCCGATCGGGGCCTCACCCGGCCGGCTCGGTCACGGTGACCTCCGTGGCCCGGACGTAGGACTCGCCCTCCATGTCGCTGAGCTCGTCGCCGAGGTCGGCGCCGAGGTCCTCCTCGGCCGCGGCCACGTCCAGCGACGCCTGGAGCGTGCCGGTCACCTCGACCAGGGCACCGTCCTCGATGTCCGGCAGGTCGGCGTCGTGCAGCACGAGCAGCGAGCCCAGCTCGACGTCGTTCGGGTCCGAGAGCTGCAGCGCGTTCGGCGTGACGGCGTCCTCGACCTCACCGGTGAGGGTCACCTCCTGGCCCTCGTAGAGCGCCCGGTCGTCGGAGAACTCCCGGGTGTAGGCGCCGTTGTACGGAGCGATGACGTCCGCCGCGGTCTCATCGCCCTCCTGCGGGGCCGGTGAGGACTCCAGGACCTCGCTCTCCTGGACGTCCTCCACATCGACGCCGGTCTCGGGCTCGTTGTTGCCGCATCCGGCGAGTCCGAGGGCCGCGACGGCGAGCACGCTCGCGGCGGCCTTGCGGGTGGTGGTGCGTTCACGGGTCTTCACGATGAGCCTCCTGGTTTCGGCCGTGGTCCCGGGTCGGCGGACGCCGCGCGCCCCGGTTCGTGCCCCTCCACCGTAAGCAGCCTTTCCGACCGCTCACAAGGCACGACGGTGGACTCCGGGGGTCTTCCACGAGCCCTCCGGGAGCACTCTGCGCAACTTGTGACCCGCGCGTGATGCACTCGCCCGCCGGCTCAGATGCGCAGGTGCACCAGGCTGGGGCCGCGCACGGCGAGCGCCTCGGCGACCTTCCCGGCCAGGGTCTCCGGGGTGGCCTCGAGGCCCACGGCGCCGAAGGCCTCCGCGAGCGCCGGCCAGTCCGGCTGCCGCAGGTCCACGGCCAGCGGGTCGATGTCCCGGTCGGTCATGTTCTGCCGGATCTCGCCGTAGCCGCCGTTGTCCACGCAGACGATCGGCAGGTCGAGGCCCAGTTCCACAGCGGTCATCAGCTCCTGGATCGAGAACATCAGGGCGCCGTCGCCCACGAGGCAGAGCACCGGCCGGTCCGGGGCGGCGAGCTTGGCCCCGATCGCGGCCGGCAGCCCGTAGCCCAGGGTCGCGTAGGTCCCCATGTAGAGCAGGGAGCGCGGGTGCCGGGCGCGGAAGAACGTGGTCGAGCCCAGATAGGTGACCTGGGAGGAGTCCCCGGCGACGATGGTGTCCTCGGGCACCACGGACATGATCGTCTCGTTGAGGGCGGCGAGGTCCGGCGCCCAGCGGCGGCCCTCGCCGTCGAGCCGGGCGAAGACGCCGGTGAGGTCCCGCGGGGGCCGGGGCTCGAGCGGGCCGATCGCCGCGATCAGCTGCGGGACCACGGCCGCGGAGTGGCCGGGCAGCTCGATGTCCGGGTCCAGGTTGCACAGCATCTGGTCCCGCACGATGTCCACGCGCACGATCGGCCCGGCCGGGGTGATGTCCCCGCCCCACAGCTCGGCCTCGCCCACCTTCGACCCGATGACGAGCAGGGCGTCGGCCGAGCGCAGGAACTCGTGGGCGGTGGTGAGACGCAGGTCGGCACCCAGGGAGAGGCGGTGCCGCTCGGGGATGGCGCCCTTGCCGTTGGTCGTGGTGATGACGGGGGCCTCGAGCAGCTCGGCGAGCTCGAGCAGCCGTTCCCCGGCGGGCAGGGAGCCGCCGCCGGCCAGGATCACGGGGGTGCGGGCGCCGCGCAGCACCTCGGCGGCGTGACGCACGTCCTCGGCCGGGGCCGGCTGCGGGGCGCCCAGCCGCCGCGGGGCCACCTGCCGGTCGGTGACGTCCGGCTCCGCCTCCAGGACGTCGAGCGGGATCTCGATGTGCACGGGGCGGGGCCGGGAGTGGGCGAAGTCCCGGAAGGCGTCGTGGACCATGGTCACGGCCTCGGCGCCGCTGGTGACCCGGCGGCTGCGGCCCACGATCGCGTCGACGGCCGCGGACGGGTTCTTCGTCTCGTGCAGCGAGCCGATGTCCCGGAAGTCGTGGCCCACGGGCCGGCCGGGGGACAGGATGATCATCGGCCGGGACTCGGCGTAGGCGGTGGCCGCCCCGGAGAGCGAGTTGAGCAGGCCGGGACCGGAGGTGGTGATGACGACCCCCGGCAGCCCGGAGACCTGGCTCCACCCGTCGGCACCGTAGGCGGCGCCCTGCTCGTGGCGGGTGGTGACCGCCCGGATGCCCAGTTCGCGCAGCGGGCGGTAGAACTCGAGCGAGTGGGTGCCCGGAATGCCGAAGACGGTGTCGATCCCGTAGCCCCGGAGAGTCTCCAGCACGGCGCGGGCGGTGGTCCTGCGGGCGGTCATGAGCGGTCCTCCGGAAGGTGGGGTGCAGTGGGCGGGGCGGGCGGGAGCGTGTGCGGCGGACGTGCCGGTGCGTCAGCCGTTGACGTAGAGCAGGCGCTTGTTGACGAACTCGTCCATCCCGAGCGGGCCGAGCTCGCGGCCGTAGCCGGAGCGCTTGACCCCGCCGAAGGGCATCTCCGCGCCCTCGGCCTCGGCGGCGTTGACGTTGGCCATGCCGCACTCGAGGCCCTCGGCGATCCGCCGGGCCCGGTCCGGGTCGGTGCTGAACACGGCTCCGCCGAGTCCGTAGGGGGTGTCGTTGGCCAGGGCGAGGGCCTCCTCGTCGTCGTGCACCCGGTAGACCACCGCCACGGGGCCGAAGAGCTCCTCGTGGTGGGCGGCCATGTCCGGGGTGATCCCGGTGAGCACGGCCGGGGCCAGGTACGCGCCCGGGCCCTCGGCCAGGGTTCCGCCCGTGTGCAGGGTGGCCCCGGCCGCCACCGCGTCCTGGATCCGGGCCGCCACGGCCGCCCGCTCCTGGATCGGCCGGGACCGCCATTCGTGGAAGGCGGCGTCGGCGGCGGTCAGCGCCTCCCCGAGCCGGGCGTCGGTGACCGTGGCGTACTCGGCCAGCACCTGGCCG
>JAPSHS010000018.1:0-1841 GCA_031179495.1 Kocuria sp. | reverse complement strand
GGCCGCCACGGCCGCCCGCTCCTGGATCGGCCGGGACCGCCATTCGTGGAAGGCGGCGTCGGCGGCGGTCAGCGCCTCCCCGAGCCGGGCGTCGGTGACCGTGGCGTACTCGGCCAGCACCTGGCCGGTGGCCGGGTTGACGGACCGGTAGGGGGACGAGGTGGTGGTGGGTGCATCAGCGGTCATGTCGGGGTCTCTCCTTCTCGGTGATCGGGTGCCGTCCACGGCGCCGGGGCCGCCGGGACGGGGGACGTCGCAGCAGGGAACTCCCGGGTGCGGACGGGGCCGGGCCTGCCCGGTGGCCCGTCCCGGGGCGGCGGAGCGGGGCTCACAGCTGCATCGCCACCGCCCGCACCGGGGAGCCGTCCAGACCGCGCAGCCGCAGCGGCAGGGCGCTCAGCAGCGGGTCCCGCCAGGTGACGGCGCGGAGGTTCGTCAGGTTCTCGATGATGGCTCCGCCCGAGCCCAGGACCGCAGCGTGCACCGGCAGCTCGAGCGGGCCGGTCGAGGAGACGCCCGGGGTGCGGTCCGGGTTGAGGGTGTCCACGCCGAGCACGCGCACGCCCGCGGCGAGCAGGTGCCGGGCGATCCCCACGTGCAGCACCGGGTGCGCCAGGTAGCGGGGCGTGCCGAAGTGCCGGGACCAGTCGGTGCGGAACAGCACGATCGTGCCGGCCCGGACGTCCTCCAGCTGCGCCCGGACGCGCTCCCAGCGGATCACGTCGTGCTCCCCGAGGCCCGGCACGTGCACGATGCGTGCCGGGCCCACCAGGCGGGAGAGCTCGATGGAGTCCACGGGAGCGCCCCCGTCCACGGTGTGCAGCGGGGCGTCCACGTGCGTCCCGCTGTGCGTGCCCAGGTGCAGCTCGGCCACCTGGAAGCCGTCCTGCGGGAAGGACGCCGCGAGCCGGGTGTCCACGGGCGGGTCCCCCGGGAAGACCTGCATGCCGGCCTCCACCGGATGGCTCAGGTCAACGAGGCGCATCGGTGGTCTCCTCCGACTCGTCGAGCTCTCCGACCCCGCCCGGCACCGCGGTCCCGTCCACCGCGTCGCACAGGTGGCGCTGCACCGGGCGTCCCGTCACGATGCTCCCGGCCGCGAGGGCCCAGCCCAGGTAGAGCGCCGCGGAGAGCACGAACGTGGGGATGGTCGCGCCCACGGGGCTCGGCAGCACGTAGGTGAGCACGAGCGAGGAGGCCGCGCCGACGGCCCACACCACCACGGCGGCGGGATGGACCCCGCCCCGGTACCAGTACCGGCCACCGCGCCCGCGCAGGATGTCCGCTCCGTAGGCCCCGCGTGCGACCACGTAGTAGTCCACCAGCATGATCGCGAAGACCGGGATGAACAGCGAGCCGATCAGGACCAGGAAGCTGGTGAACTGGTCCAGCAGCCCCAGCCAGGTGGCCCCGAGGATCGACACGGCACCCAGCGCCAGGGCGGTGGGCAGGAACCGGAGCCTCCGCGACGGGGTGAGGTTGACCACCGAGGAGACCATGCCGTAGACGACCATGGTGTTGGTGGCCATGACCGACAGGAGGACCACCACCGCCAGGGGCGCGCCGAAGGCGGCGACGAGCACCGTCGGGTCGAAGCCGACCGCCTCCCCGCCGTCGAGCACCACGTAGGCGACGGCGGTCGCCCCCAGGCTCATGGCCGCGACCGTGGACAGGACGTACCCCGTGCCGGAGCCGACCATGCCCGCGGGCTGGCTCCGGGCGAGGCGGTTGAACTCCGCGGAGAGCACGGTCCAGGAGATGGCCGTGGCGATGACGACGTCGAGGACCGCGATGGAGGACCAGCCCGCTCCGGTGTCCACGGGCAGGGCGGCGAAGCCGGC
>JAPSHS010000017.1 GCA_031179495.1 Kocuria sp. | reverse complement strand
CCAAGCTCGGCGACAAGGTCGCCGCCCGGCACATCGCCGAGAAGGTGAACGCCCCGCAGGTGCCCGGCACCACCGACCCCGTCGGCTCCGCCGAGGAGGTGCTCGCGTTCGCCGACGAGCACGGGCTCCCCCTGGCGATCAAGGCCGCGTTCGGCGGCGGTGGGCGCGGGATCAAGGTGGTCCGGGACCGTGCCGACATCCCGGAGCTCTACGAGTCCGCCGTCCGTGAGGCCACGGCCGCGTTCGGTCGCGGCGAGTGCTTCGTCGAGCGCTTCCTGGACGCCCCGCGGCACGTGGAGACCCAGTGCCTCGCGGACGCCCACGGCAACGTGGTCGTCGTCTCCACCCGTGACTGCTCCCTGCAGCGGCGCAACCAGAAGCTCGTGGAGGAGGCCCCTGCCCCCTTCCTCTCCGAGGAGCAGAACCGCCTGCTCTACGAGTCCTCGAAGGCCATCCTCCGGGAGGCGGGCTACCAGGGCGCGGGCACCTGCGAGTTCCTCGTGGGCCGTGACGGCACCATCACGTTCCTGGAGGTCAACACCCGTCTGCAGGTCGAGCACCCGGTGTCCGAGGAGGTCACGGGCATCGACCTGGTGCGGGAGCAGTTCCGCCTGGCCCGCGGGGAGGCCCTCGGCTACGACGACCCGCAGGTCCGGGGCCACTCCATCGAGTTCCGGATCAACGGCGAGGACCCCGGGCGGCACTTCATGCCCTCCCCCGGCAGCATCACCGCCCTCGACCTGCCGGGCGGGCCCGGCGTGCGCGTGGACTCCGGCGTGCAGGCCGGCGAGACCGTCGGCGGGAACTTCGACTCGATGCTGGCGAAGCTGATCGTCACCGGGGCCACCCGGCAGCAGGCCCTCGAGCGCTCCCGCCGCGCCCTGGACGAACTGCGGATCGAGGGGATGCCCACCGTGGTGCCCTTCCACCGCGCGGTCGTCGCCGACCCCGCGTTCGCCCCGGCGGACGGCTCCCCGTTCTCGGTGCACACCCGGTGGATCGAGACCGAGTTCCACAACACCATCCCGCCGTTCGAGGGCGTCCCGCAGACGGCGCCGGAGGCGGAGGAGCGCCAGGCGATCGTCGTGGAGGTCTCCGGCAAGCGCCTCGAGGTGGTCCTGCCCGCGCTCCCCGGCACGGCCAGGCCCAACGGCACCGCGGCCAAGCCCCGCAAGTCCCGGTCCGCGCGCGGGGGCTCCGCCGCCGCGGCGAGCGGCGACGGCCTGAGCTCCCCGATGCAGGGCACCATCGTGAAGATCGCGGTGGACAACGGCGACGAGGTCGCCGAAGGGGACCTCGTGCTCGTGCTCGAGGCCATGAAGATGGAGCAGCCGCTGACCGCCCACAGGTCCGGCACGGTCTCGGGGCTGTCCGTCAACCCCGGGGACACCGTCTCCGCCGGCACCGTCCTGGCCGTCATCTCCTGAGCGCCGCGGTCCGGAGTCCCCGATGAGCACCCGACCGGCGCCCGGGCGCTGCCTCGTGGACCTCTCGGCCCAGGACCGGCTCCGCAGCGGCACCGCCGGGCGGACGCCCCGGCTGCGGGTGCTGTGCTGCCCGCCCGCGGGCGCGGCCGCCGGCTACTGGCGCTTCCTGGTCCGGGAGGACGTCCACGTTCTCGGGGTGCAGTACCCGGGCCGGGAGTCCCGCTTCCGGGAGCCGGCGGCCGCCTCGATCGAGGTCCTCGCCCGGGAGGCGGCGGAGGCCGCCGCCGCCGCCGCGTGGGCGCCCTCGGCCGTTCCCCTGGTGGTCCTGGGCCACAGCATGGGCGCCTCCGTCGCTGCCGAGCTCGCGTCCCTCCTCGAGCACCGGCACGGGGCGCGGGTGGCGCTGCTGGTGCTGTCCGCCAAGGCGGCCCCCGGCGTCGTGGACGACGACGAGCTGCTCCGGGCCGGCCTGGACCCGCACGACCCCCGGGCGGACGACGCCCTGGCCCGGTGGCTGCGCGGACTCGGCGGCACCCCCGAGGCGGTGCTGGGGAACCCGGAGCTGCTGGCGCTGCTGCTGCCCGTCCTGCGCGCGGACCTGCGCGCCTCGACCGCCCACGACAGGCTGCCGGCGCCCGTCCGGGCGCCCCTGCTGCTGCTGCGCGGCACGGAGGACGCCGGCGTGGGCGCCGCCGGCATGGAGGCCTGGCGACCGGTCAGCACGGGTCCGGTGCACCGGCGCGAGTACGCGGGCGGCCACCACCCCCTGGCCGACCACCGGGACCGCCTGCTCGCCGACCTCGAGGCGTGCTCGGCGACCGGCGGGCCGCGGTGAGGACCGGCCCGTGAGCGTCCCGCGGTGACGGCCGCCCCGGCACCGCGCTGGGAGACCCTCGAGGCTCCCCGCCGGGCCCGCGACGTCGCCCTCGTGCGAGCCCGGCTGCCCGAGCTCGTGCCGTGGGCCCGCACGGTCCAGGACGACTGGCTCGACCCGGCGGAGCGGGCGCGGCGCGACGGCTACCGGCGCGCGGAGGACCGCGAGGCGTTCCTCGCCCGCCGCTGCCTGCTGCGCGCCGTCCTGGCGGAGCGGCTCCGCACGGAGCCGGCCGCGGTGCCGCTGGGCCCGGCACCGGGCGCGGCCGGGCGGCGGGGCAAGCCCGCGGTGCCCGGACTGCACTTCTCCCTGTCCTCGGCCGGCGGTCAGGTGCTGCTCGCCACCGCGGCGCGGGAGGTCGGCCTCGATGTGGAGCGGGTCCCCGACCCGGCCGGGGCCGAGCAGATGTCCCGGATCCTGCACCCGGCCGAGCGGCGCCGGCTGGCCTGGACGCTCCGGCGCCGGCGCCCCGCCGTCGTCGCGCGGGTGTGGGCGCGCAAGGAGTCGCTGCTCAAGGCCCTGGGCACGGGGCTGTCCCGCGACCCCTCGCTGGACCGCGTGGGGACCGGCCGCTTCCCCACCCGGCCGCTGCCCGGCTGGCGCGTCCTCGACCTCGACCTCGGTCCGGACGGCCGGGACCTCCGGGCCGCCCTGACCGTCCGCGAGCCGCGACCCCTTCCTCGTTCCACCATGTGAGACAGGAAACCCACCATACGGACAGCGCCACTATCATCGGAGCTTTGACCCCAGCCGCTGCGACTACCGAGGTGTCCCCATGTCCTCTCCGGTGACCGGGCAGGGCGCCACCGGCGCGCCCTCCCCCTCGCTCCCCCCGTCCGCCAGCGTGCCCCGCAGCCGGGTGATCCTGGCCTCCCTCGTGGGCACCACCATCGAGTTCTACGACTTCTACGTCTACGCCACCGCCGCCGTGGCGGTGTTCCCCGCCCTGTTCTTCACGGGCGAGGACGAGACGGCCAAGCTCCTCGCGTCCATGGCGACCTTCGCCGCCGCGTTCGTGGCCCGCCCCATCGGCTCCGTGATCTTCGGGCACTTCGGCGACCGGATCGGGCGCAAGGCCACCCTCATCGGCGCACTGCTGACCATGGGCATCGCCACGTTCCTCATCGGCCTGCTGCCGACCTACTACTCGATCGGCATCTGGGCCCCGCTCATCCTGACGATCCTGCGCTTCTGCCAGGGCCTCGGCCTGGGCGGGGAGTGGTCCGGCGCCGCGCTGCTGGCCACCGAGTACGCCGAGGAGGGCAAGCGGGCGCGCGCCGCCATGTGGCCCCAGCTGGGCGCACCGTTCGGCTTCATCCTGGCCAACGGCTTCTTCCTGCTGCTGACCATCGTGATGGGCTTCGTCTCGGTGGCCGATCAGGGCACCGGCCACCCGTTCCTCACGTGGGGCTGGCGCGTCCCGTTCCTCGCCTCCGTGGTCATGGTGGTCGTCGGTCTGTACGTGCGGTTCAAGCTCGAGGAGACCCCGGTCTTCCAGAAGGCCCTGGACCAGGGCGAGAAGGTCCAGACCCCGCTCGTCGAGGCCTTCCGGGGCTCGTGGCTGCAGATGATCCAGGGCACGTTCATCATGCTCGCCACCTACATGCTGTTCTACCTGATGACCGCGTGGATCCTCTCCTACGGCATCGGCAGCCCCGCCAACGGCGGCCTCGGCATCCCCTACCGCGACTTCCTGGTGCTGCAGCTGCTCGCCGTGCTCCTGTTCGCCGCGATGGTGCCCGTCTCCGGGTGGGTCGCCGACCGCTTCGGCCGGCGCAGCTCGCAGCTGGTGATCACCTCGGTGATCCTGCTCTTCGGGCTGAGCTTCGGGCTGCTCATGGACCCGGCCGCGGTCGGGACCGGGGAGGCCGTCAGCACGGCCCGCGTGCTGTTCTTCCTGGCCGTCGGCATGACCCTGATGGGCCTGACCTTCGGCTCGATGTCCGCGATCCTGCCCGAGCTGTTCCCCACCAACGTGCGCTACACCGGCTCCGGCGTCGCGTACAACACGGCGTCGATCCTCGGTGCCGCCATCACCCCGTACGTCGCCGTCACGCTCAACGCGAGCTACGGCGTGGGCGCCGTCGGGCTGTACCTGGCGTTCGGCGCGGTGCTGACCCTCGTCGCGCTGTGGTTCTCCCCGGAGACCAAGGACGTCGACATGGAGAACGTGGTCACCCGCCGCTGACCCGCTCGTCCGGTCCCGCACGCGAGACGGCCGCATCCCTCCCCGGGATGCGGCCGTCTCGCGTGCGGGATCAGACGTGGACGTGCAGGCGCCGGGCGGCCTCCGAGATCGAGCCCGTCAGGGACGGGTAGATCGTGAAGGTGTCGGCGAGGTCGTCGACGTGCAGCTTGTGCGTGACGGCCAGCGAGATCGGGAAGATCAGCTCGGACGCGCGGGGGCCCACGACGACGCCGCCGATCACCGTGCCGGAGCCCTTGCGGGAGAAGATCTTCACGAACCCGTCCTCGACCGCCATCATCTTGGCGCGCGGGTTGGTGGAGAGCTTCAGCATGATCGTGTCGGCCTGGTAGGTGCCGTCCTCGATCGCCTTCTCGCTCACGCCCACGGAGGCGATCTCGGGGGACGTGAAGATGTTGGAGGCGACCAGGTGGGTGCGCAGCGGCTTCACGGCGTCACCCATGAGGTGGGCCACGGCGATCCGGCCCTGCATGGCGGCCACCGACGCGAGCGGGAGCACCCCCGTGCAGTCGCCCACGGCGTAGACGCCCGGCACGGTGGTGCGGGAGACGCCGTCGACCCTGATGTGGCCGGAGTCGGCGCGGGCCACCCCGACCTCGTCCAGGCCGAGGTCGTCGGTGGCGGGGATCGCGCCGACCGCCACCAGGCAGTGCGAGCCGGCGACCTTGCGCCCGTCGGAGAGGGTGACCACCACGCCCTTGTCGCTGCGCTCCACGGCGTCGGCGCGGGAGCGGTTGAGCACGTTCATCCCGCGGCGCTCGAAGACGTTCTCGAGGACGGCCGCCGCGTCCTGGTCCTCCCCGGGCAGCACCTGGTCCCGGGAGGAGATCAGGGTGACCTCGGCCCCGAGGCCCCGGTAGGCCGAGGCGAACTCCGCGCCGGTGACCCCGGAACCGACCACGATCATGTGCTCGGGGACCTCGGTGAGGTGGTAGACCTGCTTCCAGTTGAAGATCCGCTCCCCGTCCGGCTTCGCGGAGGGCAGCTCGCGCGGGAGGGACCCGACGGCGAGCAGCACGGCCTGCGCGTCGAGGGTGTACTCCAGCCCGTCGTCGGTGGTGACCTGCACGCAGGTGGGGCTGAGCAGGCGGCCCCGGCCCGCGATCACCCGCACCCCCACGCGCTCGAGCCCGCGCTTGATGTCCCGGGACTGGGTCGCGGCGAGGCGCAGCAGGCGGGTGTTGACCTTGTCCAGGTCCACGGCGAGGTCGTTGATCTCGTTGCCGTCCTTGCTGCCGCCGCGCACGTGCACCCCCAGGTCCGCGGCCTCGGCGAAGCGGGTCATGGCGTCGGCGGAGGCGATGAGGGTCTTGGAGGGGACCACGTCCGTCAGCACGGCGGACCCGCCCAGGCCCTGCTGTTCGACGATCGTGACGTCCGCGCCGAGGCTGGCCGCGACGAGTGCCGCCTCGTACCCGCCGGGACCGCCGCCGATGATGACGAGCTTCTGGATGGAGAATTCGCTGTGTGCAGTCACCCGGCCATTGTTGCAGGTGCCACCGTGCCGTGGAACCGCCGGGGGCCCGGGACCGGGCGCCGGCCGGTCCGCGGCCATGCGGTAGTTTTGGGCGGGTGGACACAGAGCACAGCACCTCCCGCACCGACCCCTTCGAACTCGCCCGGGAGGCCGCGGACGCCCTCCGCCGGGCCACCGGCGTCGACGCCCACGACATCGCCCTGACCCTCGGCTCCGGGTGGGGGCAGGCTGCCGAGCTGATCGGCGAGACCGTCGCCGAGATCCCCGCCACCGAGATCCCGGGCTTCACCCGGCCCGCCCTCGAGGGCCACGTCGGCACGCTGCGCTCCGTGCGCACCCCCGCCGGCAAGCACGCCCTGGTGATCGGTGCCCGCACCCACTACTACGAGGGCCGGGGCGTGCGCTCCGTGGTCCACGGCGTGCGCACCGCGGCCGCCGCCGGTGCCACCACCATGATCCTGACCAACGGCTGCGGCGGGCTGAACCCGTCCTGGGGCCCCGGCACCCCGGTGCTGATCAGCGACCACCTCAACCTCACCGGCCGCTCCCCCCTCGAGGGCGCCACGTTCGTGGACCTCACGGACCTCTACTCCCCGCGGCTGCGCGAGCTCGCCCGCCAGGTGGACCCGGGCCTGGACGAGGGCGTCTACGCCCAGTTCCCCGGCCCGCACTACGAGACGCCCGCGGAGGTGCGGATGGCCGGGGTCCTCGGCGCCGACCTCGTGGGCATGTCCACCGCCCTGGAGGCCATCGCCGCCCGGCACGCGGGGATGGAGGTCTTCGGCATCTCCCTGGTGACCAACCAGGCCGCTGGGATCTCCGCGACCGCCCTGTCCCACACGGAGGTCATCGAGGCCGGGCAGGCCGCCGGCCCCCGCATCTCACAGCTGCTGGCCCGCATCGTCGACCGGCTCTGACCGGACCCCACCGGGGCGGCGACCCCGCACCGGCACGCCGCACACCGGACCCGCACCAGGAGAGCACCCATGACCACCGCCCCCCGCACCGAGCCCGAGCTCCTCGACGCCGCGCGCGCCTGGGCGGCCGACGACCCGGACCCCGCCACCCGCGACGAGCTGACCGCGCTCACCGCGCGGGCCGCGGCCGGCGACGACGCGGCCCGCACGGACCTGGCCGACCGCTTCGCGGGGACCCTGCAGTTCGGCACCGCCGGGCTGCGGGCCGCCCTCGGCGCCGGACCGATGCGGATGAACCGCGTGGTGGTGCTGCGCGCGGCCGCCGGGCTGGCCGCCCACGTCCTGGCCACCGCCGAGGACCCGGCCTCGGACGACGCGGGCACCGATGCCTCCGGGACCGGCGGCCACCCCCTGCGGGCCGTGGTCGGCTACGACGCCCGGCACGACTCCGACGTCTTCGCCCGTGACACGGCCGCGGTGTTCACCGCGGCCGGCATCGAGACGCTGCTGATGCCCTCGGCCCTGCCCACCCCCGTGCTCGCGTGGGCCGTGCGGGCCTTCGAGGCCGAGGTGGGCGTGATGGTCACCGCCAGCCACAACCCGCCGGCCGACAACGGGTACAAGGTCTACCTCGGCGGCCGCGCCGTGGCGCCGGAGGCCCGGGGCTGCCAGATCGTGGCGCCGCACGACCGGCTGATCGCCGAGCGGATCGCGGCCGTCGGGCCCGTGGCCGGGATCCCCCGGGCCGGGTCCGGATGGACCGTCCTGCCCGGGACGGTCGAGGAGGACTACCTCCGCGCGGTGCTCCCGGAGCCTGCACGGGCCGCACGGTCCCTGCGGCTCGTGCTCACCCCGATGCACGGGGTCGGCGGGCGCACCGCCGCGCAGGCGCTGCGGCGCGCCGGCTTCGCCGACGTCCACGTGGTGGCCGAGCAGGCCGAGCCCGATCCGGACTTCCCCACGGTCGCGTTCCCCAATCCCGAGGAGCCCGGCGCCCTGGACCTGGCGCTGGAGGCGGCCCGGACCCGGGACGCCGACCTCGTGCTGGCCAACGACCCCGACGCGGACCGGGTGGCCGTGGCCGTTCCGGAGCCCGGCGGCGCGGGAGCAGGCTGGCGGATGCTGCGCGGCGACGAGGTCGGCGCGCTGCTGGGCCACGCCGCGGCAGTCCGGTGCGCCGGCCGCGGCGACGCCGTGCTCGCCAACTCCATCGTCTCCTCCCGCCTGCTCGGGCGGATCGCCGCCGCGGCCGGGCTCGCCCACCGGGAGACCCTGACGGGGTTCAAGTGGATCGCCCGGGTGCCGGGCCTGGCCTACGGCTACGAGGAGGCGCTGGGCTACTGCGTGGCGCCCGAGGTGGTCCGGGACAAGGACGGGATCAGCGCCGCCGTGGCGGTGGCGGTGCTGGCCGACGAGCTGCGGGCGCAGGGGCGCACGCTCCAGGACGTGCTGGACGAGCTGGCCGTGGCGCACGGCCTGCACGCGACAGACCAGCTGAGCATCCGCGTGGCCGACCTCGGCCGCATCCCGGCGATGACCGCGGCCCTGCGGGACGCCCCGCCCCCGGCCCTGGGCGGCTCGGAGGTCGTGCAGGTGGAGGACCTCACCTCCCCGGGCACCGGGCTGCCGCCCACGGAGGGGCTGCGGCTGCTCACCCGCGACGGCACCCGGGTGATCGTGCGCCCGTCCGGGACCGAGCCCAAGCTCAAGTGCTACCTGGAGGTCGTGGCCCCGGTGCCGGACCGGGCGGCCCTGCCGGCCGCGCGGGCGGGGGCCGCGGAGCAGCTCGCCCGGATCCGGCGCGAGCTCGGGACCGCCCTGGGCCTCTGACCGCGGGTCAGCCCGGCCGCCCGGCGCGTCAGCGGGCGACCGGGGCCCGGGGCGCCGGCTCGTCCCCGCCCCGGGCCAGCACCCGGCGGGCGATGGCCTTGGTGCTCCCCGAGACGAGCTTCTCCAGCGGCCCCTGGCCGATGCTGCGCTGCCAGAGCAGCGCCACCAGTGCGAACGCGAGGATCTGGCCCCAGAACCAGAGGTAGGGGGCGTCCCAGAACAGTTCGAGCCACATGACGAGAAGGTGGCTCACGTACAGCGTGAACGTCATGGTGCCCATGGCCGCCAGCGGTGTCAGCGCCCGGTCGGCGGCGTGGGGAAGCAGCAGGAACAGCCCCAGCACGCTCGCTGCCAGGCCGAGGCTGAGGAGCAGCGAGAACGGCGTGTTGGAGTGCGCGCCGGGAACGAGCAGCCACCACAGGGTCGTGGTCGGCAGCTCCGGGTCGGCGCCGTAGGCGATGATCTCGCCGATCTCCGACTCGCTCATCGAGGGGGTGGCCGCGGTGATGGCCTCCCGTCCGCCCAGGCCCAGCGCGGCCGTGGCGAGCCCCCAGGCCGCGAGGGCGAGCACGGCGCCCACCGCGGCCAGGCCGGCCTGCACGCGCCGGTCCGCCAGGTCCATCCGGCCGATCGCGATCCCGGCGCACACGAACGTCATCCACGGCAGGGCCGGGTAGGTGCCGGTCAGCAGGAGGTGGGCCAGGACGTTCCCCGGGTCCGTCACGAGGTCCAGCAGGCTCGGGTTGTCGTACTCGTGGGCCGGCAGGTGGTCCAGGGACCACTGCATGAGGAAGGGCGCGAGCACGGCGAACAGCGCGGCGCTCAGCAGCAGGTGCCGGATCCGCAGGCCGAGGAACGGCAGGGCCAGCAGGAAGAACACCCCGTAGTAGACGAGGATGTTGTGCCAGGGCAGCACCAGGAAGCCCAGCAGGAACCCGACCAGGGCGATGATGGCGGCGCGGCCGACCTGGGCCCACCGGGAGGCGGTCCGCCGCCGCCCCGTGTGCGGGGTGCGCCCGCCCGTGGTGAAGGCCAGGCTCACCCCGGCCAGGGTGGCGAAGAGGGCGGACGCGTGCCCCCCGAACAGCGTCAGGGCCAGTGTCGGCTCGCCCTCCTCGCCGAACCAGGGCAGGGTGTGCACGGCGATCATCCCGAAGAGGGCGAAGCCGCGGGCGGCGTCGACGCCGGTGATCCGCCGGGACGGGGCACGGCCGCGCGCGGCGGCGCCCCCGGTCCGGCCGGTGCGGGCACCGGCGTCCGTGCCGGCCCCGGGTGGAGGCGTTCGTTCTGCGGTCATGCGGCTCCCCCACGGACGGATCGGTTCGGTGTCCCTGTGCCGGCCTCGTCCGCGCCCCCCGGCGCGGCGCCCGGTCCCGCACGGGGGTCCGGAGGCACAGTGATGCGGCCCCCAGCGTACTGGAGCGCCGCAGGTCCGGCGGACCACGACGCGGGGTGACGCGCTTCGTGTACTTCTGTTACGTCTGCAAACAGCGGGTGCCGCCGGCTGCGCCCGGCGGCCGGACTACCCGGCCCCGCCCCCGGCGCTCCCCCCGGTTCCTCCGGCCGCCTCCTCGGCCTCCGTGAGCACCTCGTCCAGGATCCGCACGTCGGGAAGCTCGAAGTGGTCCACGCCCTCGCGGACCCGCAGGCTCACGTTGTCGTAGCCGGCCCGCTCGTACCAGCGGTGCCCGTGGCGGGCGGCGCCCAGGGCGTCGAAGGTCGCCCGCGGATCGGTGCCGTCGTCGTCCCGCCCCACGTCCCAGTGCAGGCGCAGCCCCCGCAGCTGCGACCGGGTGGGCTCCGCCTCGGCGCCCCGGGGCCCCTGCCCCCCGCCGAGCAGGATCGCCCCGCCGCCGGGGACGAGGTCCACGTGGTCGGCCAGCAGCTCCTGGCCGATGAGCTGGGCGCCCCCGGAGTAGCCGGTCAGCCAGGTGCGGGAGCGGTCGATGTCGTAGTCCGCCAGCAGACGCTCCTCGACGAGCGCCCGGAACCACGCGGCGTTGGGCTCGCGCTCCTCCCACCAGGTGGCGTCCCCGGAACGGTCCGGGGTGCGCGGCACCACGAGGATCATGTTGTGGGCGCGCGCCACCTCGGCCAGGCACGAGACGTTGTACTCGGGGCTCTCGAACTCCCACGCCCCGTCCCCGTGCAGGCGGAAGACCACCCCCACGGGCCGGCTCCAGTCCACGCCCTGCGCCAGGACGTGGTAGCCGCTGGTGACCCCGTCGTGCTCGAAGCCGAGGTCGAAGCGGTCCTGGGTCCGCTGCCCCGACCCGAACAGGTCGGCGCCGAAGAGCCCACGCTCCTCGGCGGCCTCCCGCCGGCGCACGGGCACGTCCATGTCCATGCCGTAGCGGTGGCACGAGAGGGTCGCGGGGTGCTCCGTCGGCTCGGCCTGCGGGGGCTCCTCCGACCGGTCGAGCAGGGCGGCCAGCGCCACGGCCAGTGCGAGCAGGAGCACGAGGCCGAGCACCAGGCCGGCGACGGACCACCTCCGGCCGCGCCGCCGCACGGCGACGCCTCGGTGGCGGTGGCGCCGCGCGGACCACGGCCACCGGGAATTGCGAAAGGGACGCTGTCGTGTCACCCGCTCATCTTATGGACGGACCCCTGGGATTTCCCCACCGGCGGACGGCGCGGAGGGCAGCGCCACGAGGACCCGCCCGTCCCGCACCCGGACGGGGTGCACGGGCAGGTCAGGGCCCTCACCGCTGAGGCAGCGGCCCGTGCCGAGGTCGTAGACCTCCTTGTGCAGGGGCGATGCGACCGTGACCGCCTCGCCGCGGGAGCCGAGGATGCCCCGGGCCATCACGCAGGCTCCCGTGCGGGGATCGCGGTGGTCGGCGGCCAGGACCGTCGCGGGGTCCAGACGGTACAGCGCCACCTGGCGCCCGGCGATCCGGGCGGCCTCGCCCCACAGGGGCTCCAGGTCCGTCAGGGCGCAGACGTCGTGCCAGGTCCTCGCGGCGGAGGGACGGGTCGGGGCGTCCGGGAGTGTCGCGGTCATGGGGGCCTCCTGCTGGTTCGGCAACGTCGGGCTCGACGTTAGGCGGGCCCGGTTTCGAGGGCGCGCCCACACCGTTTCGGCCCGGTCAAACGCCGCTCACGCGGGGCACGGGCAGCGGTGAGGAAGACGAAAACCCTCCGGAACGGCAGGGCAACCACGGGGCAATCCCCGCCTCCTAGAGTCGGTGACGACGCCCCGCCCACCCGTTCCCGGAGGTCCCCGTGACGCGCTCCCCCTTCACCGCCCGCTCCCCGCAGCACGTCGTCGTGGTCGGCGGTGGCCCCGCGGCCCACCGCTTCGCGGAGGCGGTGCTGTCCGCGGAGGACCACCACGTGCGCCTCACCGTGTTCGCCGACGAGCCGTGGGTGCCCTACGACCGTGTGCAGCTGTCCAAGGCGCTGACCGGCCCGGACGGCGGGATCGACCTCACCCTGGGCGGCGGCACCGTGTGGCAGGACCCGCGGGTCGACCTGCGCCAGGGCGTGAGAGCACAGGAGATCGATCCCTCGGCGCGCACCGTCACCGCGGCGGACGGGTCCGTCACCGCGTACGACGAGCTCGTGCTCGCGACCGGCTCGGACGCCGCCCGCCTCGACGTGCCCGGCGCCCACCACGCCTTCGTCTTCCGCACGCTCGACGACGTCGCGGCGATCCGGGCCGAGGTGGAGCGGCTGCGCGCGCGCTACGGGCGCACGCCCCGCGGTGTGGTGATCGGCGGCGGGCTGCTGGGTCTCGAGGCCGCCGGGGGGCTCCAGGAGCTCGGCGCGCAGGCCACCGTGGTGCACTCCCGCAAGTGGCTCATGAACGCCCAGCTCGACGAGGGTGCCGGTCGCTCCCTCAACGCCCTGATCTCCGCCCGCGGCGTGCGCCTGCACCTGGGCGAGCGGCCCTGCGGCATCGGGCTGCGCAAGGCCGACGGCGAGGTGTGCGCCGTCGAGTTCCAGGACTCCGCCGACCTCGAGGCGGACATGGTCATCGTGGCCACCGGCATCCGCGCCCGGGACCGGCTGGCCTACAACGCCGGGATCGAGACCGCCCCGCGCGGGGGCGTGGTGATCGACGAGGCGTGCCGCACCTCCGCGGAGCACGTGTGGGCGATCGGCGAGGTCGCCGCCTGGAACGGGGAGTGCCTCGGTCTGGTGGCCCCGGCCAACACCATGGCCGAGATCGTCGCCGACCGTCTCGCGGGCGGGCGCTCCAGCTTCGAGAGCTTCGACACCGCGACGAAGCTCAAGCTCGCCGGCGTGGACGTCGCGTCCTTCGGGGACGCCTACGGGGAGACCGAGGACTGCCTCGAGGTCGTCTACGCGGACCCCGCGCGGGGGATGTACCAGAAGGTCGTCGTCACCCAGGACGCGCGGACCCTGCTGGGCGGGGTGTTCGTCGGCGACGCCGAGCCGTACAACGCGCTGCGCCCGCTGCTGGGCCGGGCGCTGCCCGCCGAGCCGGGCGCCTACCTCTCGGCCTCCGGCGGGGACGCCCCGGCCGGCGACCTGCCCGACGACGCCGTGCTGTGCTCCTGCAACAACGTGACGACCGGCGCGGTGCGCGAGCAGATCTCCTGCGGCGTGCACGAGATCGGCGAGCTCAAGAAGTGCTCGCGGGCCGGCACCCAGTGCGGCTCCTGCGTCCCGATGCTCAAGAAGACCCTGGACCTCGAGCTGGCCAGGGTGGGCGTGGAGGTCTCCCGGGCCCTGTGCGAGCACTTCGAGCTCTCCCGCGCCGAGCTCTTCGAGGCCGTGCGCGCCCTGGACCTGTCCTCGTGGGACGAGGTCGTGGGCCGCTTCGGCACGGGCCTGGGCTGCGACATCTGCAAGCCCGTGGTCGCCTCCGTCCTCGCCTCGCAGCGCGACGAGTACGTGCTCGACGCCGGGCGCGGCGCCCTGCAGGACACCAACGACCGGGCGCTGGCGAACATGCAGAAGGACGGGACCTACTCCGTGGTCCCCCGCGTGCCGGCCGGCGAGATCACCCCGGAGAAGCTCATCGTGCTCGGCGAGGTCGCGCGCAAGTACGGCCTCTACACCAAGATCACCGGGGCCCTGCGGGTGGACATGTTCGGCGCGCGCCTCGAGCAGCTGCCCGAGATCTGGCGGGAGCTCGTGGACGCGGGCTTCGAGTCGGGGCAGGCCTACGGCAAGGCCCTGCGCAACGTGAAGTCCTGCGTGGGCTCCTCGTGGTGCCGCTACGGCGTGCAGGACTCCGTGGGCATGGCCGTGCGGCTGGAGCTGCGCTACCGGGGGCTGCGCTCCCCGCACAAGTTCAAGATGGGCGTCTCCGGCTGCGCCCGCGAGTGCGCCGAGGCCCGCGGCAAGGACGTGGGCGTCATCTCCACCACGGACGGCTGGAACCTCTACACCGGCGGCAACGGCGGGGCGACCCCCGCCCACGCCCAGCTGCTGGCCCAGGGCCTGGACGACGAGAGCCTGGTCCGCTGCATCGACCGGTACCTGATGTACTACATCCGCACCGCGGACCGGATGCAGCGCACCGCCCGGTGGCAGGAGGAGCTCGACGGCGGGATCGAGCACGTGCGCGCCGTCGTCGTCGAGGACTCCCTCGGCATCGGCGCGGAGCTCGAGGCCGCCATGGAGCGCCACGTGGGCCGCTACGAGGACGAGTGGGCCGCGACCCTCGCGGACCCGGAGCGGCTGCGCCGCTTCCGGTCCTTCGTCAACGACGCCGCCCCGGACGACTCCCAGGACTACGTGCTCGAGCGCGGCCAGCGCCGTCCCGCGACCGACGCCGAGCGCGCGGCCGCCGGGGCCGGCGACGGGCCCGTGCTGCTGACCGGTCCGCGCATCCCCGTGCGCGAGGGCGCCGCGACCGGCGCGAGGGCCGGGGTGTGAGCGCGTGGAGACGACCCCGCGCCCTGCGGGGGTGAGCCGGCGGAAACATGCAGAAACACGACGGTCACAGGGCGGCCATACCCTCGGGTCATGAGCGCTGAACTCTCCGCCCCCGAGCTCGGCGAGCTGACCGGGTTCCGCATCGGCGTGACCGCCCACCGCCGTGCCACGGACTTCATCTCGGCCCTGGAGCGCCGGGGCGCGCAGGTGGTGCACGCCCCGGCCCTGATGATCTCCCCCGTCACCGAGGACGCGCGGGTGGTCGAGGACACCCGCACGCTGCTGGCCCACCGGCCCGAGATCCTCGTGGTCACCACGGCCTACGGGCTGCGCCGGTGGTTCGAGGCCGCGGACGCCGCGGGCCTGGGCGAGGATCTGCGCGACGCGTTCCGGGCGGCCCGCGTGCTCGCCCGCGGCGCCAAGGCCCGCGGCCAGGTGCTCTCCCTGGAGCTCGACGACCCGGAGGTCTCCTCCGACGAGCGGACGTCCTCGGTGGTGGACCGGCTCCTGGCCGACGGCGTGGCCGGCACCCGCGTGGCCGTCCAGCTGCACGGGCTGACCGACGAGATCCAGCTGGAGCGCCTCGTGGCCGCCGGCGCCCGGGTGGACACCGTGGCCCCGTACCGCTGGCTCTCGGCCGACGACGGCGAGCGCCTGCCCGCGCTGATCCGGGACGTGTGCGAACGCCGCCTCGACGTGCTGACGTTCACCGCAGCGCCGGCCGTGGACTCCCTGTTCAGCACCGCGCAGGAGACCGGTCACTACGACCGGCTCGTCGAGGCCCTGCGCACGGACGTCACGGCCGCCGCGGTCGGCCCGGTGTGCGCCGGGCCCCTGCTGGAGGCCGGGGTGGAGCCGCTGGTGCCCGAACGGTTCCGGCTGGGCGCCCTGGTCCGGGCGGTGTGCACGCACGTGGCCGGGGTTCGCACGGTGGTGGTGCCCACCCGGTACGGGACGCTGCGGCTGATGAGCACCGGCACCGCGCTGGACGGGACGTACGTGCCCCTCTCCGAGGCGCAGGTGGCGGTGCTGCGGGCGCTGGCGGGGAGCCCGGGGGCGGTGCTGTCCCGGGCGCAGCTGCTGTCCGCGGTCCCGGGCCTGGACACCGAGCACGCCCTGGAGATGGTGATCTCACGGCTGCGCAAGGCCCTGCCCGCTCCCCTGGTCGCCACGATCATCAAGCGGGGCTACCGGCTGGACGCGTGAGTTCTCCGTCGGCCGTCCGCTCGCGGCCCTAGTCCGCCCCCCGCACCGGCGGGAGCGGGGCTCAGCCGCCGGAGGTCAGGACGACCGCTCCGGAGCAGCCGGCCAGCAGGCACGCGAAGAGCAGCAGCAGCCGCAGGTCGAATCCGACGAGGGACCGCTCGGCGTCCCGCCCGGACAGCCCGGCGACCTGGAGCACGAGACTCGCCGTGGGCAGGGACGCGAGCATCGCGATCCCGGCCCCGGCGTTCTGCACCGCCGGGACGAGGCCCCCGATCCCCGGCGGCTGTCCCAGGGACGCCTGCACCGGCATCATCAGTGCGTTGGCGCTCGTGGCCGAACCGGTCAGGAAGCCCGAGCCCAGCGCCAGTACCGGCGACAGGGCCGAGACGACCCAGGGGCCGGCGCTGTCGATCTCCGTGGCGAGCGCAGTGATGTCCTCGGACGCGTGCATGACCTGCGCCATGAGGACGAAGCCGCCCAGGGCGCCGACCGTGCGCCGGCTCGACCACGCGGCCCGGACCGCCGGCCGCCCCCTTCCCCCGCCCGAGAAGAGCAGGCACGCCACGAGCAGCGCCACCCCGGGCGAGACGAACGGGGTCAGGTGCGCGTCCCCGACGGGCACGCACGCGTCGAGGGGCACGCCCAGCGCCAGGAGCGACCGCCCGGCCACCACGAGCCCCAGCACCGCGGCGTAGGGTGCGACGGCCCACCACGCCAGGACGGGCACGGCACGCCGGAGCAGGCTCGGCAGCAGCACGGCGAGGGCCACGCCGCCGCCGGAGACGACCCCTGCCACGACCGTGAACCCGGCCGCGTTCGTCGCCACGAGCAGCAGCGCCTGCCCGGTCCCGCAGACCGCCCCCGGCCACGCGCTCGGCAGGAGCCGCGCACCGTCGCGGCCCAGGGACGTCACGAGGGCCCCGACCACCGGCATGAGGACCAGGTAGAGCAGCGCCGTGCGGGTGCCGAGTCCGGCCAGGTCGTCCCCGCTCAGCGGGGCGCCGATCAGGGTGGGCAGGGCCAGGGCGCCCCACGGGACGACGGCCATGCCGAGCACGGCCTGGCGCACGGCCACCGCGGGCGGGGACAGCGCCATCAGGATGGGCACCGTGGCCAGCAGGGAGACGCCGAAACCGGTGAGGGACTCCAGGGCCGGGCCCACCCCGAGCACGATCAAGCACGTCTTCCACGGCGCGGAGAGGCGGACGCGGCCCACCCAGGCCGCGAGTTCCCGGTGGGTGCCGCGGGCCTCGAGGACCCCGTTGAGGGCCAGGCCCGGGACGATGACCAGCGCCGCGGTGAGCAGCAGCGCCGCTCCCTCGTCCCACGCGATCGGCCGGCCCCCGCCGAGCCCGTACTGCACCAGGGCGACCGCCGCGCCGATGGCTGCGCCCGCCCAGACGGGCACCTTCAGGAACAGCATCGCCAGCAGGGAGGCCACCACCGGCAGCAGCGCGTGGATGTGGATCATGTGCGGGCACGGCCCCGTCGTCGTCCGGACTCCGTGCGCCCATTGTCGCGCTCCCGGCCGGAGCGCGCCAGCCACTGGGGCATGGGTGTGCCGGACGACGGTGTGCCGGTCCGTGTGCCGGACGACGGTGTGCCGCCGGGCGGTGCCGGTCCCGGGGGCCGCCGTCGTGGACCGCGGCTAACGGGGGGATCCCCGCCCCAGCACCGCCCGGCGGACGGGGCGGACCACCGCGTTCATGAGCATCTCCACGGGTCCCTGCCCGTAGGCCCGTTCCCACGCGAGGGCGAAGAGCGCCGCGAGCCCCACGTTCACCACGGTCCAGAGCAGGCGGTGGGCGTAGAAGAACTCGAAGGACAGGAACACGAGGTGGACGTAGTACAGGGTCAGGGTCATCGCCCCCATGGCGGCCAGCGGCACCAGCCAGGCCTCGAACTTCCGGGCCAGGAGCAGGCACGCCCCGACCACGGCCAGGCTCACCCCGAGACTCCATGCCACGGAGAACGGCGTGTTGATGTCGGGGGTGGTGAGGACCAGCCACCACAGGCTGCTGTCCGGCAGTCCGCCGGTTCCGTACACGAGGAGGTTGTCGAGCTGCTCGCGGGTCAGGGAGGGGATGCTGTAGAGCAGCGTCGTGTAGACGTCGGCGGAGTAGAGCACGTGCCACGAGACGAGCTTGGCGGTGGCCGCGAGGGCGGCGCCGGCGACCAGCAGGCGCACCTGGATCCGCAGGCTGCGCAGGTTCAGCCGGCCGATGGCGAGGCCGGCGAGCAGGTAGGCCATGTAGGGCAGCGCGGGATAGGTGCCGGTCAGCAGCAGCTGCCAGAACACGGCGGCCGGCTCGGAGACCACGGTCCCGAGGGTCGGGTTGAGCGAGGTGAACTCAGGCAGTGCGCCGCCGACCCGGTGGACCAGCAGGGGCCCCACCAGCAGGAACACGCCCGAGAGGACGAACAGCGTCCGTGGAGCCAGCCCGATGAAGGGCAGGGCGAGCAGGAAGAAGACGGCGAAGTAGATCAGGATGTTGTAGGCCGGGGGCTCCGGAGGCATCAGGTAGCCGATGCTCAGACCCAGGACCAGCAGCAGCACGGCCCGCACCGCGACCCCCGCCCGCGCAGCCATCAGGGCCCGGCCCCGGTCGGGACGCCGCCCGCCGGAGGTGAGGGCCAGCCCCGTCCCGGCGAGCAGGGCGAAGAGGGCGGGAGAGTCCCCGGGGAAGAAGATCCAGGTGAGCGTGGGTCTGCCGGTGCTGGGATAGGCCGCGGGCAGCAGGTGCACGCACATGATGGCGATCAGCGCCACCCCGCGTGCGGCGTCGATGCCGGTCAGGCGGCCCGAGGTGCGCCGGAAAGCGGATCCGGGGGCGGCCTCCGGGGACCGGCGTCCGGGTGCACTGTCTGTCATGGGTCGTCGTCCTGTTCTGCGAGGTGGCTCTGCTCCTTCCGGGAGAGATCCGCGCCCATGGTCGCACCCTGCGCCGGGCAATCGGTGCATCGTGGCGCCGGGTGACCACAGCGCGTCGCGCCCGGGTGGCGCCGTCGGCCTCCCCGCGCCATCCGGGCGCCGGCCTCGACGGCGTCCGGAGGCGGCGGCTCCCCTGTTCCGTGCCCGGCGGGACCGCATCGGCAGCCGAACCGCGCGTCCGCCGGCCGGCATGCAGGAGGATCCGGCCGGCGTGCGGACGGTTCAGCCGGTGCGCAGGACGATGTTGCGCTGCGCGTCGGTGGAGACCTGGTAGCTGCGCAGCGGTTGCTCGCCGGTCGTCGAGCAGCCGGTGTCGAGCTCGAAGGTGTTGTGGTGCAGCGGGCACATCACCACGCGCTGGTCGATCTGCCCGTCGGCGATCGGTCCGCCGCGGTGGGGACAGATCGCGGACAGCGCGCGCAGGGTGTCGTTCCGCAGGCGGAACACGGCGATCTGCTCGCCGTCCACGGCGAACGCCCGGCCCTCGCCGAGCGGGATCTGCTCCAGCGGTCCCAGGACGTGCTCCCGGGCGCCGACGGCCTCGGCGCTCACCGGACCGGCACCCGGGGACGGACCTCGAGCGGCAGCGAGGTGCGGAACTGACCCGGGGTGAACGGGTCCTCACGCTCCACCCAGGGGTCGCTGTACTCGTCGATCGAGGCCTGCATGGCCGCGTCGAGGCGCTCGCAGATCCCCTCGGCGTCGTCCACGACCACCGCGCGGACGTGCTCGAGACCCACCCGCGGGACGAAGGAGTAGGTGCGCTCGAGCCAGTTGGCGTTCTCGCGGTAGTACTGCATGAACCGCCCGGCCAGCAGCTTGACCTGCTCCGGGTCGTCCACCGTGGCCAGGAGGTCGCCCTTGCGGATGTGCGCGCCGGCGGCGCCGCCCACGTAGATCTCCCAGCGACCGCCCTCGACGGCCACCACCCCGACGTCCTTGACCAGGGACTCCGCGCAGTTGCGGGGACAGCCGGACACGGCCAGCTTCATCTTGGCCGGGGACTCGATGCCCTGGAACCTCTCCTCGATCTCGATGCCCAGCCTGGTGGAGTCGCCCGTGCCGAAGCGGCAGAACTCTCTGCCCACGCAGGTCTTGACCGTGCGGAAGCTCTTGCCGTAGGCGTAGCCGGAGGGCATGTCGAGATCGGCCCACACCTTCGGAAGGTCCTCCTTGGGCACGCCCAGCAGGTCGATCCGCTGACCGCCCGTCAGCTTGATCATCGGGATGTGGTGCTTCTCCGCGACGTCGGCGATGCGGCGGAGCTGGTGCACGGACGTCACGCCACCCTTCATCTGCGGGACCACGGAGAAGGTCCCGTCCCGCTGGATGTTGGCGTGCACCCGGTCGTTGATGAACCGGGCGTCGCGCTCGTCGACGTACTCGTCGGCCAGCATCATCTTCAGGAGGGAGGCGAGGCCCATCTTGGACTTCGCGTCGTCGGCCCCGTCCGGGGCGAGCGCGGCGAAGACCTCCGACACGGAGCGCAGCCCCTGCTCGCGGACGGCCGCCATCAGGGTCGGCTTGTCCATGGGGATGCCGGGCACGTACCAGTTCGCCTTCGGGTCCTCCTGCACGGCGCCGCCGGCCGCCCACTCGACCACCTGCCCGACGAGCAGCCTGCAGGAGCCGCAGCCCTTCCCGGCGCGGGTCGCGTCCATGGCCCCGGCCACCGTGGTGCAGCCGCCCTCGACCGCGTTCACGAGGTCCTTCTTGCTGACGCCGTTGCAGTTGCAGACCTGGGCGTCGTCGTCGAGCTCGGCGACGCCGGCCTCCTCGGACGGGCCGCCGAGGTCGAAGAGCAGGGACGTGCGCTCCTCGGGCAGCGGCAGCCCGCGGTCGAAGGCCTGGGTCAGGAAGGCGACCTTCCGGCTGTCCCCGAGCAGCGTCGCGCCGATGATCTTCTCGTCCCGGATCACCACGGACTTGTAGACGCCGCGGCTGGGCTCGGAGAACATGACGTGCTCGTCCGTGTCCCGCTCCGGGCCCTGCACACCCATCGAGGCGACGTCGACCCCGGCCACCTTGAGCTTGGTCGCGGTGCGCGAGCCGTGGTACGCCGCCGCGGGGTTGCGGCCGGTCACCTGGTCGGCCAGGACGCCTGCCTGCTCCCACAGCGGCGCCACGAGACCGTACACCTGGCCGCGGTGCTGGACGCACTCGCCCACGGCGTAGATGGCGTCCACGTCCATGCCCTCCTCGTCGAGGACCCGCATGTGGTCGTCGACGACGATGGCCCGCTCCACCGGCAGACCGCTGGCGACGGCGACGTCGACGTTCGGCCGGATGCCGGCCGTCACGACGACCAGGTGGCAGGCGAGGTCCGGCGCGCCCTTCAGGCGGACCCCCTGCACCTTGTCGGTGCCGAGGACGTGGGTGGTACGGCTGTTCAGGTGGACGCCGATGCCGAGCGACTCGACGCTGCGCCGCAGGATCGCCCCCGCCTCGGGACCCATCTGGGCATTCATGAGGTGCCCGCCCGAGTGCACGACCTCGACCTGCAGGCCGTACGCCTGCAGCCCGCGCGCCGCCTCCAGCCCCAGGAGACCACCGCCGATCACCACGGCCTTCCGGTGGTGCTCGTGCTGGGCGTAGGAGACCATCTCGCGCGTGTCGTCGATGGTCCGGAAGGCGAAGACACCGGGCAGGAGCGAGCCGTCCTCGGTGTGCAGCCCGTCGATGGGCGGCATGAAGGACCGGCTGCCGGTGGCGATGATCAGCACGTCGTAGGGGGTCACCTGCCCGTCGTCGGAGTGGACCTCCTTGGCGAACCGGTCGATCCGTCCGACCCGGACCCCCGCGTGCAGGGTGATCCCGTTCTCCTCATACCACGGCAGGGAGTTCAGGAAGATGTCCGCGTCGTCCTCCTCGCCGGAGAGGACGTGGCTGAGCATGATCCGGTTGTAGTTGCCGTACGGCTCGTCGCCGAACACGGTGATGTCGAACTGCTCGGCGCCACCGCGCTCGAGGATCTCCTCGACGGCGCGGGCCCCGGCCATGCCGTTGCCGACCACCACCAGGCGCCGGCGGGCTCCGGTGCGTCCGTCCGCGGGGACGGCCCGCTCGAGCACGGTGCTCATCAGTGCTCCACCATCCCCAGGTCCACGACCACGGACCCGCTGACGCCGACCGGCGCGAGCAGGCCGAGCTCGATGCGGGACCCGCCGTCGATGTCCTCCACGACGCGCAGGGGGACGTTCACGTCGCCCTTGGCGGCCATCGGGAACCAGCGCATCGGCCTCCCGTCGCGCAGGAGGACGACGGTGACAAGCTCCGAGCACGTGTTGCCGCCCCGGAAGTAGAGCGGCTGGTTGACCACACCGTCCGGGACGTCGTGCGCGAGGTCCTCGGAGATCGTCGCCGGCGCGTCCAGACCGGCGCCCTCGAACGGGTAGATGCCCTGCAGGAAGAGGTTCTGGGAGGTCACGGGGAGTCCTTTCGCCGGCGTGCGCTGCACGCCGTCAGTCTGTGGTCGGGATGTTTCGGTGCGAGCGGCTGCCGGTTACGTTCGTGCAAAGCACTCGACGGCACGAGGCCTGTGGTCGTCACACGCCCACGCCGCGGTGGACCTCGATGATCCGGGCCACCGCAGCCTTGCAGCCTCCGCAGCCAGTGGATGCCCGCGTGGCGCAGCCGACCTCCTCGACCGTGGCGGCGCCCTTCTCCACGGCGTCCGTGATCCGGCCCATCGTGACGCCCGCGCAGTGGCAGACCGTCGACTCCGGGGTCATCTCGCTCTTACCGCTCCCGGCGTCCGGCCCGTCGAGGCGCAGCAGGACGCTCGGGTCCTCGGGCACCGCCTCCCCCCGGTCGTAGAGCAGCCCGATGCCGGCCGCGGAGCGGGGCAGGCCGAGCACGATGTAGCCCTCGAGGGTCCGGTCCGGGCCGAGCACGAGCTTGGCGTAGGTCCCCGCCGAGCCGTCCGCCCACTGCACCACGGACCCGCCGTCCGGACGGGGCTCCCAGGGCAGTCCCCCGGCTTCCCCGGCCGCGGCGAGCTCCACCTGGTGGGCCTTGAGCCGCACCGCACCGGCGGGGCCCTCGGTCAGCGGCGCGAGGACCGTCGTCCCGCCGTCGGCCACGGCCTCCAGCTCGGCGCGCACACGGGCCGCGAGCCACTCCGCCTGCCGCCAGCCGGGACCGACGAGACCGGACGGGCCCGTCCCCTCCCGGCCCGGGCAGACCTGGCAGGACGGGTCCTTGCACAGCACCTCGGCGCAGTCGCCGATCGCGAACACGCGCTGCTCCACGTCGGCCTCGAGCTCGTGGTCGACCACGACGCCGCGGGCGGTGCGCAGCCCGGCGCCCGCGGCGAGCTCGGTGCGGGCCGTGACGCCGATCGAGAGCAGCAGCAGCTCGCCGGGGACCTCCCGGCCGTCGTCCAGCAGGAGCCCGCGGAAGCGCCGGTCCTCGTCCAGGAGCACCTCGCGCGCCTGGGCCCCGGAGACCACCCCCACCCCGGCGTCCGCGAGCGCCCGGCCCAGCAGGGCGCCGCCGGCCGCGTCGAGGGAGCGGGTCATCACCCACGGGGCGTGGTGCACCACGGTCACCGGGCAGCCGGCCTCGCTCGCGGCGAGCGCGGCCTCGAGCCCGAGCACGCCGCCACCCAGGACCACGACCCGGCCCCGGCGGTCGACGACCTCGCGGACCGCACGGGCGTCCCGCAGGTCCCGCAGGGCGGTGACGCCGGCCGGGAGGTGCTCGTAGGCGTCCGGGTCGGGGTTGATCCCGCGCAGCACGGGCAGGTTGGGCCGGGCGCCGGTGGCGAGGACCAGGCGGTCGTAGCCGAGCTCGCGGACCTCCCCCGTGGGGCCGTCCGTGAGGCGCAGGATCCGGCGGGAGCGGTCGATCCGGGTCACCTCCGTGCCGAGCAGGACGTCGATCCCGGACCGGGACAGGGCCTCGGGATCGGCCAGCCCCATGGTGGCGAGCTCCGCGCGGCCCATGGCGTGCTCGCCCACGAGCACCCGGTTGTAGGCGGGCTCGGCCTCCCCGCCGATCACGGTGAGCCGGATCGTGCCGTCGGCGGCGAGATCGGCGACGTCGTCGACGAAGCGCGCGGCCACGGGGCCGAAGCCGATCACGACCACGTGCTCGCCGGGCCGCATCGGGGTGCCGGTGGAACGGGTGGGGCGGTGCACGGTCATCGGGTCGTCTCCTCGGGGTCGATGGCCCGCACCGTCACCGAGCCGGCCTTGAACTCGGGCATGGACGAGATCGGGTCCACGGCGTCCGAGGACACGAGCTTGTTGGCGGTCTGCCGGCCGGCGTAGTGGAAGGGCAGGAACACGGTGTCCGGGCGGATGTCGGGAGTCAGCTGGGCGAGGGCCACGGCCCGGCTCCGGGCGCTGGTGAGCTCCACCGCGGCGCCGTCCCGGATGCCGAGAGCGGCCGCGGTCGCGGGGTGGATCTGCATCATGGACTCGGGCCTGGCCTCGTGCAGGGAGTGCACGCGGCGCGTCTGGTTGCCGGACTGGTAGTGCTCCAGGTACCGCCCCGTCACGAGGGTCAGGGTCCCCGGCCGGTGGAGGGGCTCCCGGCGGTTCCGGCGCGGGCTCGGGTCGACGGCCCGGCCGGCGGCACGGGTCCTGACCGGCACGAGCACGGCCCGCCCGTCCGCGTGGCCGAAGCCGTCGAGGAAGGCCCGGGGCGTGCCCGCCGGCCCGCCGGCCGGGTACGGCCAGTAGCAGGCCTCGTCCGCGTCCAGGGCGGCCCAGCTGATCCCCGAGTAGTCGGCCTTCCCGCCGGCGGAGGCACGGCGCAGCTCCTCGAAGACCTCCTCCGGCTCGGGGCTGAACGTGCCGGGGGCCTCGAGCCGCCGGGCGAGCTCGGCCATGATCCACAGCTCGTCCCGGGCTCCCGGCGGCGGGTCCACCGCGCGGCGGCGGCGCAGCACCCGGCCCTCGAGGTTCGTCATGGTGCCCTCCTCCTCGG
>JAPSHS010000434.1 GCA_031179495.1 Kocuria sp. | reverse complement strand
GACGGCACGGGAGTGCTGCAGGACATCGCCGAGCTCGACGCGCTGGCCGAGGAGCTGTCCCAGCACCACGAGGGCGCCAACCTGGACGACCTGGACCTCGACGCGCTCGCGCGCCAGCTCGGCGACGACGCCGCGGTCTCCGCCCGGACCCTTGCCGAGCTCGAGCGGGCCATGCGGGAGAGCGGCTACCTGCAGCGGGACCCCGACGGCGACCTGCGCCTCTCCCCGCGGGCCGTGCGGCGGCTCGGGAAGTCCCTCCTGCGGGACACCGCCCAGCGGCTCTCGGGCCGGCCCGGCGCCCGGGACACGCGGCTCGCCGGCGCGGCCGGGGAACCGACCGGGGCCACCCGGGAGTGGCAGTTCGGGGACGCCGAGCCCTGGGACGTGACCCGGACCCTCACCAACGCCATCACCCGCACGGCCGCCGAGGGCGGCGACACCGGGCGGGGGCTGCGGATCGACGTCCGCGACATCGAGGTGGCCGAGACCGAGGCCAGGACCCAGGCGGCCGTCGCGCTGCTCGTGGACACCTCGTTCTCGATGGCCGCCGAGGGCCGCTGGGTGCCGATGAAGCGCACCTCCCTGGCCCTGCACCACCTGGTCTCGACCCGGTTCCGCGGGGACCGTCTCCAGCTCATCGGGTTCGGCCGCTACGCGCGGGAGCTGCGGATCGAGGAGCTCACGTCCCTGCCGCCGCGGCGGGAGCAGGGCACCAACCTGCACCACGGGCTGCTGCTCGCGACCCGCTTCTTCCGCAAGAACCCCTCCGCGCAGCCGGTGCTGCTCGTCGTCACCGACGGCGAGCCCACGGCCCACCTGCTCCCGGACGGCGAGAGCTGGTTCTCGTGGCCGGCCGAGCCGGCGACCCTGCGCGCCACGGTCCAGGAGCTCGACCGGCTGGGACGCCTGGGCGTCCAGACGACGTTCTTCCGGCTCGGCGACGACCCGGGGCTGGAGCGGTTCCTGCGGCGGATGGCCCAGCGGGTGGACGGACGCGTGGTCGCCCCGGACCCGGCGGACCTGGGCTCCGCCGTCCTGCAGGAGTACCTCAACGCCCGCTCCGGGGACACCGACGACGCCGATCCGTGGACGTAGGCGGCACCGACCGCCCGAGCCCTCCGGGAAGGAGCTGCCGTGCGAGCCCCCGCGCCGGGCGGCACGTCCTGCTCACCGGTCCGCTGGTGGCGCCGACGCGCCCCTGCCCGGAGGGGTGGGAAGGGCGGGCGTCACTGGACCGCCGAAGAGCCTCCATCGGCCGGAGGGGTGGGGTCCGAGCGGTTCGCCGGGCCGCGACCGTCCTGCGCGGTTCCGGTCGCGGAGTGCTGCCCGGGCCCGTCCTCGTGGTCGCCGTGCGCGGCGTGGTCGGCCTCGTGCCCGCCCTTGCCGAAGGGCAGCAGCTCCCACACCAGCACCAGGACCGCGCCCCAGACCAGGCCCAGGACCGCGGAGAAGAAGGTGTTCGTGAGCCAGGCGAGTGCCGCGCCGAGGCCGCCGGGGACGGCGTCGTGCACGAGGGTCTCGACGTGGTGCACGGCCTCGTAGGGCGGGTGCCAGCCCAGCTCGTCGAGACCGACGAGGACGATGTG
>JAPSHS010000433.1 GCA_031179495.1 Kocuria sp. | reverse complement strand
CGCAGGAAGTTGACCTTCTGGAACGCGGCGCCCAGCCGGCGGGCGCCGGCCACGAGCTCGGCCCGCTCGCGCTCGGGCACGGTCCGGCCGGCCAGGAACACCTGCAGGCACATCAGCCCCACCACCTCGGCGGAGCCGTACACGTACTCGTCCAGGGAGTCGGCGCTGTGCCGGTCCGCGCTGAGGTCGGCGCGCATCGACGCGAAGAAGGGACGGACGAGGTCGGGCCCGATCCCGGCGTGCCGGGCGGTGCGGGCGAAGGCGTGCACCACGAGGTTGCTGCTGAACCCGCGCTCGAGCGCGGCGTAGGTCTCGGCCTCGAGGCCGTCGAGCAGCTCCCGCGCCCCCTCGGGGGGAACGCCGGCGCCGGCGCTGGCCCCGTCGACGATCTCGTCGGCGATCCGCACGAGGGCGTAGACGGCATAGACGTGGGAGCGGACCGGCGGACCCAGCAGGCGGCAGGCCAGGCCGAAGGACGTGGAGTACCGGCGGATCACGGTCGCGGCGGCCTGCCGGGCGGCGTCGTCGTAGCGGGCGGCGGCCTCGGCCGGGGACCCGGTGTGCTGTGCCGCGGTCACCGGATGCGCTCCGTGGCCCCGCCCACGATGCGCCGCAGGTCCCGGTCGAGGGCCTCGGGCAGCACGGCGGCGTCGAGCATCCCCCGCGCCTCGGCCGCGCACCCGGCGACCATGTCCTCGACCTCCCGCCGGGCCCCGCACTGCTCGATCAGCTCACGGGCGCGGGCGGCCTGCTCGTCGCCGAGCTCGTGCCGGCCCAGGATCGTGTCGAGCTCCTCGCCCGCGGACGTGCGCTGGGCGGCCGCCACGAGCATGGTGCGCTTGCCCTCCCGGAGGTCGCTGACCACGGACTTGCCCGTGGCCCCCGGGTCCCCGAAGACGCCGAGCAGGTCGTCCACCAGCTGGTAGGCGGTGCCCACGGTGCGCCCGAGCCGGCCGAGCACCTCGACGTGCTCCTCGGGGGCGCCGCCGAGCACGCCCCCGGCCTGCAGCGGGGTCTCGAAGGAGTACACGGCGGTCTTCAGGCACGTGGCCGTGAGGATCTGCGCCCGGCCCGGGCGGGCCCCGGGCAGCGTGTGGTCGACGTCGAGCAGCTCACCGGCCGCGGAGCTGAACAGGGCCTCGTCGAGCAGCTCGAGCAGCCGCGGCAGGCGCTCGGGGGACAGCCCGGAGCGGGCCACGAGCCGGTACGCGCCGGCCAGCGCGAGATCCCCGGCGATCACGCCCACGCTCGCCCCGTACTGGCGGGCCTGCTCGGGCGCGGAGCCCGCCGCGGAGGCCCGGGCGGCCGCGGCGGCGTTGATGGTCGGCTGGTGGCGCCGCTGCTCGTCCTGGTCGATGACGTCGTCGTGGACGATCAGGGCGGTGTGCAGCAGCTCGAAGGCGGCCCCCACGGCCTCGACCACGGGATCGGGCTCCGGCTCGGGATAGGCGGCCGCGGCGAGCCGGACGAGGCGGGGGCGGATCCGCTTGCCGCCGGTGCTCAGCCGGGCGACCTCGTCCCACAGCCGCGCGAAGCCGGGGTCCACGGCACCGGCACGGCCGGTGGACTCCGCGAGGAACCGGTCCAGGAC
>JAPSHS010000432.1 GCA_031179495.1 Kocuria sp. | reverse complement strand
CCGGAGTTGCCTCCCAGGAAAGCGGCGGCAAAAGCCAGTACGGTGAAGAGCAGGCACCCCACGCCGAACCAGTACAGGGCGGACGGTGTGACACGCGAGATCAGGGACGGCATGCACCCATTGTCCCCCGGGGATCCGCACGGCACCGGCGCACCGCCCCCAGTCGCGCCCCCGGGCGCCCGACCCGCGAGGAGGCCCCGTGGACGACGAGCAGCGCAGGTGGGAGAGCCGGTACGCCTCCGGGGAGTCCTCCCCCGACGGTGCCCGTCCGCACCCGGAGGTCGCGGCCCTCCTGGAGCGGACGGCCGGGGAGCACGAGGACCGGTTCCCGGCCGCGCTCGATCTCGGGGCGGGCACGGGCCGGCACACCCTCGCCCTGGCCCTGGCGGGCTACGACCCCACGGCCGTGGACTTCTCCCCCAGCGCCGCGCGGGTCGTCGCCGACGCCCTCGCCGAGCGGGGACTGCCCGGCCGTGCCCTGGTGGCGGACCTGCGGACGTGGAGCCCCGAGCAGGAGCAGCGCTCCGGGCCCGACGTCGTGCCGCGGCAGTTCGACCTGGTGCTCGCCGTCTACTTCCAGCACGACCTCGCGCTGCTGCGCCGGGCCGCCGAGTGGCTCGTGCCCGGCGGCCGGCTGCTGTGGATCACGCACGCCCCCGGCAGCGTGGAGGGCCCGCCCCCGACCGTGCCCCGCCCGGACCTGGCGGAGACCGTGGCCGTGCTCGAGGGCAAGGGCCTGGACCTGCTGCGCGCCGAGCAGGTCCGCACGACGCCGAGTGCGCTCGACGTCGTCGTCGAGGCCACCCGGCCCCGCTGAGTCCGTCGTCCGGACACGCGGAAGGGCCCCCGCGGCGCACCGCGGAGGCCCTTCTGCAGCTCAGCAGGACCGGGAACCGGTCAGGCCGGGACGACCTCGAACTCGACGTTCGCGTTGACGTCCTCGTGCAGGCGCACGGAGGCCTGGTACACACCGGTGGTCTTGATGTGCTGGTTCAGCTCCACCTTGCGCTTGTCCACGGAGCCGAGACCGGCGGCCTCGACGGCGTGGGCGACGTCCTCGGCCTTGACCGTGCCGAAGAGGCGGCCCTCGGCGCCGGCCTTGACCGGGATGGTCACGGTGGCGGAGGTCAGCTTCTGGGCCAGGGCCTGGGCGTCCTCGAGCGAGGCGACCTCGCGGGCGGAGCGGGCCGCCTTGATGCTCTCGATCTGCTTCTGGCCGCCGCGGGACCACGGGGTCGCGAAGCCGCGCGGGAAGAGGTAGTTGCGGGCGTACCCGTTCTTGACCTCGACCACGTCACCGGCAGCGCCGAGGCCGGTGACCTCGGTCGTCAGGATGATCTTTGCCATGAGTATCTGTCCTCTCTGATCAGCGGCCGGCGCCGGAGTAGGGCAGCAGCGCGACCTCGCGGGCGTTCTTGATCGCCAGGGCGATCTTGCGCTGCTCCTGCACGGTCACACCGGTGACGCGGCGGGCGCGGATCTTGCCGCGATCGGAGATGAACTTGCGCAGCAGCGCAACGTCCTTGTAGTCGATCTCAGTGACTTTGGCAGCCTTGAGCGGGTTCTGCTTTGGTTTGGGCTTACGAAGTTCAG
>JAPSHS010000431.1 GCA_031179495.1 Kocuria sp. | reverse complement strand
AGCTGCCCCGGGGTCATCTCCTTGCCGTCGGCCAGGTAGCTGGTGCGCTTCGAGGCGACCACGTCCGAGACCCGGTCCTCCGCCACGTCCTCCAGCTCGGACAGCTGCTGGGTCAGGGTCGCGATCCTCACGGTCCTCCCGCGCTTGACCCGCCCGCTGGTGGGCTGCACCTCGCCGGTGACCAGGCCGAGGAGCGTGGACTTGCCCGCGCCGTTGACGCCCAGGATGCCGGTGCGCTCACCGGGGGCGATCAGCCACGTGACGTCCCGGAGCACCTCCCGCGGCCCGTCGTCCTCGGTGGGGTAGGAGACGGAGACCTTCTCGAGGTCCACCACGTCCTTGCCCAGCCGGGAGACCGCCAGCTGGGACAGGGCCACGGTGTCGCGCGGCGGCGGGACGTCGTCGATCAGCTGGTTCGCGGCCTCGATCCGGAACTTGGGCTTGGCCGTGCGGGCGGGCGCGCCGCGGCGCAGCCACGCCAGCTCCTTCTTCATGAGGTTCTGCCGCTTGGACTCCACGGTGGCGGCCTGCCGGTCCCGCTCCACCCGCTGCAGGACGTACGCCGCGTAGCCGCCCTCGAAGGGCTCCACCATCCGGTCGTGCACCTCCCAGGTGTCGGTGCACACGGCGTCCAGGAACCACCGGTCGTGGGTGACCACGGCGAGCCCGCCCTGGTTCTTCGGCCAGCGGTTGTTCAGGTGACGGGCCAGCCACGTGATGCCGTCGACGTCGAGGTGGTTGGTGGGCTCGTCGAGGAAGATGACGTCCCAGTCCCCGGCCAGCAGCGCGGCGAGCGCCACGCGGCGCTTCTGCCCGCCGGAGAGCTCACCGGCCTTGGCGTCCCAGTCGAGGTCCTTGACCAGCCCGGAGACCACGTCCCGGACCTTCGCGTCCCCGGCCCACTCGTGCTCCTCGCGGCCGCCGACGACGGCGTGGCCCACGGTCAGCTCCGGGTCCAGCACGTCGGCCTGGTCGAGCATGCCGACCCGCACGCCGGAGCGCACGGTGACGCGGCCCCCGTCCGGCTTCAGCCGCCCGGCGAGCAGCTTCATCAGCGTGGACTTGCCGTCGCCGTTGCGGCCCACGATGCCGATCCGGTCGCCCTCGTCGAGCCCCAGGCTGACGGAGTCGAAGACCGTCTTGGTGGGGAATTCCAGATGCAGGTTCTCGCCGCCGAGTAGATGTGCCACCCGTCAAGGGTACTCGCGTGCCCGGCCCCGGGCTCCCGCCCGCGCTCTGCGCCAGGGACTCCCGGCCCATCTCCGGGCGCTGGGGGCCGGTGGGTCGTGGAAACCCGGCGTCCGGCAGGGGCGGAGGGCGTCGGTGTGCGAGCAGAAATTTCTCAGCCGCGGCACAAGCGCGGGTGAGAACATGGAGCCATGGAGCAGCAGAAGCCGAGGGAGCAGTCTCCCTCGCCCACCGTCCACCCGCTCGGCACCCGCCTGGACGGGATCACGGACCTGGAGACCGCGGTGCGGGCCGTGCGGAAGCACCCCGGGCCGGTGGAGATCCCCGCGGGACCCGGTCAGCTGGCCGGGCGCCACCTCGGCACCGTGCCCCAGCGGCAGGTCGGCGAGGCCCTGCGCGGAGCGGG
>JAPSHS010000430.1 GCA_031179495.1 Kocuria sp. | reverse complement strand
CCGGGGCGGGGTCACTGCGGGGCGGCGCCGCGGCGCCAGACCAGCACGGAGCGGGTGCACTCGGCGACGACGACGCCGTCCTGGTTGCGGCCGACGTGCTTGACGCGCACGATCCCCTGCCCCGGCCGGGACGCGGACGGGCGGGTGCCGAGGATCTCGGAGGAGGAGTAGAGGGTGTCCCCGTGGTGCAGCGGGTGCGGGAAGGCCACCTCCTCGAAGCCGAGGTTCGCCACGATGGTGCCCTGGGTCAGCTGCGCCACGGACGCGCCCACCAGGGTGGAGAGCGTGAGCATCGAGTTCACGAGCCGCTGCCCGAAGGGCTGGCGCGCGGCCCACGCGGCGTCGAGGTGCAGGGACTGGGTGTTCATGGTGAGGGTCGTGAACAGGACGTTGTCGGCCTCGGTCACGGTCCGGCCCGGGGCGTGCTCGTAGACCGTGCCCTCCTCGAACTCCTCGAACCACAGCCCGCGCTGGCGGACCACCTTGCGCGGCTGCGGCACCTCCGCCCCCGTCACAGCCCGAGCTCCCGGGCGATGAGCATGAGCTGCACCTCGGTGGTGCCCTCGCCGACCTCGAGGATCTTGGAGTCCCGGTAGTGGCGGGCCACCCGGGACTCGTTGATGAACCCGTAGCCGCCGAAGACCTGGGTGGCGTCGCGGGCGTTGTCCATCGCGGCCTCCCCGGCCACGAGCTTGGCGGTCGCGGCCTGCGTCTTGAACGGCCTGCCGGCCAGCATCCGGGAGGCGGCGTCGTAGTAGGCCAGGCGGGCGGTGGCGGCACGGACCTGCATGCGGGCGATCTTGAAGGAGACCGCCTGGTTCGCGCCGATGGGGCGGCCGAAGGACTGCCGCTCCCGGGCGTAGCGCACCGACTCCTCGACGCAGCCCTGGGCGGCGCCCGTGGCCAGGGCCGCGATGGCGATGCGCCCCTCGTCGAGGATGGAGAGGAAGTTGGCGTAGCCGCGCCCCTCCTCGCCCAACAGGTTCTCCTCCGGGACCCGGACGTCCTGCAGGGACAGCGGGTGGGTGTCCGAGGCGTTCCAGCCGACCTTGTCGTAGGCCTTCTCGGCGCGGAAGCCGGGGGTGTCCGTGGGGACGATGATCGTGGAGATCTCCTTCCCGGGCCTGCCGTCCGGCAGCTGCGTGGTGCCGGTGACGGCGGTGACGTTGACCAGGCGGGTGATGTCCGTGCCGGAGTTGGTGATGAACTCCTTGGCGCCGTCGATCACCCACTGCCCGCCCTCCCGCCTCGCGGTGGTGCGGGTGCCGCCGGCGTCGGAGCCGGCGTCCGGCTCGGTCAGCCCGAACCCGGCCAGCGCCCGGCCCGTGGCGAGGTCGGGCAGCCACTGCTGCTTCTGCTCCTCGGTGCCGAACCGGTGGATGGGCATCGCCCCGAGGGAGACGCCGGCCTCGAGGGTGATGGCCACGGACTGGTCGACCCGGGCGATCTGCTCGAGCGCCAGGCACAGGGCGAAGCAGTCCCCGCCCATCCCGCCGTACTCCTCGGGGAAGGGCAGGCCGAACAGGCCCAGCTCGCCCATCTGCGCCACGATGTCGTAGGGGAACTCGTGGGCCCGGTCGTAGCGGGCCGAGACGGGGGCGAT
>JAPSHS010000080.1:5486-7024 GCA_031179495.1 Kocuria sp. | reverse complement strand
GTTGAAGGCCACGGCCTGGTAGGGCAGCGTGACCTCCCCGCCCTCGCAGGCCCACTGGTTCGAGTAGTTGCCGTTGGCGATCCGCCCCTCGGACACCCGCTGGGTGATGTTGAGGCCGACGAAGACGTTGGTCCCCTCGGTGCAGGACACGGTGAAGGTGCCCTCGACGGCCGCCCCTTCGGCGATCCGCGTCGCGTCGCTGATGTCGTAGATCTCCGTGGCGGCGTACGCGGGCGCGGCGACGAGGCCCAGACCCGCCGCGAGGACGGCGGTGGTGACTGCTGTGCTGGCTCTTCTCATGGTTCTGTCCCATCCGGTGGAGAAGCGAGGAGCGCTTCGAGACTGGTGCCGGCCCGCGAGTCGTTCCCCCGAACTTCCCCGGCCTTCGTGTCAGGTGCGACGCGACCAACGTAAGCCCACGTCAGAGGTGGCCGCCGAAGATGACGGACACGATTCGGACACGATCAGGGGACGGGTTCCGGGCTCCGTCCGGGCCCGTGGGGTGAGTGTCCGGGAGGCCCGGGACAGCCGCCGGGAGCCGTTCAGAAGGCGTCACCGACGGGAACCGGGCGGCCCTGCCGGTCGAGGTAGTAGGCCCCGGCGTCGCCGATGTGGTCGACGAGCGTGTCCCTGAACACCCGGCCGGCGCGGGCGTCGTAGTGGGTCCCGGTGTGCCCGGCGGGCCGGTGGCAGCGCAGGGTGTCGGAGACGTCCTCGAGCCTGCACGTCGTCCCGCCCGCCGGGGTCCCCGCCGCCGACGAGGTGCCGACCCCGGGCGTGGTGTCCCGCGCGAGCGCCGCGACGGCCGCGAGCAGCAGGACCGTCACGGCGGCCAGCGACGCGACCGGCACGGCGCGGGCGGCCAGGACGAGGGCCAGCCCGAGGAGCAGGAGCAGGGCGGGCACGGGGCTCCGCTGGAGCGTGCGGTCGGTGGACCGTCGGCGCCCGCTCCCCGCGGGGGCGGCAACGGGCCCGGCCCCGGGCAGCCCGGGGACCTCGGGGACGAGTGGAGTGGTCACGGCGGTCCTTTCGCATCCGGTCCGTTCCGCGGAGCACGAGCGTCGGGACGAGCGACGCGGCAGCGACGAACAGCACCGGCGGGCGAGTCCGACCGGACCCCCCGATCGCCTCTGCAGGAACTGGCCCCATCCTGTCCCTCGGGGCGGCGCGCCGGAAGGATGTGATCGTCCGTGACGCGGTGGACACGGCGCGGGGGCGCATGCCCTTGCCCCGTGCCCGGAGGCGGGTCGACCTCCCATCCCGGCCGTGCCGTGCGGCGCGGCGGCCCTCCGGCGGGTTTCGGAGCACGAAAGGAGCGCCTCGGCCCGGCCTGTCCCCTCTTGTGCGGCTGGTGCGAGTCCTGTGGAACGGGTGCGCGCCGGCACCCGGGGCGGGCACGGCCCGGTCCGGTCGCGCACCCGTGGGCGGGCGGTTCCGGCGCGGGCACCGGGGAGGTCAGCTCGCGCCCTGCCCCTCCTCCTCGCCCCCGTCCTCGTAGGGGAGCTCGCCCTCCGTGGCGCTCTCCTCATCCTGGCTGG
>JAPSHS010000080.1:0-5386 GCA_031179495.1 Kocuria sp. | reverse complement strand
CGCGCACCCGTGGGCGGGCGGTTCCGGCGCGGGCACCGGGGAGGTCAGCTCGCGCCCTGCCCCTCCTCCTCGCCCCCGTCCTCGTAGGGGAGCTCGCCCTCCGTGGCGCTCTCCTCATCCTGGCTGGCCTCCGGCTCGGCGGCCTCCCCCGTCTCCGCACCACCGGCCGGCGTCTCCTGCTCGACGCCCTCCTCGCCGCCCGGCTCCGTGTTGTCGCACCCGGTGACCCCCAGGGCCGCGAAGGGCAGGGTCGCGATCACCAGCACCTTCCGCCACCAGTTCGGGTCCGCTGCTGTGGGCATGGCTCCTCCTCCGTGATTCTTCACTGACCTCAACAGTAAGCCCGCTTTCGAACCGCGACAAGAGTCGGCCTGGCAGGGGTCGTCATGCCGCCGCGGGCGGCACCGAGAGAACGCGGCCGCTCCAGCGCCGCCGGATCCACCGGTCGTGCGTGGCCAGCACGACGGTGCCGGGGAAGTCCTGCAGCGCCCGTTCGAGCTCCTCGGCCAGGGCCAGCGACAGGTGGTTGGTGGGCTCGTCCAGGAGCAGCAGCGGCGCGGGCTCGGCGACCAGCGCCGCGAGCGCCACCCGGCGGCGCTGCCCGGGGGACAGCTCCCCGAGGGGCCGGGCGGCGTCCTCGTCGCGCAGCAGCCCGAGGTCCCGGAGCGTCGGGGCCCGGTCCGCGTCCCGCAGCCGGGCGCGATAGGCCGCCCGGGCGGGCACCGAGAGGTCCGGCCAGTCCTCGTCCTGGGCCAGGCGCCCGGCGACGACGCGGCTCCGGCGCTCCACGGCGCCCGTGTCGGGACACAGCTCCCCCGCCAGCACGGAGAGCAGCGTGGACTTCCCCGTGCCGTTCGGGCCCTGGACCAGCAGCCGGTCCCCGGTGAGGAGCACCAGGTCGGTCGGCGCCAGCCGCCCCTCGACGCCCGCCCCGGTCAGCCGCACCAGCACCCCGCCGTCGTCGGCCGGGACCCCGTCGTCGGCCCGGGCGCCGGCGGCACGGTCGAAACCGGCGAAGCCCAGGGGCGCCGGCGGCGCGTCCACGGCGGCGCGCTCGAGCGCGCCGAGCCGCTGGCGGGCCGACCGGACCCTGCCGCCGATGGTCTTGGCGGCGCGGTCGCTGTAGAACTTCCGGGTGATGCGGCCCTCGGACTTCGGGGCCGTGGTGTGGAAGATCTGCCGGCCGGAGACGTCGACGATCTCCTGCAGCCGCTGCCGTTCGTCGGCCTGGGCGGCGTATCGCTCGGCCCAGCGGCGGCGGGCGTCCTCGCGCCGGTCGAGGTAGGCGGAGTAGCCGCCGGTGGACACGGTGCCCTGCCGGGCCGGGCCGCCGGCGGACTCGTCGGGGCCCAGTGCCGGATCGAGGTCGACCAGGCCGGTGGCCGCGGCGTCCAGGAACCAGCGGTCGTGGCTGGCCATGAGCACCGGGCCCCGCCAGCCGGCCAGCTCGGCGGCCAGGAAGTCCACGGCGGCGTCGTCGAGGTGGTTGGTCGGCTCGTCGAGCAGCAGCGCCGTGGGGCGGGACAGCAGCAGCCCGGCGAGGGCCAGCCGTCGCCGCTGCCCGCCGGAGATCTCCCCGACCGCCCGGTCCCGTGGCAGCCCGCCGAGCCCCAGCCCGCCGAGGACCGCCTCGATGCGGGCGTCGAGGACCCAGAGCCCGTGCCGCTCGGCGTCCTGCAGGACGGTGTCGTAGGCGTCCGCCGCCGCGGAGTCACCGGGGAACTCGGCGATGCCGGCGGCGAGCTCGGCCAGCCGGTCCTCCAGGGCGCGGACGTCGGCGACGGCGTCCTCGACGACCCGTTCCACCGTGGCGCGAGCCGGCAGCCCGAGCTGCTGGTGGAGCAGCCCGGTGCGCTCCGGGCGGTGGACGGTGCCGGTGGACGGCGTCAGGAGCCCGGCGGCCAGGTGGAGCAGGGTGGTCTTGCCGGCGCCGTTCTCGCCGATCAGGCCGATGCGCTCACCGGCCGGGACGGTGAGCGAGACGTCGGTGAGGACGCGGCGGCCCGGAAAGCCGAAGCCGACGCCGTCCAGGCGCAGGTGGAGGGGGCAGGGCGGGGCGGAGGTCATTCGGAGTCCTGTCGATGCGGGGGCGGGGCCCGCCGGGCCGTGCGGCACCGGATGCGCGGAGCCCCCCGGGCTCGGATCGACGGTGCCGGCCGCGGACGCGGGCCGGGGCATCAGGACAGGAACATGCGGCCCAAGCTACGCCGGAGGCCGCCGCGCGGCAAGAGCCCGGGCGACGACGGCGTCCCGGCGGCCGGGGCAGGCCGAACCGGTCGAGGACGTCGTCGAGCTGCTCGTCGGCACGCGCCTCGCGCGCCAGGGCTTCCTCGGTCGGGGCACCGCGGTGGAGCAGGTCCGGGGCCGCCTGCCCACCCCGGAGGTGCGCGTGACCGAGGTGTGCCTGGAGGGCGGGCACACCTCCGGACGCCTGGCGCCGTGGAGGGGTCGGCGCGGTGCGGTCAGTCCGAGGCACCGGCCAACTGGTGGGCCAGGGACGGCAGGTCGGCGGCCTCGAGGTCCGGCTGCGCGAAGTAGCCGGGGTACTGGGCTCCCGAGCGGTTGAGCCACGCCGTCCGCAACCCTGCCTCGTGCGCCCCGTGGACGTCCCACGGGTGCACGGCCACCAGCAGCATCTGCGCGGCCGGCCGGCCGCACTCCGCCGCGGCGTAGGCGTAGGCGGACCGGGCAGGCTTCCAGGCCGGGGCGTCGTCGACGCTGAGCAGGGCGCGGAAGCGCTCGCGGACCCCGGCGCCGCTGAGCAGTTTCTCGGCCACGCTCGCCGAACCGTTGCTCAGCGTGACGAGCTCGGCGAGGGGGCTCAGCGCCTCGATCCCGGGCACGACGTCGGGGTGGACGTCGAGGCTCTTGAGGGTGGACATGATGGAGCCCGCCGCGGCCTCGTCGACCCTGCCACCGCTCTCCGCGAGCAGTCGCTCGAGGCTGTCCTGGGCGATCTCCGCGAAGGCCGCGTTGCCGCCGGCGGCCGTGACGGCGAACCCGTCACGGAGGATGCCGGCGAACCAGATCCGGGCCAGGTGGGCCGGGGCGCCCGCCGCGGCGAACGCCCCGGCCAGCGGGGCCATGTCGGACAGTGTCTCGTTGACGTCGAAGACGATCGTCCGGGGACTGCTCACCACGTTCTCACCTCACGGTTGTCACTGTTGCGCGCGGGCGCCGGCACGTGCTCGGCGTGCTGACGAGCCTACGGCCCCCCCGCCGGCAGCCCAACCGCCGGTCCGGATGCCGACGTCGTGATCATCCCCACCGAGCGGGTCGGTGGGCTGGTCCGGCAGCGGCTCCAGGACGCGCTCCGGGTCCGTGCTCGTCCGCCCCTCCGGCGGACGAGCCCTCACGGGCGGGCGTCGAGCACCTTGACGTAGGGCGAGGAGCCGTCGCGGGCGTAGCCGTGGTGGTGCCAGAACTCGTGCAGGCCGTCCTGGCGCAGGGACGGGACGACGATCTCGAGGGTGCGGGCGCTCATCCGCCGTGCCAGCTCCTCGCACCGGGCCAGCAGGCGGGTCCCGGTCCCCCCGGCCCGGTGCTCCTCGTCCACGGCCAGGGCCGTGAGGCCGGCCCGCAGCGCGCCGCCGGGCGGCTGCCGGGGGGACAGGTGGACGTGCGCGGCGCCGACCAGGACGTCCTGCAGGGTGGCCACCACGTGGGCCTCGGCCGAGGGCTCGGCCCGGAGCCGGACGCGGATCCACTCCGGGTTGAGGCAGTACCCGACCTGGTCGGCCAGATCCATGAGCAGGAACATGTCGGAGGCCCGGGCCGGGCGCAGGACGACCGGCCCCGTCCGGTCCGCGCCGGAAGGCTGGGTGATGGCCACGGTGCCCTCCTGGCTCGTCGCACGGAGTCCCGGGACGTCTGCGACCCCGAGCCGCCCGAGCAGCAGGACATCGCGTGGTCCTGGTCCGCAATACGCATCCCGGGCCGAAAAGCGCGCTGCTCCTTGACAAGACTAGGTCGAACGGTTCTCGGTGGCCAGAGGCCGGAGCCATTGCAGCGGAAATGCTCTCTGCGATGCCCGCGCCGGTGGTGGCTAGACTGGGCGGTACACCGGTGGGACCGGGCCTGGGCTGCAGGAAGCAGCAAGGACCCTGTGCCCGCCGGTAGGTCAAGCAGACGGCCGGAGCGCTCGCCGCACCCGAAGGACCCCCTCATGCCCCGACCTCCTTCCGACGCACAGCCGCCGGTCCCCCCGGGCATCCGGTCGGCGCACCTGCCCCAGCGCACCGACTGCGCCGAGGGGGCGGTCGACCCGCGGCCGGCCGTGAAGAAGCTCCGGTTCGTCTCCCACGACTCCGCCGAGGGCGTCGAGGTCCTCGAACGCGTCTACGCCGCCCGGGTCGAGGTGGCCCCGGACACCCCGTTCTCCATGCATCAGGCCCTGGGGGCGGTGGAGCGGATGAGCCTGGAACGCGTCCGCCTGAGCGGCGCCCCGGCCGCCGCGCTGATCGACGCTCCCGGCACCCTGCGCGTCGCGCGGGTGCTGGGCGGGCACCTCGGCTTCACGGACGCCACGACCACCTCGGCCGGCGCCGGCCCGTTCCTCTTCCCGGTGCGCTCCTACACCTGCCGGTGGGACGAGCTGGACCTGCTGACCCTCTCCCTGGAGCTGGCCGCCGTGGAGCAGCACGCGGCTGCGCTGCTCGGCACCGACGACCTCCGGCTCCGCTTCACCGGCGCCGAACCGGTCAGTCCGGGCATGGCCCGCTACCTGGCCTCGTCCGTGACCGTCCTGGGGCAGCACCAGCTGGCCAACGAGGAGGCCATGGCCAGCCCGCTGGCCCGCGCCGAGGCCTTCCGCTCCCTGGCCACCGCGGTGCTGCACACGTTCCCGAGCACTTTCCTGGACCGCTCGTCCGCCCCCGTGCCGGACCGTGCCGCACCCGCCGGGGTGCGCCGGGCGGTGTCCTACATGGAGGAGCACGTGGCCGAGAACATCGGGGTGGGCGAGATCGCCCGCGCGGCCCGGATGAGTCCCCGGGGACTGCAGGCGGCCTTCCGCCGCGAACTGTCCACCACCCCGCTGGCCCACCTGCGCGCGCTGCGCCTCGAAGCCGTGCGCTCCGAGCTGCTGGCCACGGGTCCCGGCGCCGGGACCACCGTGGCGGACGTCGCCGCCCGCTGGGGATTCAGCCACCCCGGGCGCTTCGCGGCCGCCTACCGGGACCGCTTCGGGGAGAACCCCGCCACCACCCTGCGCAGCTGACCCGCGGGAGGTCCGGGGCGCCCCGTCCGCTGCGCGCACCGCTGTCGACGCCGCCGGTGCCGAGGCGTAGCGTTCTGGACATGGACTCCCGGGTGCGGCGATCGGCCTCCACCACCCGCGACCCGGCCGAGGGCATCGCGGTGAGAGGATGACCCCCGCCACGCCGAT
>JAPSHS010000429.1 GCA_031179495.1 Kocuria sp. | reverse complement strand
CGTCGAACTCCTCGTCGTCCACGTGCGTGACGTGCAGGACGTCCTCGGCCAGCACGAGCACGGTGATGTGGCGGTGCACCTCGGTCCGGTCGATGTGCGTCTCCAGCTGCACGAGGTGGGAGACCGGTGACCGCCCGTCCAGGGAGTCCTGGACCACGTCGATCACCAGTTGCGGGTAGAAGCCGGCCTTGTTGATGTCCTCGACCAGCCGCTGGCCGCGCTCACCTGAATACGTCATGGGAACCATTTTCCCCCACGTCGGCGTCCTCGCCCAACACCGGCCGTCAGGGCACGCGGAAGGAGCAGCTCTGCTCGCCGCCGCCGATGTCCTCGCACACCTCTTCCAGCTGCACCGGTGTCGCCTCGGGCGTGGCGCTCGGCGTGGGCTCCGCGTCCCGGGGAACCGAGGGCGTGCCGGCGGGGGCGGGGACCTGCTCCGCGAGCCCCAGCGGGTCGAGCACCAGGTACCCGCCGACCAGGACCGTGATCCCGAGGAGGGCCAGGAGCAGTCCCACCAGGGCGCCGCCGCGCCGTCGCGGGGGCCCGGCCCCGTCCGGCGGGGCGAGGAAGGTCTCCGTCGTCGAGGCGGCCGCACCCGCGGGCCGGGCGCTGCCCGGGTCGGAGCGCGCCCGCGACGGCGCCGGCCCGGTGGCGCGTCCGTGCCCGTCCCGGCCGGCCGCGGCGGCCACGGTGACCGGGCCGCCGGGATCCGCGCTCACGGCGGCCGGGGTCACGGCGGCCGGGGCCACGGTGTCGGGGCCACCGTCCTCGGCGCCCGGTGCTCCGTCGCCCGGGGAGGGCGTGTCCTCCCCGACGCCGGCGCCGCCCGGGCCGTCCCAGCCGATCCGCACCCGGCTCGCCCAGGGCTCCGGCAGCGGGTCGAGGACGTCGAAGACCTCGAACGGCTCCCCGTCACGGGTCAGGGCCGGGGCGAAGGTGCGCCCGGCCGCGCCCGCGGTGAGGGCGTCCAGCACGGACACCGCCGCGTCGCGGCGCAGCGCCGGGTCGGGGGTCAGCAGGGCCGCGAGGTGCTCCGCCAGGTCGCCCTGCTCCCCCACGACCGCGCGCGCGTCGTTGGGCCCGAGGCTGCCCTCCGGCTCGAGGGCGGGGTCCAGCATCCGCAGGGCGGTGATCCCCGCCGCGTAGAGGTCCTGCGCGGGGTCCGGGTCGGCGAGCCCGTAGACCTCCGGCGGCAGGTAGCCGGGGGTGCCCACGACGGTGCCCGTCCGGGTCAGCCGCGCGTCCTGCACGCGCACGGCGATGCCGAAGTCCGAGAGGAACACGTGCGGCCGGCCGGTGCCCGTGCTGTCGAGCATGAGGTTGCCGGGTTTCACGTCCCGGTGCACCCATCCCTGGGCGTGCACGAACTGCAGGGCCCGCAGCAGCTGGGCCAGGACCTCCTCGGTGAGCTGTACCGAGGCGGCCCCGTTGTCCAGCAGGGCGGACTCGAGGGTCCCGCCGTGGATCAGCGGCATGGCGATGACCACGTGCGCGTCCTCGGCGGCCCAGCCGTACGGGGCGAGCACGTGGGGGTGGTCCAGTTTCACCGACTGCTCGCGGGCGAACCGGAGCAGGTCCGCGGAGTCCCGCTGGCGCAGCACCTTGGC
>JAPSHS010000428.1 GCA_031179495.1 Kocuria sp. | reverse complement strand
TCGCGTCCGGGGGGATCGTCGACGGGACCGGGCGGCCCCTCGCCCACGACGCTGCCTGTGTGCCCGGCGGCTCGGTCTGGTACCACCGGGCCCTGCCCGTGGAGCCGGAGCTGCCCGGGGACCTGCCGGTGCTGTTCGAGGACGAGTGGCTGCTGGTGGTGGACAAGCCGCACGGCCTGCCCACCACCCCGCGCGGCGGGTTCGTGGCCCAGAGCGCGCTCGTGAAGCTGCGCCGTTCCCGCGGTGAGGACCGCCTCTCCCCCCTGCACCGACTGGACCGCGGCACGGCCGGGGTGCTGCTGCTGTCCCGGGACCCCGCCACGCGCGGCCGGTTCCAGACGCTGTTCCAGGACCGGGCGGTGCACAAGGAGTACGAGGCGGTGGCCGCGCACCGGCCGGGGCTCGGGCTGCCGTGCGTCGTCGAGTCCCGCATCGTCAAGGACCGCACCTGTCTGCAGGCCCGGGAGGTGCCGGGCCCCGTCAACGCGCGCACCGTCGTGGACCGGACGGGCTCCCCCTTCACGGACGCCGAGGGGACCTGGGAGCGCTACCGGCTGCGGCCCGAGACCGGGCGCACCCACCAGATCCGGGTCCACCTGGCGGGCCTCGGCGTCCCGGTCCGCCACGACCCCCTCTATCCGCAGGTGCGACCGGCCGGCACCGAGGACCCCGACCGGCCGCTGCAGCTGCTGGCCCGACGGGTCGCCCTGACCCACCCGATGACGGGCCGCCCGCTGGCCCTCGAGAGCCGGCGCGCCCTCCGGACCGGGGACGCCGCGTGAGCGCGCCGCGCACCGGTCCGGCGGCCGCACGGGTCCCGGCGCCGGACGTGGCCCGCGGGCTCATGCTCTGGGTCATCGCGGTCGCCAACATCACCGCCTGGATCTGGGCGCCCGGGCCCACGGACGGCCCCCGCGACCGTCCGCTGGGGGCCGGGGCGGGCACCGCGGGGTGGACGGCGGACGACGTGGTCAACACCGCGATGTCCATGCTCGTGGACGGCCGCGGCTTCCCCCTGTTCTCGTTCCTGGTCGGGTACGGCGTGGGCCAGATCGCGGCCCGGGAGGCCGCCCGGGGCACGCCTCTTCCCCTCGTCCGGGGGCTGCTGCTGCGGCGCTACGGGTGGCTGCTGCTCGTCGGGGCCCTGCACGCGTGCCTGCTCTTCCCCGGGGACATCATCACCGCCTACGCCTTCGGCGGCCTGTTCCTGGCGCTGCTGATCGCCGAGAGCACGGCGACCCTCGTGATCCTCGCCGCCCTGGGCTCGGTGCTGATGGTCCTCTACGGCGCGGCGAGCTGGGCCGTCCGGGATCCCGGCACCGCGCCCTTCCCCAGTCTCGTCACGGACTCCGTGCAGGAGCACTTCGCCCTCGTGCCGGCCGAGGGGCTCGGGGTGGTCGCCTACGCACCGCTCCAGCTCCTGGGCCTGCTGCCCATGCTGCTGCTCGGCCTGGCCCTGAGTCGCCACCGGGTGCTCGAGGAGCCCGGGACCCGCCGCGGCCCGCTGCTCGGCACCGCGGCGGCCTGCATCGGGGCCGGGCTGCTCACCGGCGTCGGCACGGGGCTGCTGACCACGGACATGCTCGAGCCCTCCACGACCGCCGGGGCC
>JAPSHS010000079.1 GCA_031179495.1 Kocuria sp. | reverse complement strand
CGGAGGCCATGATCACGAACAGGGCGGACCAGGTGTTGGAGAACCAGTTGAAGTCCGGGCCGATGCCCGGCACCCAGGAGAACCAGTTGTTGACGTAGCCGGTGGTGATGTCGAACGCGTAGAACCAGGCGAAGGCCGAGACCACGGTGATGATGCCGTAGGGCACGAGGATCGCGGTGCGCAGCAGGCCCTTGGTGCTGCGGATCGCGTTGTTCATCACGAGTGCCAGGGCGAAGCCCAGGACGAGCTCCACGATCACCGTCACCACCGTGATGAGAACCGTCACCCCGAGGTCTCGCCAGAACACGATGTCGGACAGGACCGTGGTGTAGTTGCCGGCGAAGACGAACTCCTTGTTCCCCGGATCGGTGAGCCGGAACGAGAAGAGCGAGTCCCACAACGCCTGCAGGATCGGGTACATCGTGACCAGCAGCATCACGATGAACGCCGGCCCGGCGAGCATCCAGCCGAGCTTGCGCTCCGACCGGGCGCGGTCGGAGATGACCGGCTTGGCGCTGCGGCGCCCCGTCACGGGCGCGGGCGCCACCTCCCGGGGACCGGTGCCGGGAGCGTTGGGGTTGACGACGGTGCTCATAGCAGCTGGTCTCCCTTCAGGACGGCCTCGATGAACGCGGAGGTCTCACGGGGCGTGTTCGCGGTGACGGACGCCGGTGGCGTCCACTCCTGCTGGATGGCGGTGGAGACCTCGTTGTAGTACGGGGTCTGCGGGCGCGGCGCCGCCTGGTCGAGGGACTCCCGGATGGTCTCGTACATCGGGAAGGCCTCCCGGACCTCGGGGTCCTCGTAGGCGGCCTCGGACGCCGCCGGGTTGCCGTTGGTCACGAAGTAGTACGCCTGGTTCTCCGGCTGGACGATGCACTCCACGGCCTCCCACGCGAGGTCCTGGTGCTCCGACGTGGCGCCCACGCCCAGGTTGATCCCGCCCAGCGGGGGAGCGGAGGGCTCGTCCGGGTTCACCCGCGGCCACAGGGCCCAGCCGATGTCCTCGAACATGGACTGCTCCACGGTCCCGCCCTCCACGGCCGCGGCGGTGGCCGCGTAGATGAAGGGCCAGTTGACCATGAACGAGCCGTTGTCGGACTGGAACTCGATCATGGACGTGTTCTCCGTGGAGGTCGGCAGCCCGGGCCCGCCGAGGCCGTCCCGGCCGATGGTGCCCACGATCTCGGCGGCCTTCTGCGCGGCCTCCGAGTCCATGCCGATCACGATCTCGTCGGCCGGGGCCTCCGGGTTCTCGATGATCTCGCCCCCGGCGGACTTGATCAGGCCGTTGACCCACACCGTCATCGACTCGGCCGACGTGCCCTGCACCCCCAGGTACTTGCCCTGATCCCGGGCGGCGTCCATGATCTGGTCCCAGGTCACGGGCTCGTCCATGTCCAGTCCGGCGGCCTCCGCCACGGACTCCCGGTACCACAGCAGCTGCGTGTTCGCCCAGAACGGCACCGAGACCAGCTCGTCCTTCCACATGGCCCCCTCGAGGGGGCCCGCCAGGACGTCCCGGGTGGTGGCCTCCTCCACGTCACCGGGCACGGGCGCCAGGAACCCGGGCTCGGCCAGCTCCGGGATGAACGGCGGGTCGAGGCTCATGATGTCCATCGTCCGGTCCCCGGCGGCGAGGCGCCGGGCGAGCTGCTCGCGCTGGCCGTCGGCGTCGCGCGGGAGCAGCGCGGTCTCGATGTCGTACCGGCCCCCGGACTCCTCCGAGCACTGCTGGGCCAGTTCCGCCTGGCCGCCGGCGTCCGGGTTGATGTACCAGGTGAGGGTCGGGGTGCCGCCGGCGTCGGCGTCACCGCAGCCCGTCATGATGAGGGCGCCCACGGCACCCAGGGCGGCGGCGGCACTGAGCCGTCGCCGCCCTGGGGTCCTGTGGGGGTGTGAGGTGGTGGTCAAGTGTCTGTTCCTCCCCTTCGGCGATGTGGCGGCCCGCGAGGGACGTCGAAGGGATCCTGTGGGACCCGGTCGGCGGGACGGTCGGTGGAGCGTGCTGCCGCTCGACCACTCCTGCGCGGAACTTCAGTGTATGAGTGCGTTACCTCACAAACCAGTAACCTGTGTGTTTGCGAACGAGCGCCGTCCGTGCTTCCCGTGCGCGGGGCCGCGGCTCAGGAGAGGAGCAGGGCCACCCCGGCCATGGTCAGCATCGCGACGACCGTGGTCAGCAGCACCGTGTCGCGGCACAGCTGCTCGGCGCGGCCGTAGCGCACCGCCGCGATGTAGATGTTCTGGGCGGTGGGCAGCGCCGCCATGACCACCACCGCGTAGAGCAGGTGCCCGTCCAGGCCCAGCGCGAACCGTGCGAACAGGAACGCCAGCAGCGGGTGGAGCAGCAGCTTCAGCAGGCAGGCCAGCACCACGTCCCGGCGCGGGCCGGCCCCGGCCTGCAGCGGCACCGCGCCCACCAGGGAGATCCCGAAGGCCATCAGCATCGCCGGGATCGAGGCCCCCGCCACCAGCTCCACGGGCTCGTGCACCACCTCGGGCAGCCGCCAGCCGGTCACCGCGAACAGGATCCCCAGCCCCGAGCCCACGATCATCGGGTTGGTCACCACGTTGCCCAGGACGGTGCCCGGGCTCGGGCGGCGCCCGTCGGTGAGGACGTCCATGATCGTCAGGTACACCGGGGTGTTCATCGCCAGCTGGAACAGGATCACGGGCACCACCATGGTGGCGTCCCCGAGCACGAAGACGGCGATCGGGATGCCCAGGTTGGCGGAGTTCACCTGGGAGGCGGCCTGGGCGCCCATCAGGGTGGTGGCCGCGTCCCGGCGCAGCACCCAGCGGGCGATCGCGGCGTAGACGAGGGCGGTGGCCACGGCCGAGACGGCGGCGACCAGCAGCGGGGCGGAGAGGATCCGGCCGATGTCGGCCTCGGAGATGGTCAGGAACAGCAGCGGCGGACTCGCCACGTAGAAGGCGAACTTGCTCAGCACCAGCTGCCCCTGCGGGCCCAGCACCCGGCGCCGGCCCACCACGTACCCGGTCCCGATGACGGCCCACACGATGAAGAACCCCGAGAACACACCCGCCACGGGCCCTCCCTCGAACTGTCGGGACCCGCGGAGCCGGGCCCCTACAGTTCTATCCCATGCCCGGGGCCCCCGCGCGCAGGGCGGGCCGCGTCAGGCGGGGGGCAGATCGGCCCGGGCCGCGGCGAGGGTCCGGGACAGCGGGGGGCGGGCGACGCCGTCGAGCAGGGCCTCCGCCGGGTCCCCGCCCAGATCGGCGATCCGGTTCCGTGCGTCCACGTGCACCACGCGGGGGACGTGGGTGCGCGCCTCGGCGTCATCCATCTGGGCGTAGCTGATGAGGATCACGATGTCGCCCGGGTGCACCAGGTGCGCCGCGGCGCCGTTGATCCCGACGACGCCGGAGCCGCGCTCGCCGGCGATGGTGTAGGTCTCCAGGCGGGCGCCGTTGGTGACGTCCACGACGGAGACGAGCTCGCCCGGCAGGATGTCGGCGGCGTCCAGGAGGTCCTGGTCCACGGTGACCGAACCGACGTAGTGGAGGTCGGCCTGGGTCACGACGGCCCGGTGGATCTTGGCCTTGAACATGGTGCGCAGCATGACGGGAGATCTGCTCCTCGTGGGCGGGGTGCGGGGGCCGGCCCCGGGGCGTTCGGCGGGCCGGGGCGCGGGAACATCCTACGCCCGAAGGTCCGGGCACGACGAACGCCCCGGCCTTCGAGGGCGCGGGGCGTTCGGTGCGGGAGCGGCTGACGGGAATCGAACCCGCGTATCAGGCTTGGGAAGCGTGCGCTCTACCATTGAGCTACAGCCGCGCATCCGTGCTCCGTCCGGTGCACGCACCGGACGAGGACACCACCACACTGTACACCACCTGCCGCGTTCGGGCAGGGGCGGGGACACGGCTCCGGCCGGTCGGCGTGCGATACCTTGGGGACCGTGCTGATCTCTGACCGCGACATCCGCCGGGAGCTCGACGGCGGCCGGGTCGTCCTCGAGCCCTACGACCCCGCCCTGATCCAGCCGGCCAGCATCGACGTGCGGCTGGACCGCTGGTTCCGGCTCTTCGACAACCACAAGTACGCGCACATCGACCCCTCCGTGGAGCAGCCGGAGCTCACACGACTCGTGGAGGTCGAGCCGGAGGAGGCCTTCGTGCTCCACCCGGGGGAGTTCGTCCTGGGCTCCACCTACGAGAGGGTGAGCCTGCCGGACGACATCGCGGCCCGCCTGGAGGGCAAGTCCTCCCTGGGGCGCCTGGGGCTGCTCACCCACTCCACCGCCGGGTTCATCGACCCCGGCTTCTCCGGGCACGTGACCCTCGAGCTGTCCAACATGGCGACGCTGCCCATCAAGCTGTGGCCCGGCTCCAAGATCGGCCAGCTGTGCTTCTTCCGGCTCTCCTCGCCCGCCGAGCACCCCTACGGGGACGGGGCGTACGGCAACCGGTACCAGGGCCAGCGGGGTCCCACGGCCTCCCGCAGCCACCTCGGGTTCTCGCGCACCAGCATCTGAGGGCCCCGCGGCCGACGGCCCCGCATGCAAGGGCCCTGCCGTCGCGGTCCGCGCCGGGGCTCAGCGGAGTCCGGCAGCCCGGGGCCGTTCGGGGGCCGTCGTGCGCCCGGGGTCCCGGGCGCCGAGGAGCAGCAGCAGTCCCGCGCCGATCACCAGCAGGATGCCGAGGATCCCCCAGCGCTGCGCCCCCAGCACCGAGACGAACACGGCGAACAGGGTGGGCGCCAGGAAGCTCACCGCCCGGCCCGTGGTGGCGTAGAGCCCGTACAGGGCGCCCTCGTGGCCGGTCCGGGTGAGCCGGCCCAGGAACGTCCGGGAGGCCGACTGCGCCGGGCCCACGAACAGGCACAGGAGCAGCCCGCAGACCCAGAACGCGGCCGTGCCGTCGAGGAACAGCAGCGGGGTGCCCGCCAGGAGGATGCAGACCAGGGATGCGACGATGACCCGTTTGGGCCCCACCCGGTCGTCGAGCCGGCCACCCACGAGCGCCCCCACGCCGGCGGCCACGTTGCCGACGATCGCGAAGACGATGACCTCGGAGAGGGTGAAACCGAAGGTCCCGGCCGCGATGACGCCCCCGAACGTGAACACGGCGTTGAGCCCGTCCCGGAACACGGCGGAGGAGAGCAGGAACCACAGCGTCTGCGGGGCGTCCCGGTACAGCCCCCGCAGGGTCGCCCACAGCTGCCGGTAGGACGCGGCCACGGACGGGCGCGGGCCCCGGCGGGTGGGGCGGATCTCGGGCACCACGACCAGGACGGGGATCGAGAACAGGGCGATCCACAGCCCCGAGAACAGGGCCACGGCCCGCACGTTGAGGGCGTCCTCCTCCGGGATGCCGAGGAAGCCGGGGGTCACGAAGCCGAACAGGACGATCGCCAGGGCCACGATCCCGCCGAAGTAGCCCGTCGCCCAGCCCTGCCCGCTCACCCGACCGATGTGCTCGCGGCCCGCGATGCCGGGCAGCATCGCGTTGTAGTTGACCACCGCGAACTCGTCGAAGACGTTGGCGAGCGCCAGCAGCGCGACGCCCAGGTAGAGGAACGGGTACTGGGGGTAGACCAGGAAGCACAGGGCCGTGAGCAGGGCGGTGAGCATCGTGTTGACGCCCAGCCACAGCTTGCGGCGCCCGGCGCCGTCGCTGCGCTGGCCCACCACGGGGGCCAGCAGGGCCACGACGACGCCGGCAGCGCCGATCCCGTAGCCCAGCACCTGCGTGGCGTGGTCCTCCCCGCCGAACGGGTCGCTCGTGAGGTAGACCGTGAACACGAACGTGGTCATCACGGCGTTGAAGGCGGCGGACCCGGCGTCCCACAGGCTCCAGGCCCACACGTGCGAGCGGCGGGGTCTGCGGGGCGCCGCGGGGAGCGCGGAGGGCGGGGCCGGGGAACCCGGGGGAGCGGTGTCCATGGCTGTCATGCTAGGCCTGCCGTGTCCTCCCGCGGGGCAGGACCCGCGCGCGGCCCTTCCTCCCCGCACGCCGCGGAACGGTGCGGAACAGGGCTGAAAAACCGTTTGGTAGGCTGGTTCTCCCCGGGGGCGCCCCGGACACCCCGTGACCGCACAGGTCCTCCGTGCCCGCGTCCGGGTCACACGACGCCCACCCGCCGACACTCTCCCCGCCCCCGGAGGCGATCGATGACCGCTGTGCTCCTGCTCCACGCAGTGACGGCCGTCGTCGCGCCGCTGCTGTTCGCGCGGATGGGGCGCAGCGCCTTCTACGTCCTGGCCGCGGTGCCCTTCACCGGCTTCGTGTGGCTGCTCGCCTCCGCACCGCGCGTCTACGGGCCCGGCGGCGGCTGGACCGAGGGCGGGCAGTGGATCCCGTCCCTGCGGCTGGACCTCGTGCTGCGGATGGACGCCCTCGCGTGGACGATGTCCCTGCTCGTGCTCGGCGTGGGCTCCCTGGTGCTGTTCTACTGCGCCCGCTACTTCAAGTCCGACGCGAGCGGCATCGGCGGCTTCGGCGCCCAGCTGCTCGCCTTCGCCGGCGCCATGTTCGGTCTGGTGACCGCCGACGACATGCTGGTGCTGTTCGTCTTCTGGGAGATCACCACCGTCCTGTCGTTCCTGCTCATCAGCTACAGCCGCACCCGCCTCTCCGCCCGGCGCGCGGCGCTGCAGGCCCTCGTGCTCACCACCGCCGGCGGGCTCGCCATGCTGGTGGGCATCGTGATGCTGGGCCAGGCCGCGGGCACCTACCGGATCTCCGAGGTGCTCGAGGCGGCCCCCGAGCTGGCGCAGCGCGGGACCGTGGTGGACGTGGCGGTCCTCCTGCTCCTCGTGGGGGCCGTGACGAAGTCCGCGCTGATCCCGCTGCACTTCTGGCTGCCCGCCGCGATGGCGGCCCCCACACCGGTGTCCGCGTACCTGCACGCCGCCGCGATGGTCAAGGCCGGCGTGTACCTGGTGGCCCGCTTCGCCCCGGGCTTCGCCGAGACGGCGCTGTGGCAGCCCACCGTCGTGGTCCTGGGCCTGGGCACCATGCTCTTCGGCGGCTGGGCGGCGCTGAAGCAGTACGACCTGAAGCTGATCCTCGCCTACGGCACCGTCAGCCAGCTCGGTTTCCTCG
>JAPSHS010000427.1 GCA_031179495.1 Kocuria sp. | reverse complement strand
CCTCGAAGTTGGAGACGTTGCCGCCGGGATCGTCGTGCCCGCCGTACTCCTTCGGCAGGCCCCGGTTCATGGCGCCGTGCTGGACCAGCAGGTGCAGCTGGCCCAGCACGCGCTCGCGGTGCTCGGGATGGGTGAGGCCCGGCCGGTCGTGCAGCCGCTCGTCGAGCAGCATCCGGCGGGTCTGCCGCCGGACCTCTGCCCAGCGGCCGAGCAGCACCTCGCCCAGCGCGGCGACGTCGACGGCGGGCGCCGCGAGGTCGGTGGTGTCCGCGGTGGCGCGGACGGGTCGGTCGACGGTGGTGGTCATGCTCGCTCCTGTCGTGGGTGACCGGCGGTGGCCGGTGCGGTCACGGGGTGGACGGGCCGGCCGGGGTCCGCCCGGCCCGGGACGGTGGTCCGGGGGAGGGCCGGTCCGGTCCGGGCGCGCCGGGCGGGCGCAGCCCGTCGACGGCCCAGCCCACGATCAGCTCGGTCATCCGCTCGCGGGACGGGCGCCGGGCCCCGCCGGGGGTGTTCATCCAGGCCTCGCCGGCGCCGCGGACCATCCCGATCGTGGACGCCGCCCAGTAGCCGAGCACCGGCTCCTCCAGGCGCTGGGCGGCGGGGGCGTGGCGCACGTGCGCCTGTGCCAGCAGGGCGGTGACGGACTCGACGAACTCCTGGATCACGTAGCGCTCCCCCTCGGCCTCGGTCCCCTCCTCGCCGGAGCGCTCGCCGCGGGACCGCTCGGCGCGGTGCCGATCGTGGCGGGAGCGGCCGGAGTCGGGCGGCAGGGCCACGACGAAGCGGTACACCGCGGCGGAGCGCTCGATGCCGAGGAGGTACTCCGCGACCATCGCCTCGACCGTGTCCTCGAAGCTGCCGGCCGCGCGGGCCGCCTCCTCCAGCCGGTCCCGCATCCGGGTCACGGTGTACTCGCCGACGGCCCGCTGCAGCCCGGCCTTGTCCCCGAAGTACCGGTAGTACACGGACTTGGACGTCCGGCACGCGGACGCGATCTCCTCCATGGACGCCTGCGCCCCGAGCTCGTCCACGGCGCCGCGGGCCGTGCGGATGAGCTCGACGCGGCGCTGGGCGCGGTGCCGGGCCCAGCGGGAGGAGCGGCCGTCCACGGCGTGCGCCGGCTCCGGCGCGGCGGGTCCGGCGGGTTCGGGAGCGTCGACATCTTTCACGATACCCAGAGTATCAGGTATTGTCGTCCGTGACGTGATCACCATCACACCACCACCGAGGAGTTCCCTGTGACCGAGTCCACCCCCGAGCAGACCGCCGACCCCACCGCCGAGCGCACGACCCCCAGCGGCGCCGAGCGCACGGGCGTGGCCCGCCGCGCCGTCGTGGTCGGGGCCAACCGCATCCCCTTCGCCCGCGCCCACGGCGCCTACGCGAGCGCGGGCAACCAGGACATGCTCACCGCCGCCCTCGACGGCCTCGCCGCCCGCTACGGCCTGGCCGGCGAGCGGATCGGCGAGGTCGCCGCCGGCGCCGTGCTGAAGCACCCCAAGGACTTCAACCTCACCCGCGAGTCCGTGCTCGGCTCGGTCCTGGACCCGCGCACCCCCGCCTTCGACGTGCAGCAGGCCTGTGCCACCGGCATGGAGGCCGTCTCCACCCTGGTGA
>JAPSHS010000426.1 GCA_031179495.1 Kocuria sp. | reverse complement strand
GCTAGCGGCTCAGGCCGCGCACGTCCCCGGCACGAGCGGCTGGGTCCTGCCCGCGGCCTGGTCCAGGGCGCCGCGCAGCTCGCCCAGGGTGAGCGCGTAGCCCACCTCCCCCTCGAGGGCCTTGGCGAAGACCACCCCGACCACCGTCCCGTCCTGGGCCACCAGCGGCCCGCCGGAGTTGCCCTGCCGGACCCCACCGGCCAGCTGGATGATCTCCATGGTGGCCGGGGCCGCCCCGTCGCCCTGCACCGGGGCGAGCGCGGAGCCCTGGACGGTGGCGGGCCCCACCGCGAAGGGTCCGCCCAGGGGATAGCCCATGAAGGCGACCAGGTCCCCCGCGGCGGGGTCCTCCCCCAGCGCCAGGCCCGGCACCTGCAGGCTGGGCGCCGAGAGCACGGCGAGGTCCGTGCCCGGGTCGTAGTGGACGACCGCGGCGCGGTGCACCTGGCCGTTCCGGGTCTGCACCACGGGCTCGTCGACCCCGGCGACCACGTGGGCGTTGGTCACCACCTGCCCCGCGGCGGTCGCGAAGCCGGAGCCCGCCTGGTTCTGCCGGCACTCCTCCGCGGTCCCGTAGACCTTCACCACGGAGCGCCCGGCCTCCTCGAGCGCCGGCGTGTCCACGCCCTCGTCGGGGGCCTCCTGCGCCGGGAACAGCAGGGCGTCGAGCTGCCGGATCCCGGTGGCCCCGCCCACGGCGTCCCGGGCCTCGGTCACCACCTCACGGACCGGCGCGGGGGTGCGCTCGTCGATGGTGCGCAGCACCGTGGAGGAGGCCACCTGCTGGGACACGGACGGGATGCCGAGCTGGCCCACGAGCGCGGCGAGCAGCGAGAGCACCAGGGCGGCCACGGCGACGTCCAGCACCGCCCCGGCGACCCGGTTCAGCAGCCCCAGGCGCATGCGCTCGGTCACCGCGGACAGGGCGCGGCCGAGCATCCCGCCGAGCATCTGCCCCGCGACCAGCAGCACGAGCACCGTGGCCAGCACGGCGCCCACCCGGTACTGGGAGTCCACCTGCGCGCTGACCCACGGGGCGGCGGTGAACGCCGCCGCTCCGCCCAGCACGAGGCCGGCGAGGGAGAACAGGGAGTTGAAGAAGCCGCGGCTGAACCCGTAGAAGAGGTAGCCCAGCAGCACCACGACCAGCAGGACGTCGAGCAGGTTGAAGGACGAAGACATCGGGTTCCTCTGCGTGTTCTGTGGGGCCGGGCCCGGGAGCGAGCCACCAGCATAGGGAGCCCGGCTGTGAGATTCGTGTAGCGTTCCTGCCGCCGCGCCCCGGCCCGCCACGCCCCTCCTTGGGAATCGCGCGCCGGAGACACTACAGTGAACGTCAGGTACGTTAGGTCGCTCACACACAGGTGCGGGCGGCACCCGCCGACATCGGCCGCCGCGGGCCACGGCCCCCGGCGGCGTAACTCTGAGGAGAACCATGGATATCGACGTCCTCCGCCGCGCTCCCCTGTTCGCGTCCCTGGACGACCAGGCGTTCGCCGCGCTCACCGAGGAGCTCACCGAGGTCGACCTCTCGCGCGGCTCCACGCTGTTCCACGAGGGCGATCCGGGCGACCAGCTCTACTTCATCATCTCGGGCAAGATCAAGCTCGGGCGGACCGCCCCGGACGG
>JAPSHS010000078.1 GCA_031179495.1 Kocuria sp. | reverse complement strand
CGTCTTCGTCGGCCTCAACATCACCCAGCGGGTGTCCGAGGGGCGGATCGCCAACGGCAACTACTCGAACCAGTGGGCCTGCGAGGGCGGGGAGGTCACGCTGCCCTACCAGGCCGTGGCCTTCAACATGGCCTTCGACGAGGGACCGGCCGTGGTCTCGGGGTACATCCAGGAGTGCCCGCCGGAGCAGCAGTTCTGCGGCCCCGGCACGCAGCTGCCGCTGGTGGTCATCCAGATCAGCGACGGGGACCCGTCCCAGTCCGAGTAGGACGGACGGACAGCGGCTCCGCCCCTGCGCGGACAGGGGGCGGAGCCGCTGCCCGCACGACCTGATCTGCAACTCTGTCCAAAGGTCCAGTGACCGCGGACCCGGCCGGATTCTATAGTCGATTGCATCGACCTCACCTCTTGTGTCCCACGCCCCCCGCTGTGGCGCGACGACCGTGCCGTCCCCGCACTCCACGAGGAGACCCTCACGAGGCAGCCGGCGCGGGTCGACGTCGTGAGCGGGGCCGACCCTGCCGTGCAGAGCCTCCGCTCCGCCTTCCGGGACCTCCTGGACCGGGCCGGGCTGTGAGCGCGCCCGCCGTCGAGCTGCGCCGCCCGGAGGGCCGCCGGCACCGCCACCGGGAGATGGTCTGGGGCACCGCGGTGACCGTCGACGTCCGCGCCGGGGAGGAGGGTCTGCCGCCGGAGCGCACCGTCCAGCACGCGCTGGACGTGGCCGTGGCCAACATGCGGTGGGTCGACGCCGTCTTCTCCACCTATCGCCCCGACTCCCTGGTGACCGCGCTCCGGACGGGCCTGCTCGACGAGCGCCGGCTCACCCGGTGGGACCCCGCCCAGGGGGCCCTGCTCGACGTGCTCCAGCGCTGCCGGGAGGGCCGGCGGCTGACCGGCGGCTGCTTCGACCCCTGGGCCGTGCGCGGCGGCTTCGACCCCTCGGGCTACGTCAAGGCCTGGGCCGTGGAGCGGCTCGCGGACGACCTGGTCCGGGCGGGGTGCGCCAACGTCTGCGTGGACGCCGGAGGGGACGTGGTCACGCGCGGGTCCGCGGCGCCGGGAGAGCCCTGGGCGGTCGGGATCCGCCACCCGGAGGACCCCGGCGCGGTCACGTGGACCGTTCTGCCGGGCGACGGCGCGGTCTCCACCTCCGCGACCTACGAGCGGCCCGCGCACATCGTCGACCCCCGCACGGGCCGGCCCGCGGCGGGTGCCCGTTCGGCGTCCGTCGTCGGTCCGGACGCGCGCCTGGCCGGGGTGCTCGCGACGGGGCTCGTGGTCGCCGGACGGGACGGGGCCCGGTGGTTCACCGGCCTGGGCGAGTGGTCCGCCTGGGTGGTCGACCCGGCCCCCGCGCAGAGCGCGTGGTCGATCGGCCGGGACCGGCACCGGAGCGGCTGAGGCCGGCCGGGACCCCCGCGGTCGCTAGGGTGGACCCGGTGAGCACCCGACCCGATCCCGCCCCGGCCACCGTTCCCGTCCCCTCCGGCATGGTCCGGGTCCGGGGAGCCTCCGAGCACAACCTGCGCCACGTCGACGTGGACATCCCCCGCGACGCGATCGTCGCCTTCACCGGCGTCTCCGGGTCCGGGAAGTCCTCCCTGGCCTTCGGCACCGTCTACGCCGAGGCCCAGCGGCGCTACCTCGAGTCCGTCGCGCCCTACGCCCGGCGCCTGATCCAGCAGGGGCACAACCCGGCCGTGGAGGAGATCACCGGGCTGCCGCCCGCCGTCGCCCTGCAGCAGCGGCGTGGCGCACCCAGCTCCCGCTCCACGGTGGGCACGCTCACCACGCTGTCCAACTCGATGCGCATGCTCTTCTCCCGGGCGGGCACCTACCCCGGGTCCGCCGCGGGGAGCCTGGACTCGGACGCCTTCTCGCCCAACACCGCCGCCGGGGCGTGCCCCCGCTGCTCGGGCCTGGGCACCGTGCACGACGTCACCGAGTCCTCCCTGGTCCCGGACCCGGCGCTCAGCATCCGGGACGGGGCCATCGCGGCCTGGCCGGGCGCCTGGCAGGGCAAGAACCTGCGCGACATCCTGAGCCACCTGGGCCACGACGTCGACGTCCCCTGGCGCGAGCTGCCGCGGCAGGAGCGGGACTGGATCCTGTTCACCGAGGAGCAGCCGGTCGTGGAGATCACCCCGCAGCGCGACCGGGTGGCGAAGCCGTACAAGGGCCGGTTCTGGAGCGCCCGGAGCTACGTCCTGCACACCCTCGCGGACTCCGCCAGCCAGCAGATGCGCGAGCGCGTCCTGCGGTACGTGGTCACGGGGCCCTGCCCCGCGTGCGCCGGCAGCGGCCTGCGCCCCGAGGCGCTCGCCGTGACCTTCGCGGGCCGGAGCATCGCCGAGCTCAACGGGGCCTCCCTGGGCGAGCTGGCCGAGGTGGTCCGGCCCACGGCCGCCCTGGAGCACGCCGGCACCGCCTCCCGGGCCGTGTCCTCGGGGGAGCGCAGCGAGGCCGCGGTGACCATCACCAAGGACCTGCTCGCCCGGCTGCAGGTGCTCCTGGACCTGGGCCTGGGCTATCTGAGCCTGGACCGGGCCACGCCCACGCTCTCCCCGGGGGAGATGCAGCGGCTGCGGATCGCCACGCAGCTGCGCTCCGGGCTCTTCGGCGTGGTCTACGTGCTCGACGAGCCCTCGGCGGGCCTGCACCCCGCCGACGCCGAGCCGCTGCTGGCCGTGCTCGAGGGGCTCAAGGCCTCCGGGAACTCGGTGTTCGTGGTGGAGCACGACATGGCCGTGGTGCGCCGGGCCGACTGGGTCGTGGACGTGGGCCCGCAGGCCGGGGACCGGGGCGGCTCGGTGCTCTACAGCGGTCCCGTGCCGGGGCTGGCGGAGGTCGAGGAGTCCGCCACGCGCCCGTTCCTGTTCCCCGACCGGGAGCCCGCCGCGGAGCCGCCCGCGCGCCGCCGGCCCGAGCAGTGGCTGCGGCTGCGGGGCGTGAGCCGGCACAACCTGGTGGACCTCGACGCCGAGATCCCCCTGGGCGTGCTCACCGCCGTCACCGGGGTCTCGGGCTCCGGCAAGTCCACCCTGGTCAGCCAGGTGCTGGCCGAGACCGTGGGCCGGCACCTGCACGACGGGGCGGCGCCCGCGGACGACGACGCGGACGACGCCGCCGCGCCCGGCCCCGGCGCGAGGGTGGAGGCGGCCGAGGGCCTGGAGCACCTGGACCGGCTGATCCGCGTGGACCAGCGGCCCATCGGCCGGACCCCGCGCTCCAACCTCGCCACCTACACCGGGCTGTTCGACGCCGTGCGCAAGCTCTACGCCGCCACCGACGAGGCCCGGGCCCGCGGCTACGGGGCCGGGCGGTTCTCCTTCAACGTGGCCGGCGGCCGGTGCGAGACCTGCCAGGGCGAGGGCTTCCTCGCCGTGGAGCTGCTGTTCCTGCCCGGCACCTACGGGCCCTGTCCCGACTGCCACGGCGCGCGCTACAACCCCGAGACGCTGGAGGTCACCCACCGCGGCCGGAGCATCGCCGACGTGCTCGGCATGCGGGTGGAGACGGCCGCGGAGTTCCTCGCGGACGTCCCGGCCGCCGCGCGCAGCCTGCGCGCCCTGCTCGACGTGGGCCTCGGGTATCTGCGGCTGGGCCAGCCGGCCACCGAGCTCTCCGGCGGCGAGGCCCAGCGGATCAAGCTGGCCACGGAGCTGCAGCGGGCCCGTCGCGGGCACACCCTCTACCTCCTGGACGAGCCCACCACCGGGCTGCACCCCCAGGACGTCCGGCTGCTGCTGCGCCAGCTGGACCGGCTCGTGGACGCCGGCAACACCGTGGTGGTGGTGGAGCACGCCATGGACGTGGTGGCCCGGGCCGACCGGGTGATCGACATGGGCCCGTCCGGGGGCGAGGCCGGGGGACGGATCGTCTGCTCCGGCACGCCCGCGGAGGTCGCCGGGTGCCCGGACAGCCGCACGGCGCCCTACCTGGCCGCCGCCCTGTCCTGACCCCGGCGTACCCCGTGCCGAGGCCGCGGGCGACCGGGCACGGGCGGGTCGCCCTCACCGGACGCCCCGCGGAAGAGGGCCCCGCCACGACTCGGCCCCCGCGCCCCTCGGAGCGGGCGGGGGCTGCGCGGCGGCCGCGGATCCGTTCTGCTGCTGGTCCTCCTGGTCCTGCTCGCCGGTGCCGAGGAAGCCCCCGGCCCTGTCCGGGTGCTGGTCCGGGGGCCGGCCGCTCACAGGAACACGCGGGCCCGCCGGCGGCGTGCGAGGTCCCGGGCCACCGGGCGGTAGGCGAGCACCAGCAGCAGCAGGGCCACGGGCACCAGGAACGAGAAGCCCACGGCCAGGTAGCCGAGCGTCCCGGCCACCCCGCCGAGGAAGAACAGGCCCACGAGGCCGCTCAGCACCCGCAGCCTGCGCAGGTCGGCCCGCACGGGGTCGGGCCCGGGCGTGCGGTTGGGGTAGAGCATCTTGCCGAGCTCGATCGCGATGTCCGTGATCATCCCGGTGACGTGCGTGGTGCGCACGGGGACGTCGGAGACCTTGGTGATGAGCGCGTTCTGCATGCCCATGGTGAAGCACAGGACGGCGACGCGCACGAGGTCGCGGTGCTCGCCCTGGACGGCCTCCGCCGTCAGGCCGAAGGCCAGGATCAGGACGCCCTCGAACGCGAGGACGTTGGCGAACCGGCAGCCGAGGCCGCGCCGCCGCCCCCAGTTGAAGAGCAGCGCGCACCAGATCCCGCCGAGCACGAAGGCGCTCAGGCCCACCGCGCCGAGGGACAGCAGGGCGACGTCGCGGTCCACCAGGTGGTCGGCCATGGTCGCCGTCAGGCCCGTCATGTGGGAGGTGTAGACGGCGACCGCCACGAAGCCGGCCGAGTTGAGCATGCCCGCGACCAGGATCAGCAGGCAGGCCAGGTGGTGGTCGTAGCGGGGAGTCCGGCGGGGCCCCGAGACCAGGGACAGGTAGCCGGCGACAGGTGTGGCCATGCTGTCAGCCTAGGAAACGGGCGGGAACGGCTCAGGAGACTTTCGACCAGATCAGGACGTGTCCCCTGTCACGTCGATGACCTCCTCGAGCACCTCCCTCACCACGGCGCGTGCCCGCGCCTCGGCGGTGGCGGCGTCCCCGGCGGCGACGGCGGCGGCCGTGGCCTCGTGGTCCTCGAGCGCTCCGGGCGCCGGTTCGCGCGGCATGAGCCCGAGCGCCGTGCGGCCGGTGAGCACCTCGGCGACCGTGCCGCCCAGGGCGGCGAGCATGGGGTTGCCGCTCGCGGCCAGCAGCAGCTCGTGGTAGGCGATGTCGGTCGCCAGGTACTCCGGGTCCGTGCCGCGGCGGGCCTCGCCCAGCTCCCTGAGCCGGGCCGCCAGCTCCACGAGGCGGTGCCGGGTGGACTCGTCCGCCCGTGCGGCGGCCAGGCGGGCCGCCACGGGCTCGATCGCCGCGCGCAGCTCCGTGAGGCTCAGCAGCTGGGCGTTCCGCCCGGGTCCGTCGAGCCGCCACCGGATCAGCCGGGGGTCGAACTGGTTCCAGTCCTCGTGCGGCCGGACGGTGACGCCCACGCGCCGCTTCGACTCCAGCATCCCCATGGACTCGAGCACGCGCACCACCTCCCGCACGAGGGTGCGGGAGACGCCGAACTCCTCCTCGAGGCCCCCGAGCGTCAGGACCGTGCCGGGCGCCCGGGCACCCGAGGCGATGCTCTCCCCGAGCCGGTCCAGCACCCCGCTGTGCTGCTTCGCGCTGCGCATCCCGGCCCCGTCCTCCTGTGGCGTGCGTTACGGCACCTTGTTGCCAAAAGTATGATCTTTCTGCCAGCCTAGCGCGTGTCGTGGATCACGACGAGCACCCCACGGCCTGTCCGCAGGCACGAGATCACGGAGACCCTCAGTGGAAGACTGGACACAAACTCTCGGCACCGCACCGTTGTTGTTGATCGCGGCGGCCGCCATCGCGCTGATCCTGGTCCTGGTGATCAAGTTCAAGCTGCACGCGTTCCTGACCCTCGTCCTGGTGGCGCTGCTGACGGCGTTCGCCACGGGCATCCCGCCGGGCCTGATCCTCGAGACGGCGGTGGGCGCGTTCGGCAGCACCCTCGGCTCGGTGGCCCTGCTCATCGGCCTGGGCGCCATGCTGGGCAAGCTCGTGGAGCACAGTGGCGGCGCCCGCGCGCTCGCCGACAAGCTCGTGGAGGTCTTCGGCGAGAAGCGGGCGCCCTTCGGGCTCGGCATCGCCTCCCTGATCATGGGCTTCCCGATCTTCTTCGACGCCGGCCTGGTGGTCATGCTGCCGATCATCTTCGCGGTCGCCCGCCGGGTGACCGGCAACAACGTGCTCCTCTACGGCATCCCCGCCGCCGGCGCGTTCTCCGTCATGCACGTGTTCGTGCCGCCGCACCCCGGCCCCGTGGCCGCGACCGAGCTCTACGGCGCCGACCTCGGCGTGGTCCTGCTCATCGGCCTGCTGCTGGCCTTCCCGCTCTGGTACCTCTCGGCGTACCTGTGGGGCAAGCGCGTGGGGAGCAAGTACGTCCTCCCCGTGCCCGCGCTCTTCGGCGACGTCGACGAGGACCAGCCCGTCAACCCGCCCCGGGTCTCCACGATCATCGCCCTGCTGCTCCTGCCCCTCGTGCTCATCTTCATGAACACCGGCCTGGACTTCCTGCGCGCGGCCGGCGCGGTCTCCGAGGAGGCCCCCTGGTTCCCGGTCCTCACCGCGGTCGGGGCGTCCCCGGTCGCCCTGCTGATCTCCGTCCTCGTGGCCCTGTTCGTCCTCGGCACCCGCCGCGGCGAGCACGGCACGGCCCTGGAGAAGGTCATCGACTCCTCCCTGGGCCCGGTCGCCTCGGTCATCCTCATCACCGGTGCCGGCGGCATGTTCGGCGGCATCCTGCGCGCCTCCGGCATCGGTGACGCCCTGGAGTCCTCGCTGGACGGCATCGGCCTGCCCGTGATCTTCGCGGCCTACCTCATCGCCGTGGTGCTCCGCCTCGCCCAGGGCTCTGCCACCGTCGCCCTCGTCACCGCCGCCGGCCTGATGGCCCCGGCCGTGGCCGCCGGCGACTTCAACCCGGTGCAGGTCGCCGCCGTCGTCCTGGCCACCGCCGCGGGCTCGGTGTTCGCCGGCCACGTCAACGACTCCGGGTTCTGGCTCGTGGGCCGGCTCATGGGCATGGACGTGAAGACCACGCTGAAGAC
>JAPSHS010000425.1 GCA_031179495.1 Kocuria sp. | reverse complement strand
TTCCGCGCTGCCGTCGGGCAGCCCCCGATGGCCTACCTCACCACCTGGCGTCTGGCCCTGGCCGCCGACCGGCTGGCGGACAGCACCGCCACCACCGCGACCATCGCCGCCGAGGTCGGCTACAGCAGCGCCTTCACCTTCAGCGCCGCCTTCACCCGGGGCTACGGCGCCAGCCCCACCGCCTACCGTCGCGCCGCCCACGCGCGGCACTCCCGCAACCCTCCCGGAGGCAGGGCGTCGACCTCGCCGTGACGCAACCACGGCGATCCCCCCACCGCCGGGCGGAGCCTTCGGGAGCCGGGCTCGGAGGGGCAGCTGTCGAGCGGAACGGCCCTGTGGTCGCCGGCGCGCGGCGCACCGGCCGGACCCGTGGCGCACCGGAGGTGACCGGTCCAGGTCACGCACCGGCGGGACACCGAGGACGTGCCGGATGCTCCTGCCGCCCCGGGGTCCTCACAGAGGGCCGTCACCCCGGGATGGGAGGATGGACGGCGTGGATGCCGTCAACTTCGTCATGCTCGTCGCCCCGCTCGTGACCCTGGTGGCCATCGGCGGTGTGCGCGTGGGTTCCCGGCTGGGTCTGCCGGCGCTGCTGCTGTTCCTGTTCTTCGGCATGGTGCTGGGCGAATCAGGGTTCGGGTTCCAGTTCGACGACGCCACGATCGCCCAGGGGCTGGGGTACGCGGCCCTGGTGCTGATCCTGGCCGAGGGCGGGCTGACCACGAGGTGGCAGGACATCCGGCCCGCGATCGGGCTGGCCACGGTGCTGGCCACGGTCGGGGTGGTCATCACGATCGGTCTGATGACGGTCATCGGCCACTATGCCCTGGGCTTTCCGCTGGTCCTCGCGCTGCTGTTCGGTGCGGTCAACGCCGGCACGGACGCGGCCGCGGTGTTCTCCGTGCTGCGCGGCGTCCCGCTGCCCGGGCGCCTGCGCGCCGCGCTCGAGGGGGAGTCCGGGCTCAACGACGCCCCGACGGTGCTGATCGTGACCGCAGCCACCGCGGTGGCGGTCGGTGAGCAGCCGGCAGGCGGTGTCGCGGGAGTGGCCGGGACGGTCGTGCTCCAGTTCGCCGGGGGCATCCTGCTGGGGGTGCTCCTCGGCTTTCTCGGGGTGTTCGTCCTGCGCCGGATCGCCCTGCCGGCGGCCGGCCTGTATCCGTTGGCTGCCCTGGCCTGGTCGGTGCTGGCCTACGGGGTCGCCGCCCGGATCAGCGTCTCGGGATTCGCCGCGGTCTACATCTGCGCGATGGTCCTGGGCAACGGCCGCCTGCCGCACCGCCACGCCACCCAGGCCTTCGCGGAGGGCGCGGGGTGGATCGCCCAGATCGGGTTGTTCGTGATGCTCGGGCTGCTGGCGAGCCCGAGCCGGATCACCTGGGACACCGTGCTGACCGGTGTGGTCGCGGGGCTGTTCCTGACCTTCGTGGTGCGCCCGATCGCGGTGGTGGTGTGCGCGGTGTGGTTCCGGCTGCCCTGGCGCGAGCAGCTCTTCCTGTCCTGGGCCGGGCTGCGCGGGGCGGTCCCGATCATCCTGGCCACGGTGCCCATGGCCGCCCAGGCCGACAGCGCCGATGCCCTGTTCGACGTGGTGCTGGTGTTCGTGATCGTCTACACCGCCCTGCAGGCCCCGTCGC
>JAPSHS010000424.1 GCA_031179495.1 Kocuria sp. | reverse complement strand
TGAGCGCCCTGGCCATGGCGATCTTCCTGCGCGGCATGGACCGCGACGAGATCGCCGGCTGGACCCGGGCGATGATCGCCTCGGGGGAGCGGATGGACTTCTCGGACCTCGTGCGCTCGGGGGCCCGGACGGCCACCACGGACAAGCACTCGACCGGCGGCGTGGGGGACAAGATCACGCTGCCGCTGGCACCGCTCGTGGCGGTCCACGGGGTGGCCGTCCCGCAGCTGTCCGGGCGCGGGCTCGGCCACACCGGCGGCACCCTCGACAAGCTCGAGTCGATCCCCGGCTGGCGGGCGGCGCTGACCGGCACCGAGATGATGGACCAGCTGCGCGACGTCGGCGCGGTGATCTGCGCGGCGGGCTCCGGCCTGGCGCCGGCCGACAAGAAGCTCTACGCGCTGCGGGACGTCACCGGCACCGTGGAGTCCATCCCGCTCATCGCGTCCTCGATCATGTCCAAGAAGATCGCCGAGGGCACCCAGTCCCTCGTGCTCGACGTCAAGGTCGGCTCCGGCGCGTTCATGAAGGACCTCGCGTCCGCCCGTGAGCTGGCCCGCACGATGGTCGACCTCGGCACGGACGCCGGCGTCACGACCACCGCGCTGCTCACCGACATGTCCACGCCCCTGGGGCTGGCGGTCGGCAACGCCGTGGAGGTCCAGGAGTCCGTGGACGTGCTCGCCGGGGGAGGCCCGGCCGACGTCGTGGAGCTCACCGTCGCGCTCGCCGAGGAGATGCTGGCCGCCTCCGGGATCCACGACGTCGACCCCGCGGAGGCGCTGCGGAACGGCCGGGCGATGGACGCCTGGCGTGCCATGATCTCCGCCCAGGGCGGGGACCCCGACGCCCCGCTGCCGAAGGCCCGGGAGTCCGAGACCGTCACGGCGGAGGCCGACGGCGTGCTCACCGAGCTCGACGCCTACAAGGTCGGGGTGGCCTCCTGGCGCCTCGGCGCCGGCCGCGCCCGGCGGGAGGACCCGGTCCAGGCCGGCGCCGGCGTCCTGCTGCACGCCAAGCCGGGTGACACCGTCCGGGCGGGCCAGCCGCTGCTGACCCTGCGCACGGACACCCCCGAGCGCTTCGCCCGGGCCCGCGAGGCCCTCGAGGGCGCCGCCGTGGTGCTGCCCGCGGCCCCCGGGGCGGGGACGGGGCACGGGGTGGTCCTCGAGACCGTGCGCTGATGCCCCGGGGCGGGCCCCGCGGGCCCGCCTATACTGCGGAGAGAACCAGCGCGAAACGAGAACCGAGGGCGTGCACACACGCTCAGAAGGGTGGGTCCAGTTGGGTCTGCGAGGCATTTTCCGGAAGAACAGCGGTGACGGGACAGCGCGGCAGGAGACGGCGCCGGAGGACCGCCCGGCCGCTCCGCCGACCGGGCCGACCGCCCCCGTCGACGGGGGCGCCGCCGCACTCGCGCCGGCGGCCCCGGAGCACGAGGAGCGCGAGCCGGGGCAGGCCCGCCCGCTGCCCTCGGAGGGACCGCTGGCGGTGCTCGTGCAGCGGCTGATGTCCCGGGGCGCCGACCGCGCCGTGCTCACGCTGGTCCAGCGCGGCAGCACCATGACGCACCAGACGGAGCAGTCCGTGGGTGACGTGGCCCCGTCCGTGGAGGCGGGCACCGTGGACCAGGACTCG
>JAPSHS010000423.1 GCA_031179495.1 Kocuria sp. | reverse complement strand
GACTGCTGCGTGCTCGGGGCCTTCCAGGTGGACGCCCACGGCAACCTCGCCAACTGGCACACCGGCCGGGCGGACGCCATCCCGGCCGTGGGCGGGGCCATGGACCTGGCCACCGGCGCGAAGCAGACCTTCGTGATGATGTCGTTGCAGACCCGGAACGGACAGTCCAAGCTGGTGGAGCGGTGCACCATGCCGCTCACCGGCGTGGGGTGCGTGTCCCGGATCTACACCGACCAGGCCGTGTTCCTCATCGAGGCCGACGGGGTGAGCGTGCGCGAGACCTTCGGCACGAGCTTCGAGGAGCTCCGGCGGATCGTCGGCGTCCCGCTGCGCCCCGCCCGCTGAGCGCGGCACGCCACCGGGTGCCCGGCGTCCCGCCGCGCACCCGACCCAGGTTCCCAGGAGGCCCCGATGACCGAGCAGGACCAGCCCGCCCCCGCGGGGGAGCGAGGCGTGCCCGGGCAGTTCGTGCAGTCGCTCGCGCGCGGGCTCCAGGTGATCACGGCCTTCGACGCCCGGCACCCCCGGATGACCCTCAGCGACGTCGCCCGGCGGACCGGCCTGACCCGTGCCACCGCGCGCCGGTTCCTGCTGACGCTCGAGGACATCGGCTACGTCCGCACCGACGGGCGCCTGTTCGAGCTCACGCCCAGGGTGCTGCAGCTGGGCTTCTCCTACCTCTCCTCGCTGTCGCTGCCGGCCCTCGCCGGACCGCACCTCGAGGCGCTGTCCGAGCAGGTCGAGGAGTCCACCTCCGCCTCGGTGCTGGACGGCTCCGACATCGTCTACGTGGCCCGGGTCTCCACGCACCGGATCATGACCGTCGCCATCGCCGTCGGGACCCGCTTCCCGGCCCACGCCACGTCCATGGGCCGCGTCCTGCTGGCCGGGCTCGACGCCGACCAGCGCGCCGAGTACCTGCGCTCGGCCCGGCTCGAGCGCCTGACCGAGCACACCCTCACGGACCCCCGCGCTCTCGAGGCCGACCTGCGGCGGGTCCGCGCCCAGGGGTGGGCGCTCGTGGACCAGGAGCTGGAGATCGGCCTGCGCTCCGTCGCCGCCCCGGTGACGGACCGGTCGGGGCGCGTGGTCGCCGCCGTGAACGTCTCCATGCGCGTCGGCATGCCCGGCGCGAGCGCGGGGGACCCCGTGGACGACGTCGTGCCCCTGCTGCTCGAGTGCGCCCGGCGGATCTCCGCGGACCTCGCCGCGACCGGGCGCTGAGCGCCGGGCGGCCCCCGTTTCCCGGGCGGAGCCCTGTCTGATAGGCTGTCGAGGAATTGCACGGTCGTCCGTCGGCGCTCTCATGCGCCGCCGGGGGCCGCGGAGATCAATGGCAGAACGGACTCGGTCCTCTGGTACGCGGTATGTACCAAAATGCCATCCTTTTCGTCTGCCCACGTGCCAGCAGCGCGGTAACCGTGGTGCCCGCCCGCCGGGCCCGCGCCAGGCGCTGCACCCGTTCCCGGCCCCGGCCGGTCGCGGGGGAGCCGACCATCCAGCGGGCCGCTGTCGCGGCCCGTCCAATCAGGAGACACTGTGCCTACAATCCAGCAGCTGGTCCGCAAGGGCCGGACCCCGAAGGTCGTCAAGACCAAGGCGCCCGCACTCAAGGGCAGCCCCATGAAGCGCGGTGTG
>JAPSHS010000422.1 GCA_031179495.1 Kocuria sp. | reverse complement strand
GGTCGGACGAGACCTACGTCAAGCAGCAGGCCCGGGACCGGCTCCTCTACGTCATGCCGGGGGAGCGGTCCTACCTCGTGGTCGGCGCCGAGGAGATGGACGGCGCCGTGGTGGACTCCTCGGCGGCGCAGGTGGAGGCCGAGAAGCCGGCGTGGGTCGACGCCCTCTGGCAGTCCGTGGTGGTCTCCGCCTACGAGGAGGCCCGCGGCGCCGGGGGCACCGGCCCGACGGCGGACCGCACCGACAGCACCGGCGGGACCACCGACCGGACGGACGACACCGTCCCGACCGCCCCGGCGGACGGGACCGACGAGCCGCAGGACGCGGCCACGGACAGCCGCGGCACGGCCGCGGAGTGAGGAACGGCGTGAACTCCCAGCACGGACACGAACCCGGCGACGGCACGGGCGGGACGCCCTCCCCCCGGGGGCTCGGGGTGACGGCCGCGACCGTCGAGCCCACGGCCCTGGACCTGCAGGTCCTCTCCCGCCAGCTCGGGCGCCCGGTCCGCGACGTCGTCGAGATCCCGGCCCGCTGCACGTGCGGGAACCCGCTCGTGGCGGCCACGGCGCCCCGGCTGGCCAACGGGACCCCGTTCCCCACCGTCTTCTACCTGGCCCACCCCGTCATCACCGCCGCCGTGTCCCGGCTCGAGGCCGGCGGGCTGATGTACGAGATGTCGGACCGCGTCGCGGCGGACGAGGAGCTCGCCGCGGCACACCGTGCCGCCCACGAGGACTACCTCGCCGAGCGCGCCCGGATCGGGGCCCAGGCCGGCACCGGGGCCGTGCCGGAGATCGAGGGCATCTCCGCCGGCGGGATGCCCGTGCGGGTCAAGTGCCTGCACGTGCTCGCCGGCCACTCCCTCGCCGCGGGCCGCGGCGTGAACGTGCTGGGCGACGAGACCCTCGACGCGATCGCCGAGTGGTGGACGCCCGGGGCGTGCCACTGCGACCCCGCCTGGCGCGAGGCCTGAGACCCCAGGCCCCTCCCCCTGCTCCGCCTGCTCCTTCCCCCGCTTCTTCCACCCCGCCCCCTTCACCCCGAGGACGACCCATGCGCGTAGGCGCCATCGACTGCGGCACCAACTCCATCCGACTGCTCGTCGCCGACACCCGGGAGGAGGAGGGGCGCACCGTCCTCGACGACCTCGTGCGGGAGATGCGCGTGGTCCGGCTCGGCCAGGGCGTGGACGCCACCGGCTGGCTGGCCGAGGCGGCCCTCGAGCGCACGTTCGCGGCCGCCGAGGAGTACGCCGGGCTGCTGGCGCAGCACGACGTGGAGCGCCTGCGCTTCGTGGCCACGAGCGCCACGCGCGACGCCGGCAACCGGGACGTCTTCCTCGCCGGGATCCGCGAGCGGCTCGGCGTGAGTCCCGAGGTGATCACCGGCGACGAGGAGGCGGACCTGTCCTTCCTCGGCGCCTCGGCGGCCGTGCCCGGCAGCGACCCCGGGGACCGGGTGCTCGTGGTCGACCTCGGGGGCGGGTCCACCGAGTTCGTGCTCGGCAACTCCCGGGGGGTGCGCGCGGAGCGCAGCGTGGACATCGGCTGCGTCCGTCTGACCGAGCGCCACCTCGGCGCCAACCCGCCCACGCCGGAGCAGCAGGAGGCCCTCCTGCGCGACGTCGACCGGGCCCT
>JAPSHS010000421.1 GCA_031179495.1 Kocuria sp. | reverse complement strand
GGACGACGGCGCCGTCCCCGTCCCGCTCCACGCCGCGGTGGTAGGTGAGGTCCTGCAGGTCCTGGAAACCCTCGACCGTGCGCCACTGCACGGGGTCGAAGAGCTCCGAGACCTGCTCGGGGAGGGCGGTGCGGGTGGTCCGGGTGGAGTCAGTCACGTTCCCGAGTCTACGTGGGGCGCCCGTCGGAGCCGGGGCTGCCGCGGCAGGCGGTGGCCGCGGCCGAGGCGGGCGGCGGTGGCGCCGGGACCTGTCTAAGCTCGGAGCATGGCTGACCCCCGGACGAGCACCCTGCACACGACCCCCGTCGGGGACGACGGCGAGCGCGTCGTCTTCCTGCACGGCCTGTTCGGGCGGGGCAAGAACTTCACCCGGATCGCCAAGGACCTCCGGCCGGACTTCCGGAGCCTGCTGGTGGACCTGCCCAACCACGGCCGGTCCGAGTGGACGGACCGGGTGGACTACGAGCAGATGGCGGACTCCGTGGCCGAGACCCTGCGGGACGACTTCGCCTCGGAGGGACCGGTCGCGGTCGTCGGGCACTCCCTCGGCGGCAAGGTGGCCATGGTGCTGGCGCTGCGCCACCCGGACCTCGTCTCCCGGCTCGTCGTGGTGGACATCGCCCCCGCCCGGTCCGGGGGCGGCGAGGGCGAGTTCGCGCACCTGCTGGACAGCCTCGCGGCCGTGGACCTGACGGCCGTCGCACGCCGCTCGGACGTGGACGAGGCCCTCCTGGAACCCATCCCGTGGGACACCACCCGGAGCTTCCTGCTGCAGAACCTGCGCCGCGGCGAGGAGGGACTCTCCTGGGAGCCGAATCTGGAGCTGCTGCGGTCGAGCCTGGACACCATCGGCAGCTTCCCCGACACCGGGGACGCCGTCTACGAGGGGCCGGTGCTCTGGGTCGCCGGCGGGCGCTCGGACTACGTCCGCGACGAGCACTCGCCGGCCATGCGCGAACTGTTCCCGAAGACGCACCTGGTGAGGATCCGCGAGGCCGGCCACTGGGTCCACTCCCAGGCGCCGGAGACGTTCGTCGAGGTGCTGCGCGGGTTCCTGGCGCACCCCGAGGACTGAGCGCCGCCCCCGTGCAGGCCCCGGCCGCTCCCGACGGCGGCGGCCGGGGCGGCGGCCGCCGGACCCGACCGGGCCCTGCGGCGGTGCGACACTGGGACGATGAGCTCCGTCCCCTTCGACCTCGCCCGGATCGGCGCCGGACTGCCGGTCGCCGGAGCGGCCGGGCAGCTGCGGGCCGCCCTGGCCGGAGGCGCGGCCGTGGTCCAGGCCCCACCCGGCAGCGGGAAGACCACCCTGGTGCCGCCGCTCGTGTCCGACCTGCTGCACGAGCGCGCCGGCGGGGCCGGCCCGGCCCGGGTGGTCGTCACCCAGCCGCGCAGGGTCGCGGCCCGCTCGGCGGCCCGGCGGCTGGCGCACCTGACCGGGACACCGGTGGGCGGCCTCGTGGGCCACACCGTGCGCGGCGACCGGCGCACGGGGGAGCGCACGCTCGTGGAGTTCGTCACCCCCGGGGTGCTCCTGCGCCGGCTGCTGCAGGACCCGGAGCTGCCCGGGACGGGCGCCGTGGTCCTCGACGAGGTGCACGAGCGCGGCCTCGACTCGGACCTGCTCGTGGGCCTGCTCGC
>JAPSHS010000420.1 GCA_031179495.1 Kocuria sp. | reverse complement strand
AGGGGGAGATGATGTACACCTTCGTCTCCGGCCGGGTGCTGTACCGGGAGACCATCCGGGCCGCCCTGCTGCGCCACCTCGAGAAGGACCTGGGCGCCATGGCCTTCCCGCAGCTGCCGGTGTCCACCACCCCGTTCGCGGTGGCCGAGTTCTTCCCCTCCCCGTCCGAGACCGGGCTGACCGACGACCGCCAGCACGCCGTGGCGCTGAGCTACATCGTGCCCGTGCGCGGTGAGTGCAGCCCCCGTCAGGACGCCCTCCAGCTGTCCTGGATGAGCCCCGAGGAGGCGCTCAGCGCCGAGGTCCAGGCGGAGTTCGCGGGGGGCCGGGGAGACCTGGTCCGCCAGGCCGTCGCCCACGCCGGCTGGGGCCGCTGAGCAGGGCGTCCAGCGCGCCGCACAGCGGCGGCAGGGACCGGGCCTGCGCCCGGGGCGGGCGGTGACGCACAATGGACCGGTGCCCGCACCGGTCGAGTCCTCCGCCTCCCCCACCGCCCGCGCCGCCTTCGGCTTCGAGGTGGAGCACCGGCTGGACGGGACCGCACGCGCCCCCGGTGCCCGTGCGGACGCCGGCGGCGGCCCGTTCCTGGGCCGCACCGGGACGATCACCACCCCGCACGGGACGATCCGGACCCCCGCGTTCGTCCCCGTCGGCACCGCGGCCACGGTCAAGGCCGTGCTGCCGGAGTCCATGGCCGAGCTCGGCGCGCAGGCCCTGCTCGCCAACGCCTACCACCTCTACCTCCAGCCCGGGGCGGACGTGCTCGACGCGGCGGGCGGGCTCGGCGCGTTCATGAACTGGGCCGGGCCCACCTTCACGGACTCCGGCGGGTTCCAGGTCATGTCCCTGGGCTCGGGCTTCCAGAAGGTGATCGACATGTCCACCGTCGCCTCCTCCGCCGCGGGCGACGACGACGTCGCGACCGGCAGGCAGCGCCTGGCCCGGGTCGACGACGACGGGGTCACGTTCACCTCCCACGTCAACGGGGACGTCCACCGCTTCACCCCGGAGATCTCGATGCAGGTGCAGCACCGGCTCGGGGCGGACATCGTCTTCGCGTTCGACGAGCTGACCACGCTGCACAACTCCCGGGCCTACCAGGAGACGTCCCTCGAGCGGACCCGCCGGTGGGCGCAGCGCTGCGTGGCCGAGCACGTCCGGCTGACCGAGGAGCGCGCGGGCAAGCCGTACCAGGCGCTGTTCGGCGTGGTCCAGGGCGCCCAGTACGAGGACCTGCGCCGGAAGGCGTGCCGGGACCTCGGGGCCATGGACTTCGACGGGTTCGGGATCGGCGGGGCGCTGGAGAAGGAGAACCTCGGCACGATCGTGCGCTGGTGCGCCGAGGAGCTGCCCGAGCACCGCCCGCGGCACCTGCTGGGCATCTCCGAACCGGACGACATCTTCACCGCTCTCGAGAACGGCGTGGACACCTTCGACTGCGTCTCGCCCACCCGGGTGGCCCGCTCGGGGTCCGTGTACGGCCCGGACGGCCGGTTCACCGTCAGCAACGCCCGCTTCCGGACGGACTTCTCGCCCGTCCAGGACGGCTGCGACTGCTACACGTGCACGCACTACACCCGGGCGTACCTGCACCACCTGTTCAAGGCCAAGGAGCGGCTCTCCGCGACGCTCACGTCGATCC
>JAPSHS010000016.1 GCA_031179495.1 Kocuria sp. | reverse complement strand
GCCGGCGCACGAGCTGCCGGTGCGCGGCCACGGCCTCGCGCACCGTGACGCGCTGCTCCAGCACCGAGAGCACCGCCCGGTCCAGCAGCCGCCCGGTCGACGGCAGCCGGAGCCCCGGGTGGTGGTGGCGGGTCGCGGCCAGCCGGTGGGGCAGGGCCCGGAAGGCGTCCGAGGCCTCGAACCGCGACCAGGAGTCCTCCGCGCCGGCCCACCGCGGGGCCTCCGCGAGGAAGTCGACCGCGCCGGGCCCCCACGCGCGCACCAGCACCGGCCGCTGCAGGGGCCGGCCCGCACCGGTGCGGGAGAACCGCGCCGTCACGGGACCCGCCGCCGTGCGGGCGGTGACCCAGACGCAGTCCGGCGCCGTGACCCGGACGAGGGGATCCCCGGCACCGCGGGACAGCACCCCGAGGGTCTGCCCCAGGTGCAGGGCGCCCTCCGGGACCCACACCCGCTCGGCGTCCGCCGGACGGACCGGGCGGGCCCGGGCGGGCGGGGGAGCGGTGCTGGTCATGAGACCATGATGGCAGTCCTGTCCGACGGCGCCGCGCCGGCCCGGGCGGGCCGCCCAGCCACCGAGGAGGCCATGCCCGCCACCGCGCTCCGGCGCCCCGCGCACCCGGTCCCGCCGCCCGCCGTCCCCGGCGGGCGGGCGCGGCCGGCGCCCCTCGGCGTGGCCGCGCTCGTGCTGGTCCTGTACGTGTGGTGGTCCCTGCTGCAGTGGCACCGCTGGGAGGTCCCCTCCTGGGACCTGGGCATCTTCACCCAGCTGGCCAAGTCCTACGCCGCCGGCGAGGGGCCCGTCGTGCACATCAAGGGCCACGGCGCCAACCTGCTGGGCGACCACTTCCACCCGCTGCTCGTGCTCCTCGGACCCCTCTACGCCCTGTTCCCCTCGGCGCTGACGCTGCTCGTGCTCCAGGACGTGCTCGTGGCGGTCTCGGCCGGGGCGCTGACCCGCTTCGCCGTGCGCGCCCTCGGCACGGCACCGGGGGTGCTCCTGGGCCTCGCCTACGGGCTCAGCTTCGGCCTGCAGGCGGCCGTGGCCGTGCAGTTCCACGAGGTGTCCTTCGCCCTCCCGCTGCTGGTGCTCGCCCTCGGCTCCCTGGTGGAGCGGCGCTGGGCGGCGGCCGCGCTGTGGGCCGCACCCGTCGCGTTCGTCAAGGAGGACCTGGGCGTCACCGTGGCGGCGCTCGGCCTCGTGCTGGCCTGGCGGGCCCACCGGGAGGCGGGCGGGGAGCGCGGCCCGGTGCTGCTGGGGCTCGGCCTCGCCGCGTGGGGCGCGGCCTGGTCGGCGCTCGCGGTCGCCGTCGTGCTGCCCGCCCTCAGCGCGGACGGCCGGTTCGCCTACGCCGACCGGCTGGATCTCGCCGCCGCGGCGGCCGACCCCCTCGGGGCGCTGGTCTCCCTCGTGGTGCCGGGGCAGAAGGCGCTGACGTGGCTGACCCTGCTGGCCGTGGGCGTGGTGCTGGTGCTGCGCTCGCCGCTGGCGCTCGTGGCCCTGCCCACGCTGCTCTGGCGGATGCTCTCCCCCAACCACGGGTACTGGGGCACGGGGTGGCACTACAGCGCCGTGCTCATGCCGATCGTCTTCGTCGCGCTGCTCGACGCCGTGCTCCGCCTGCGGCACGGGCGGCTGCGCCGGCTCGCCCGTGCCGCCCCGGCCCTGGCGCTGGCGGTGGCGCTGCTGCTGGTCCCCGGCCGGCCGCTGGCCGATCTCGCGGACCCGGCCGCGTACCGCCCGGACCCCCGCGCGGACGTCAAGGCCGGGGTCGTCGCCGCGGTCCCCGAGGGGGCGAGCGTGGCCACGGACCTGACGCTGATGCACCACCTCGTGCCGCGCGCCCAGGTGCACTGGCTGGGCAGCGAGGGCGACCCCGCCCCGGAGTACGTGGTGGTCGACCAGCTCGGCGCCACGTGGGGCGGGAACCCGCCGGAGGACGTCGCGGCCTACGCCCGGGAGCGCTACGGCGACGACTACGCGGTGGTGCGTGACGAGAAGCACCTCGTCCTCGTGCGGCGCCAGGGCTGAGCGCGCCGCCGCGTGCGATAGACTGGGAGGACCGAATCCGGTCACTCCCTCACTTTCTCGTGCAACGCGATGCCGTCAGCGCATCGTGTTCGGCCGCGGCCCGTCCGCGCCGTGTCCGACGCTCCCGTTTCCGTGCGGGGCTCCAAGTGGTTGGCAGGGACGTCCGGACACCACGACCGTGGCCGACGCCCCCGGGGACCACTCCCGGGCCGCCACCCGCACAGAACGAGGCACCTCTCCATGACCATCGACACCCCCAGCGCGCCCGGCACCGCCGAGGAGCACACGATCACCTTCGCCGAGCTCGGCATCGACCCCCGCGTGCTCGCCACCCTCGACGAGGTCGGCTACGAGACCCCCACGCCCATCCAGGCCGCCACCATCCCGGCGCTGCTGGCGGGCAACGACGTCGTGGGCCTGGCCCAGACCGGCACCGGCAAGACCGCGGCCTTCGCGGTCCCCGCGCTGTCCCGGCTCGCCGAGCTCTCCGACGTCAACGGCGTCTCCCGCGACACCCAGGTGCTCGTGCTCGCCCCGACCCGCGAGCTCGCCCTCCAGGTCGGCGAGGCGTTCTCCTCCTACGCCGGCCACCTCGAGGACTTCACCGTCCTGCCGGTGTACGGCGGCTCCCCCTACGGCCCGCAGCTGGCCGGTCTGCGCCGCGGCGCCCAGGTCGTCGTCGGCACGCCCGGCCGTGTGATCGACCACCTCAAGAAGGGCTCCCTGGACCTGTCCCACCTGCAGTACGTGGTCCTCGACGAGGCCGACGAGATGCTGCGGATGGGCTTCGCCGAGGACGTCGAGGAGATCCTCTCCCAGACGCCGGTCGAGAAGCAGGTCGCGCTGTTCTCCGCGACCATGCCCCCGGCCATCCGCAAGATCGCCAAGCAGTACCTGCGCGACCCGCAGGAGATCGCGGTCAAGGGCAAGACCACCACGGGCACCAACACCCGGCAGCGCTACCTCCAGGTCATGGGCTCGCACAAGATGGAGGCCATGACCCGCATCCTCGAGGTCGGGGACTACGACGGGGTGATCGTCTTCGTGCGCACCAAGGCCGCCACCGAGGAGGTCGCCGACCGGCTCAAGGCCCGCGGCTACGCGGCCGCCGCGATCAACGGCGACATCCCGCAGAACATGCGCGAGCGCACCGTGGAGGCCCTGCGCGAGGGCAAGATCGACGTCCTCGTGGCCACGGACGTCGCCGCCCGCGGCCTGGACGTCGAGCGGATCTCGCTCGTGGTCAACTACGACATCCCCCACGACACCGAGTCCTACGTGCACCGGATCGGCCGGACCGGCCGCGCCGGGCGCTCCGGCGAGGCGATCCTGTTCATGACCCCCCGGGAGAAGTACCTGCTGCGGGCCATCGAGAAGGCCACCCGCCAGCCGGTGGAGCTCATGCGCATGCCCTCCACCGAGGACGTCAACCGGACCCGCAAGGACAAGTTCGCCCAGCAGATCACGGACACCATGGAGTCCGAGGACCTGACCCAGTTCCGCGAGCTCGTCGAGCAGTACCAGGCGGAGCACGACGTCGACGCGGTGGAGATCGCGGCAGCGATCGCCGTGATGGCGCAGGACGGGCGGCCCTTCTTCGTGGAGGAGCTGCCGGAGCCCGCGCCGCGCACCCGGGACCGGGACCGCGGGCGTCCCGACCGGGACGGCGACGACCGGCCGCGCCGCGAGCCGCGCGCCGAGAAGGGCATGGCCACGTACCGGCTGGCCGTGGGCCACCGCCACCGCGTCTCGCCGGGCTCCGTCGTCGGCGCCCTCACCAACGAGGGCGGGCTGAGCGGCGAGCAGATCGGCGCGATCGACATCCGCTCCACCCACACCCTGGTCGGCCTGCCCGAGAACCTGCCCGCCTCCACACTGGACCGGCTCTCCCGCACCCGCATCAACGGGGAGCTCATCAACCTCGAGACCGACAGCGGCCCGGGCGGGTCCGGTGGCCGGTCGCGGCCCCGGAACACCTCCTCCTACCAGGACCGCCCGCGCCGCAGCAGCGGCGGTGAGTCCCGCGGCGGCTACCAGGGCCGCAAGCCCGGGTACTCCGCCGGCGAGCGCGACGGCGACCGGACCAGCCGGAAGCCGCGCCACAAGAAGTACTGAGCCGACGACGCCGCACCGGTGGCACTGAACCGGATGCACTGAGACGGGGACCGCGGTCCCCGGACGGAGGGGACGGGCCGCACGGCCCGTCCCCTCCGTCGTGCCGTCCCGTCCCCGTCCCGGCACTCCGCCCGGCCGGTGCCGGACGCCCGGCACCGGCCGCTGTCCGGCGCCCGGAAAGCGGCTCCCAGCAGGGCGGACGTCCCCTCGGGAGGGGGCCCGGCGGAGGGGCCCTCCCGATTTTTGTTTTGCCGAAACGTCCTGGTAGAGTCTTCGTCGTTGCCCCGATAGCTCAGTGGTAGAGCGCCATCTTGGTAAGATGGAGGTCCCGGGATCGATTCCCGGTCGGGGCTCTCGTGATGAGATCCCGTGGCGCGGCCGTCAGGCCGTCAGCCGCGGGTTCCCATCTACCTGGCGGTGTAGCTCAGCTGGTTAGAGCGCACGACTCATAATCGTGAGGTCGACGGATCGAGCCCGTCCACCGCTACGGCGAAAAGCCCGTGACCCTTGCCGGTCACGGGCTTTTGTCGTCCCCGCCGCGCCGGGCCCCGCCGGCGCCACCGTAGACTGGGCGGGTTCCTGCCGCCCGTGTGCGGCGCCGTCCAGCGAGGAGCTGCCATGCCCGTGAACCCCGATCTGGTCGGGCGGACCTACCCGCCGGCCGAGACCTACACCGTCGGACGGGAAGCGATCCGCGAGTTCGCCCGCGCCGTCCAGGCCGGCCACCCCGCCCACCACGACGTCGAGGCGGCCCGTTCGCTGGGGCACGCGGACCTCGTGGCGCCCCCCACCTTCGCGATCGTCGTGGCCCAGCGCGCCGACGCCGCACTCATCGCCGACCCCGAGGCCGGCATCGACTTCTCGCGCGTGGTCCACGCGGACCAGCGCTTCACCCACCACCGCCCGATCGTCGCCGGTGACGAGCTCGTGGCCGAGCTGCACGTGGACCAGGTGCGGGCCATGGGCTCCGGAGCCATGGTGACGTCCCGGGCCGAGATCCGCACCGTGGAGGGCGAGCCGGTCGCCACGACCGTCTCGTCCCTCCTGGTGCGCGGAGAGGACCAGTGACCATGACCGTCGCCTTCGACAGCCTCGAGAAGGGCCAGCAGATCGGCGAGCGCCGCATCGAGCTCTCCCGCGCGGACCTCGTCCGCTACGCCGGCGCCTCCGGGGACCTCAACCCCATCCACTGGAACGAGGAGTTCGCCCGTGCCGTGGACCTGCCCGACGTCATCGCCCACGGCATGCTCACGATGGGCGCCGCGGTCCAGCTCGTGACCGACTGGGCCGGCGACCCGGGCGCCGTCGTCGACTACCAGACCCGCTTCACCAAGCCGGTGGTCGTGCCCAACCGGTTCGGCACCGCGGTGGAGGCCTCCACCGTGCTCACGGTCACCGGGAAGATCGGCGCGCTCGACGACGACGCCCGCACCGTGCGCGTCGACCTCACCGTCACCGCTCCCGACCTCTCCGCGGAGGGCGCCGACCCGGCGACCGCCGCCCAGCTGAAGGTGCTGGTGAAGGCCCAGGCCGTCGTGCAGCTGGCATGAGGACCCGGGGGACGCGGTCCGCGGGGCACGGCCGATAAACTGGGCACCATGACGTCCCCTCACCTCGCAGATCTCACCACCGCCGCCGTGGGCGGGCCCGCCCGGCACTACGTGCGGGCGGAGACCGAGCAGGCGGTCGTCGACGCCGTCGCGGAGGCCGACGCCGCCGGACGGGCCGTGCTCGTGGTCGGGGGCGGCTCCAACCTCATCGCGGCCGACGCCGGATACGCGGGCACCGTGGTGCACGTGGCCTCCCGCGGCGTGGAGGTCGTGGCCGAGGACGCCGGGAGCGTGCTGCTGGAGGTCCAGGCCGGGCACTCCTGGGACGCGCTCGTGGCGCAGGCCGTCGCCGATCGGCTCGTGGGGATCGAGGCGCTCTCCGGCATCCCCGGCACCACGGGCGCCACCCCCGTGCAGAACGTGGGCGCCTACGGCCAGGAGGTCGCCCAGACCGTGGCGCTGGTGCGCGCCTGGGACCGGCAGGACCGCCGGGTGCGCGAGTTCGGCCCGGCCGAGCTGGAGTTCTCCTACCGGGACTCGGCGCTCAAGCGCAGCACCGTGGACGGCTCCCCCCGCCACGTGGTGCTCGCGGTGCGCTTCCGCCTCGCGCGCGGTACGGACAGCGCCCCGGTCCGCTACGGCGAGCTCGCCCGCCGGCTCGGGGTCGAGGTGGGGGAGCGGGCCCCGCTGGAGCGGGTGCGCGAGACGGTCCTGGCCCTGCGGGCCGGCAAGGGGATGGTGCTCGACCCCGCCGACCGCGACACCTTCAGCACCGGGTCGTTCTTCACCAACCCGATCCTGCCGGCGACCGCGCTCGGGAGCCGGCTGCCCTCGGACGCCCCCCGGTTCCCGGTGGTCGACGCCGCCGGGAACCGGCTCGAGGGCCGGGTCAAGCTCTCCGCCGCGTGGCTCATCGACCACGCCGGCTTCGGCAAGGGCTTCGGCCTGCCGGGCACGCGCAACGAGCTGCTGGACCTCGACGGCGCCGCGGTCGCCGGGGGCCGGGCGTCGCTCTCCACCAAGCACACCCTCGCGCTCACCAACCGGGGGGACGCCTCCGCGGCGGACCTCATGGCGCTGGCCCGCACCGTGCGCGACGGCGTGGCCTCCGTCTACGGGGTGGACCTCGTCGCCGAGCCCGTCATCGTGGGCACCGCGGTCTGAGGCGGCGACGATGAGCAGCCTCGAGGACGAGATCGCGCAGGGGGAGGATGCCGGCGGACGGGTGCAGCGCGCACTGCAGCGCTTCCGGCTCTGGACCGCCCACCACCCGCTGCTGCGCCTCGTCCACAAGACGGTCGTCACGATCGTCGGGGTGATCCTCGTGCTGCTGGGGGTCGCGATGCTCGTGCTCCCCGGCCCGGGGTGGCTCGCGATCTTCCTGGGCCTCGGGGTCCTCGGCACGGAGTTCCACTGGGCCCGCCGGCTCAACCAGCGGGCCAAGCGGCTCGTCGTGCGCGGCTGGCGCTGGTGGCTGGCCCGCACGGCCGAGTCGCGTCACCGGCGGGCCCTCGCGGGTCCGGTCGACCTCGTCCCGGGACCGCGGCACCTCCGCGTCCCCGACGCCTGAGGCGACGCCGGCGCCGCCTCAGGGGGCGCGGCGGAGCTGCGCGCTCACCAGCTCCAGGGCCTGCTCGGCCGACAGGCCCAGTCGGGCGGTCTCCTCGGCGTAGCGCCGGGCGGCCTGCACGGCGAGGTCCTCGGTCCGGTCCGCGGCGCGCACGAAGCTGCCCTGCCGCCCGCGCGTCTCGATCACGCCGGCCGCCTCGAGCTCGCGGTAGGCCTTGGCCACGGTGTTCGCCGCGAGGCCGAGCGCCTCGGCGAGGCGGCGCACCGGCGGCAGCCGGGTGCCCGCGGGCAGGGTGCCGTCGGCGCGGCCCTGCAGCACCCGGTGCTTGAGCTGCTCGTAGGGCGGGCGCGGGTCCGCGGGGTCGAGTGCCAGTCCCGTCGGGACCCCGGTGCCGGCCACCGGCTACAGGGTGCCGGTGGCGATGCGCAGCATGCGGCGCAGCGGCTCGGCCGCGCCCCACAGCAGCTGGTCGCCGATCGTGAAGGCGCTGATGTAGCCCGGGCCCATGGCGAGCTTGCGGATCCGGCCCACGGGGATCTGCAGCGTCCCGGAGGTCGCCACGGGGGTCAGCTCCCGCACCGTGTCCTCCTTGGTGTTGGGCACCACGGTGGCCCACTCGTTGTCGGCGTCGATGATCCGCTCGATCTCGTCCACGGGCAGGTCCTCCCGCAGCTTGACCGTCAGGGCCTGGGAGTGCGAGCGCATCGTGGCGATCCGCACGCACAGCCCGTCCATGGGCACCCAGTCCTGGGCGTAGCGGTCCGTGCGGCCGAGGATCTTGTTGGTCTCGGCGGCGGACTTCCACTCCTCGCGGGACTGCCCGTTGCCGAGGTCCGCGTCGATCCAGGGGATGAGGGAGCCGGACAGGGGCGCACCGAACATGGAGGTGTCCAGGGCGTCGCCGCGCTGGGCCTCGAGCACCTTGCGGTCGATCTCCAGGACCGCCGAGGCGGGGTCGGCGAGCTCGTCGGCGACGACGCCGTGGAGGGCGCCGAACTGCGCGAGCACCTCGCGCATGTGCCGTGCCCCGCCGCCGGAGGCCGCCTGGTAGGTCATGGAGGTGGCCCACTCGACGAGGTCGTTGCGGAACAGCCCGCCCAGGCCCACGAGCAGGCAGGAGACCGTGCAGTTGCCGCCGACGAAGTCCTTCACCCCGGTCTCGAGGCCGCGGTCGATGACGTCGCGGTTGACCGGGTCCAGGACGATGATCGCGTCGTCGTTCATCCGCAGGGTCGAGGCGGCGTCGATCCACAGCCCGTCCCACCCGGCGGCGCGCAGCCTCCCGTGGACGTCCTTGGTGTAGTCCCCGCCCTGGGCGGTGACGATCACGGGCAGCTTCGCGAGGCTCTCGAGGTCGTGGGCGTCCTGCAGCACACCGGCGTCCCCGGCGAAGGCGGGAGCGGGCCGGCCGGCGCTCGACGTGGAGAAGAACACCGGGTCGATGCCCGCGAAGTCCCCCTCGTCCTGCATGCGCTGCATGAGCACGGAGCCCACCATGCCCCGCCAGCCGACGAACCCTACCTGATCACCCGAGCGAAAAGTCATGGCCCCCAGTCTAGCGGGACCGTTGCCGCGCCCAGCGCCGCCGCTTCTCCTTCACGGCCGGGGCGGGGGGCAGCGAGGAGCCCGGTGCCATGAGGTCCTGGTACTGGGGGAAGCGGTGCAGGTAGTCCTGGACGTAGGTGCACGTGGGCCGGACCGAGATGCCCTGCTCCCGGAAGCGCTCCAGGAGCAGCGTCACCAGGGTGCGCGCGTAGCCCTGCCGGCCGAACTGCTCGCCGATGATGGTGTGCTGCAGCTCGACGCTGCCGTCCTCGTGCCGGTGGAAGCCCTCGAAGCCCAGGAACCGCTCCCCGTCCCACAGCTCGTAGCGGTCGAGGTCGGTGTTCTCGACGACGCGCAGCCGCGCGTCGTCCCGGATCGCCGGGTCGGGTTGCTGCTGGCTCACGGTCGTCCTCCTGGTCGTGGTGCAGCTCACGCTACCGGAGCGCCGGGACCGGCGGAACCGGGACCCGGGTCAGCCGCGGGTGCGCCGCTCGACGCGGTAGCCGAGGCCGGTCCGGGACACGGAGGGTCCCGCGACCGGCTCCGTGGCCCACGCGTCGCCGAGCTCCGGGGCGTGCGTGTCCCCGGCGACCGCGAGCTCGATCACGGTGACGAGCACCTCCGTCACGGGGTGGTGGGGATCGGTCAGGGCCTGCCGGTAGAGCTCCCCGCCGCCGATCACCCAGATCCGCTCCGCGCCCGGGCACGCGCGGGCCAGCTCGACGGCGTCGGCGTACGACGGCGCGGTGCGCACCGCGCCGTCGTCCCCGCCGGGAGCGACCCGCTCCGGGGCGGAGGTGACCACGATGTTGGTCCGCCCGGGCAGGGGGCGGAAGCGCTCGGGGAACGACTCCCAGGTCCGCCGGCCCATGATCACGGGGTGGCCGGTCGTCGTGCGCCGGAAGAAGGCCAGGTCCTCCGGCAGCGACCAGGGCATCGTGCCGCCGCGGCCGATGACGCCCTCCGGGGTCTGCGCCCAGATCGCCCCGATCCTCCCCATGGGAGTCGCGGGCCCCTCCGGGCCGGTGCCGGCGCTCATACGGCCACCGGGGCCGTGATCGCGGGGTGGTGGCGGTAGTCGAGGACCTCGAAGTCCTCGTACGCGTAATCGAACAGGGAGGCGGGCCGACGGGCCAGCCGCAGCCGCGGGTAGGGGTAGGGCGTGCGGGAGAGCTGCTCGCGGACCTGGTCCACGTGGTTGTCGTAGACGTGGCAGTCCCCGCCGGTCCACACGAACTCGCCGGGCACGAGGTCGGTCTGCTGGGCCACCATGACGGTCAGCAGCGCGTAGGAGGCGATGTTGAACGGCACCCCCAGGAACATGTCCGCGGAGCGCTGGTAGAGCTGGCACGAGAGCCGGCCCGGACCGTCCTCGACGGGCTCGACGTAGAACTGGAACAGGGCGTGGCACGGCGGCAGGGCCATCTCGTCCACCTCGGCCGGGTTCCAGGCGGTCACCACGTGGCGGCGCGAGTCGGGGTTCGTGCGGATCTGCTCCACGACCTTCGCGATCTGGTCGATCGACCCGCCGCCGGGCGTGGGCCAGGAGCGCCACTGCACCCCGTAGACGGGTCCGAGCTCCCCCTGCTCGTCGGCCCACTCGTCCCAGATGGACACACCGCGCTCCTGCAGCCACCGCACGTTCGAGTCCCCGCGCAGGAACCACAGCAGCTCGAGCGCCAGGGACCTGAAGTGCACCCGCTTGGTCGTGAGCAGGGGGAAGGACTGCGCGAGGTCGAAGCGGATCTGGCGGCCGAAGACGCTGCGCGTCCCGGTGCCCGTGCGGTCCGGCTTGTGCACGCCCTCCTCGAGGACCTCGCGCAGGAGGTCCTCGTAGGGGGTGGGCACGAGGGCGGGGGAGGTCATGCGGGCTCCTGGGGCAGAGGGCGGAAGGGTCAGTCGTCGAAGGGTTTCACGAGCTCCACCGAGACCACCCGCCGACGGTGCCGGCGGGAGATCTGGAGCACGATCATCTCGCCCGGGGACAGGTAGGGGTCCCTGGCCGGGAGCTGCTCGGCGAGCTCGGGGGCCATGTGCCGGGAGAGGACCCCGAGCACGGTCGGCAGCACCGGGCGGTGGGTGCACAGAGCGGCCGGGACGTCCTTGTCGAACAGGGCCTGCACCACGGCCGCGGCCTTCTTGGGGTGGCGCTTGTGGGAGGCCTCGGTGAGCTGGGGGCGTTCGCGCACGGTCACACCGGCCTTGCGGGCGTAGGGCACCACGGTGGACAGGCACCGCAGCCACGGGGAGGTGACGATCCGCTCGGGCGACCAGGCCCGGAGCAGGCGGGTCACGGCGAGCGCCTGCCGCTTGCCGGTCGCGGCCAGCGGGCGGTCGCCCTCCGCCCGCGACCAGGCCGAGCGGGGCTTGGCCTTGGCATGGCGCACCACGATCGCCGGACGGGTGGCGAGGTCCCCCTGCTCGTGCAGGTCCACGAGCGCGGCCAGGGGCTCGCGGTCGGAGGGGTTGCTGAGCATCCCGCGGGCCTCGCAGGGGTCCACCCAGCGGACCTCGTCGACCTCGCGGCCGTCGGGCTCGGGCCGGGCGCCGGGGCCGAACTCCGCCGCCCAGTAGTGCACGTCCTTGACGCCGTCCTTGACGTCGTAGCGGATCGTCGGGAGGGGGACGCCCAGCCGCGGGAGCAGGCCGATCTCCTCGCCCACCTCCCGGTGCGCGGTCTCGGGCAGCGTCTCGCCGGCGTCCTGCTTGCCCTTCGGGAAGGACCAGTCGTCGTAGCGCGGCCGGTGGATGAGCAGGACCTCCACGCCGGTTCCGGCCCGGCGCCAGCACAGGCACCCGGCGGCGAGCACGTCGGCGGAGCGCGTGGTCCTCTCGGTGTTCCTCGAGGCGGTCCTCGCAGCCGTCTTCTCGGCCATTCTGGGCATGGTCCCTCTCTCGTCCCCTGTCCGTGGTGCACGGGCCGGTCCGGGTCCGGGGCCGGCGGGTGCCACTCCCACGATGCTACCGGTGCTCAGATGGTGGGCCGGCCCAGGGCCCGGCTGCGCAGCAGGTGGTCCTGGACGTCCACGAGCGGGCGCCCCTCGGCGTCCCGGTGGTGGCGGGTCCACACCCCGTCCGCGTCCAGGTGCCAGCTGCTGGTCGCGTCCGAGACGTAGCGGGCGAGCAGCCGCACGAGCGCCTCGGCCTGCTGGGGGGCCGTGATCCGCACGAGGGTCTCCACCCGGCGGTCCAGGTTGCGGTGCATCATGTCCGCCGAACCGATGTAGACCAGCGGCTCCCCGTCGTTGCAGAACGCGAAGACCCGGGAGTGCTCCAGGAACCGGCCCAGCACCGAGCGCACCCGGATGTTCTCGCTCAGTCCCGGCACCCCGGGGCGCAGCGCGCAGATCCCGCGCACCACCACGTCCACGGGCACCCCGGCCTGCGAGGCCCGGTAGAGGGCGTCGATGACCGCCTCGTCCACCATCGAGTTGCACTTGACCTGGATCCGGGCCCGGCGCCCGGCCCGGTGGTTGCGGATCTCGGCCTCGACCAGCTCGATCAGCCCGGAGCGCACCGACCGGGGCGCCACGAGCAGGCGCTGGAAGGTGGTCTTGGGGGCGTAGCCGGAGAGCTGGTTGAACAGCCTCGAGACGTCCTCCCCGACCTCGGGGTCGCACGTGAGCAGGCCCAGGTCCTCGTAGAAGCGCGCGGTGGAGGGGTGGTAGTTGCCGGTGCCGATGTGCACGTAGCGGCGCAGCCCGTGGTCCTCCTGGCGCACCACGAGGGAGAGCTTGCAGTGCGTCTTCAGCCCCACGATGCCGTAGACCACGTGCACCCCGGCCTGCTCGAGCTTGCGGGCCCAGGAGATGTTGGCCTGCTCGTCGAAGCGGGCCTTGATCTCCACCAGCGCCAGCACCTGCTTGCCGGCCTCGGCGGCGTCGATGAGCGCGTCCACGATCGGGGAGTCCCCGGAGGTGCGGTACAGGGTCTGCTTGATGGCCTGGACCTTCGGGTCCGCGGCGGCCTGCTCGAGGAAGGCCTGCACGCTGGTCGCGAAGGAGTCGTAGGGGTGGTGCAGCAGCACGTCCCGGGCGCGGGTCGCGGCGAAGACGTCGGCGGCCTTCGCGGTCTCCGCGGCGTTGAGGTAGCGGGAGGTGTGGGCCACGTGGCGGGAGTAGTGCAGCTCCGGGCGGTCGATGCCGGCGATGACCCCCAGCCCGCGCAGGTCCAGGGGCGCGGGCAGGCGGTAGATCTCGGTCTCGTCGATGCCCAGCTCGGAGACCAGCAGCTCGAGCACCTCGGCGCTGATGCTGTCGGTCACCTCCAGGCGCACGGCCGGGCCGAAGCGGCGGCGCAGCAGCTCCTTCTCCAGGGCCTGCAGGAGGTTCTCGGCGTCGTCCTCCTCGACCTCCAGGTCCTCGTTGCGGGTCACCCGGAACACCTGGTGCTCCTCGACCTCCATCCCGGGGAACAGGTCGTCCAGGTGCTGGGCGATGACGTCCTCGAGGGGGATGAACCGGGCCTGCCCGTTGGGCACGCGGGACGCACGGGGCCCGTCCACCGGCAGCAGCCGGGGCAGCTGGTCCGGGACCTTGACGCGGGCGAACAGCCGCTTGCCCGACTGCGGGTTGCGGACCATCACGGCCAGGTTGAGGCTGAGCCCGGAGATGTAGGGGAACGGGTGGGCCGGGTCCACGGCGAGCGGCGTGAGGATCGGGAAGACCTTCCGGTGGAAGTCCCGGGTGAGCCGCTCCCGCGTGGAGCCGTCGAGGTCCTCCCAGCCGACCAGGTGGATGTCCTCCCGGGCCAGCTCCGGGCGCACGAGCTCGTGGAAGACCCGCGCGTGGCGCTCCTGCAGCTCGTGGGCGCGCGCGGTGATGGTGGCCATCTGCTCCGCGGGGGAGTGCCCCGAGGCGGCGGGCCGGGCGATGCCGGTGGCGATCCGCCGCTTGAGCCCCGCCACCCGGACCATGAAGAACTCGTCCAGGTTGGAGGCCACGATGGACAGGAAGTGCACCCGTTCCAGGAGGAAGAGGTCGGGGTCCTCGGCCAGCTCCAGCACCCGGGCGTTGAAGGCGATCCAGCTCGCCTCCCGGTCCAGGAAGCGCTCGGGCCCGTGGCTGCCCTCGAGCACCTGCCGGGCGGCGGGCTCAGGGTCGTCGATCCGGTCGCGGTCCCCGTGGCCCCGGGTGGCGTCGTCCGGCTCGGCGGCACCGTCGGCGGACGGGACCGCCCACGAGGTCTCCGTCGGGTCCGCGGCCGGGTGCGGGGCGTCCTGCTGGTGGGTGGTCATGACGGTCCTGTCTCGTGGGGTCCGGCGCGGGGCCGGACCGGGGCGCAAGGGAGCCGGGCGCGGGGTCCGCCCGGGAGGAGCGGATCAGGCGGAGGCGGTCCGGGCGTACATCACGTCGAGGTGCCAGGGGCGGAAGCCCAGCCGCTCGTAGAGCCGCAGGGCCGCCCGGTTGTCCCCGTCCACGTAGAGCATGACCTCGGCCAGGCCCCGGCGGGCCAGGTGGTTGACCCCCGCGGCGGTCAGCGCCCGGCCCAGGCCGGTGCCCTGGTGCTCAGGGGACACGCCCACGGCGTAGACCTCGCCCGGCCCGGCGTCCCCGCCGTCGCCGGAGTGGACCTTGGTCCAGTGGAAGCCGGCCACGGTGGCCGGCTCATCGGCCCGGACCGCGAGCAGGAAGCCCGCGGGGTCGAACCAGGGCTCGGCCTCACGCTGCCGGAGGTCCTCGAGGGTCATCCGGCCCTGCTCGGGGTGGTCGGCGAACGCGGCGGCGTTGACGCGCAGCCACTCGTCCTCGTCGCGGCCGGGCTCGAAGGCCCGCAGCCGGAAGCCGGCGGGCATCTCCTCGGGCAGGGGCAGGTCCGGTGCCTTCCCCAGCGGGCGGAGCAGGCGGTGCAGGTCCCGCACGGGCACCAGCCCGTGCCGGGCGGCCAGGGTCGCGGCGCCGGGGTGGCCGCCGTGGGCCCAGGCCCGGACCGTGCCGCCCGACTTGCCGGCCAGGGCCGCGGCCAGCGCCGTGCCGATCCCGCGGCGGCGGTGCCCCGGGTCGACCACGAGCTCCACGAGCTGCGCGCCGTCGTCGGGCTCGTGCACGCACACCGCCGCTCCGGCCAGCTCCCCGCCGGAGTCGCGCGCCAGGACCGTGCCGACCCGCCCGGCCGGGGCGGTCCGCAGGTCCACGAGCGTCTGGTCGGAGAACGGCGGGTCGCCGTCGGCGGCCTCGGCGCGGGAGGCCAGGGCCGCGATCTCCTCGACCGGGGGCACGGCCGGGTGCTCGAGCTCGTACGGTAGGGACTGGGGCATCGGGACCTCCTGCGGGACGGTGCGGCGGGGCGGGACGGGCCGGTGCTCAGTTCTCCCGTGCCCGGCTCGTGGCGAAGCTGTAGCCCACGTTACGCACCGTGGTGATCAGGTGCTCGTGGTCGGCGCCCAGCTTGGCCCGCAGGCGCCGCACGTGCACGTCCACGGTGCGGGTGCCGCCGTAGTAGTCGTAGCCCCAGACCTCGCTCAGCAGCTGGGCGCGGGTGAAGACCCGGCCGGAGTGCTGGGCCAGGAACTTCAGCAGCTCGAACTCCTTGTAGGTCAGGTTGAGCGGCACGCCGTTGACGTGGGCGGAGTAGGCGGCCTCGTCGATGACCACCGAGCCCGCCCGGATCCGGGTGTCGTCCTCGGGGACCTCCGCGGTGCGGGAGGAGGTCAGGCGCAGCCGGGCCTCGACCTCGGCGGGGCCGGCCGTGTCGAGGACGACGTCGTCGACCATCCAGTTGGCGGCCACCGCGGCCATCCCGCCCTCGGTGAGGACCATCAGCAGCGGTGCGGCGAGCCCCTTGGTGGTGAGCAGCTGGGCGAGGTTGCGCGCGGTGATCAGATCGGTGCGTCCGTCGAGCAGCACGACGTCGTGGTCCCGGCCCTCGAGGCTGCCGGAGGCGGTGCGGGTCGGGGCGACCGTGACCTTGTGGTTGAGCAGGTCGAGGGCCGGCAGCACCGATGCCGAGGGACCGTCCGCGTCGGTCAGCATCAGGATCTGGAACACTCGTGCTTCTCCACTCTGGCGTACGGACTGAGCTGTCAGTATAAGTCGGGACCGGGCGCCACCTGTGCGACCGCCCCGGCCCGGGGCGTCGGGCGGCCCGTCCGCGGCGGGGACGAGCCGCTATCGTTGCTCGTGTCCGCCCGGGTCGCACCGGTCCCCGGGCGCCGGCCCCGACCCCGACAGTGCAGGAACCCGATCGCCATGAGATACGCCATGATCGCAGCGTGCAGCGTGCTCAGCCTCGCGGCGGCCCTGGCCGCCGTGGTGGTCGCCGGTCCCGCGCCGCTGCTCCTGGCGGCGGGGATGTCCGTGGTGATCGGCTTCGGCTGGCCCGCGGCCACCGGCATCACGGCCCGGCACCGGCACAACGTGATCATGAGCGCCGCCGGCGTCGTGGCCGCGCTGCTCGTGCACGTGCTCCCGGGCCAGCAGCTCGTGTGGCTGCCCGCGGTGGTCGGCGTGGCGCTGATGACCGTGTTCGCCGCGGAGCTGGTGCGCGGGGAGGGCGCCGAGCACCGGCTGGAGTCCGCGATCGCCTCCACGGCGGGTGTGCTGGCCACGGTCAGCTCGTCCGGCTGGATCGCCCTGGCCGGCGACTACCGGGCGACCGGTTCCGACCCGGCGCAGCTGGTGGTGGTCGGCGCGGTGGTGGCCGCGATCGTGGGCGTCGTCGGCGCCCGTGTCATCGCCGCGGCCCCGAAGCGCTCGCCGAAACGGGGTGTCGTGGCCCTCGGCGTGAGCCCCGTGGCGTTCCTCGGCGTGGGGGCGGTGTTCACGGCCCGGCTGGTGAGCACCGTGGTAGTTTAGGGACCATGCTTGCACTCGAGATCTTCTACCTGGTCCTGCTGGGCATCTCCGGCCTGTTCATCGCCGGGATCTCCATCAAGGTGATCCTGGGCCTGTTCAAGGGCCAGCACTAGTTCCGTGCCGATCGAGATCCCCTCGGATCTGACTCCGGAACTCGTCCCGTTCGCCTGGTTGCTGGGCACCTGGGAGGGCGACGGCTTCATGGGCTACGGCGAGGTCGAGCAGCGTCCCTTCCGGCAGCGCGTGACGTTCGAGCAGAACGGTCTCCCGTTCCTGGGGTACCGGGCGCAGACCACGCTCCTCGACGAGGAGGGTCAGCCGATGCGCCCGGCCACCGTGGAGCAGGGCTTCTGGCAGCTCGACCGCACCCTGGAGGACGGCGACATCGGTCCCGGGATGCTCCCGCCGGACCTGGTGCCGGTGCTCAAGGACGCCGAGGACGTCGAGCGGCTGCGCAACGGTGACGGCGGCTTCGACATCCTCGTGACCCTCACCCATCCCGGTGGTGTCGCCGAGCTCTACGTCGGGCAGATCAAGGGTCCCCGCATCGACCTCGCCACCGACGCCGTGGTCCGTGCGCGGGGGGCCAAGGAGTACACCTCCTCGACCCGGATGTACGGTCTCGTCCACGGCGACCTGTTCTGGGCATGGGACATGGCGGCGTTCGGCGAGCCGCTCGCCACGCACGCCTCCGCCCAGCTCAAGAAGATCGGCTGAACCCCATGACGCACCACCGCTCGCCCCTGCTCGCCCGTCCCGGCGCGGTCGAGGCCGAGGGCCTGGACCGCGGGGTGGCCGCCCACTACGGCGATCCGCTGCGCGAGCAGCGCGCCCTCGTGCGGACCCCCGGCACCGTGGTCGACCTCTCCCACAAGGGCGTCGTCACCGTCAGCGGGCCGGACCGGCTCAGCTGGCTGACCACCCTCTCCTCGCAGGTGCTCACCGGGCTGACCCCCGGCAGCGGCGCGGAGACCCTGTTCCTGTCCGTGCAGGGGCGGATCGAGACCGCCCCGCACGTCGTGGACGACGGCACCACCACGTGGCTGGTCACCGAGGCCGGCGAGACCGCGCCCCTGGCGGAGTGGCTCGGGTCGATGCGCTTCGCGCTGCGCGTCGAGATCGCCGACCGCACCGGCGAGTGGGCCGTGCTCGGTGCCGCGGGCCCCGTGCCGGGGCTCGAGGACCGCCTGGTCTGGCGCGACCCCTGGCCCGAGGTGGCCCCGGGCGGGTGGAGCTACGCCGCCCTCGACGGCCCGCACCCGGGGGAGGAGCGCACCTGGTGGGAGCACCTGGTGCCCCGCGACGAGCTCGACACCCTGACGGGCGACCTGCCGCTGGCCGGCGCGTGGGCGGCCGAGGCGCTGCGGATCGCCGCCTGGCGCCCGCGCTGGGGCGCGGAGACGGACGAGCGGACGATCCCGCACGAGCTGGACCTGCTGCGCACCGCCGTGCACCTGGAGAAGGGCTGCTACAAGGGCCAGGAGACGGTCGCCCGGGTGCACAACCTCGGCCACCCGCCCCGCCGACTGGTCCTGCTCGACCTCGACGGATCCGAGCACACCCTGCCGCCGGCGGGTGCGGACGTCCTCGCGGGCGAGCGGTCCGTCGGGCACGTCACCTCCGTGCAGCTGCACCACGAGCAGGGGCCGATCGCGCTGGCGGTGCTCAAGCGCACCGCCGACCCCACCGCCCAGCTCGTCGTCACGGACGGCGAGCAGCGCTGGGCCGCCGCCCAGCAGGTCGTGGTCCCGCCGGACGCCGGACAGGTGGTCGGGCGGCAGTCCGGCTTCCTCCGCGGCCCCCGGGGGGCGCGCCCGTAGCACGCCCCCCGGGGTGGGCGGGTCAGCGGCCGAAGAGGACGCGGGCCTCGTCCCAGCGGTGCTGGGGAACGGTCTTGAGCCCGTCCAGTGCCTCGTCGAAGGGGACCCGGATCATGTCGGTGCCGCGGATGGCGACCATCTGGCCCCAACCCTTGTCGCTGACCAGGTCCACGGCGGCCAGTCCGAAGCGGGTGGCCAGCACCCGGTCGAAGCCGGTGGGGGCCCCGCCGCGCTGGATGTGGCCCAGGATGGTGTTGCGGGTCTCGATCCCGGTGGCCGCCTCGATCTGCTCGGTGACGTACTCCCCGACGCCGCCCAGCCGGGGCCGGCCGGAGGCCTCGGTGCCCTTGCCCGCCAGGACGTCCCCGTGGCCCTCGGGGATGAAGCCCTCGGCCACGACCACCAGCGGGGAGCGCCCGCGTTCGTGCACCTCGGTGACCCAGGCGCAGACCTGTTCCATGGACACGGACTGCTCGGGGATCAGCACCGCGTGGGCCCCGGCCGACATCCCCGAGTGCAGGGCGATCCAGCCCACGTGGCGGCCCATGACCTCGGCGACCATCGCGCGGTGGTGGGACTCCCCGGTGGTGCGCAGCCGGTCCATGGCGTCGGTGGCGATCTGCACGGCGGTGTCGAAGCCGAAGGTGTAGTCGGTGGCCTGCAGGTCGTTGTCGATGGTCTTGGGCACGCCGATCACCGGGAGTCCGGCCTCGGCCAGCCGCTTCGCCCCGGCCAGGGTGCCCTCCCCGCCGATGGCGATGATCGCGTCGATGGAGTGGCGTTCGAGCATGATGGAGATCTTCTCCGGTCCGCCTCCGGGCCCGTCGTAGGGGTTGGTGCGGGAGGTCCCCAGGATCGTCCCGCCCTCCCGGGCCAGCCCGCGCACCCGGGTGCGCGGCAGGTCCATGATGTCGCCCTCCACGACCCCGCGCCAGCCGTCGCGGAAGCCCACGAACTCGTGGCCGTGGGTCTTGATCCCGTGCAGCACCGCGCCGCGGATCACGGCGTTGAGTCCGGGGCAGTCCCCGCCACTGGTCAGCAGTCCGATCTTCATCCGTACAGTCTCCTCCGGGTGGGCGGGTGTGCGAGTCGGCCGGACGTGCACCGGCACGCCCAGTCTAGTGAGTCGGACCCCGGGGGACAGGCACCGGCGGGGAGCACGCCCCGCCGGCCGGCTGCCGCCGCCTAGACTGCGGGAAAGGGCTCCGACGGGCCCGGGAGGGAGTTCGGCGTTGAACGAGGACATGGAACCGGTCCGGGAGAACCTGCGCGAGTTCATCGACAAGCTGGTCGACCAGGGCTACACGGTGCGGGACGGGCAGTCGCCGGACCCCGACCTCATCGATCCGGGGGGCTCGGCGGTGGAGACCTGGCGGGAGGACTACCCCTACCAGGAGCGGATGTCCCGGGACGAGTACGAGCTGGAGAAGTACCAGCTGCAGATCGAGCTGCTGAAGTTCCAGTACTGGGGCCAGGACCACGACCTCAAGCACGTGGTGGTCTTCGAGGGCCGGGACGCGGCCGGCAAGGGCGGGACGATCAAGCGCTTCACCGAGCACCTGAACCCGCGGGCCGCCCGGGTCGTGGCGCTCACGAAGCCCTCGGACCGGGAGCGGGGCCAGTGGTACTTCCAGCGCTACATCCAGCACCTGCCCACCGCCGGGGAGATCGTGATGTTCGACCGCTCCTGGTACAACCGTGCCAACGTGGAGCGGGTGATGGGCTTCTGCTCGGACGCGGAGTACGAGGACTTCATGGTCCAGGCCCCGGTGTTCGAGAAGATGCTGGTGGAGTCGGGGATCCACCTGACCAAGTTCTGGTTCTCCGTCACCCAGCACGAGCAGCGCACCCGCTTCGCGATCCGCCAGATCGACCCGGTGCGCCGCTGGAAGCTCTCCCCGATGGACCTGGCGTCTTTGGACCGGTGGGAGGACTACACCGAGGCCAAGGAGGAGATGTTCCTGCGCACCGACACCGACCACGCCCCGTGGATCACGGTGAAGTCCAACGACAAGAAGCGCGCCCGGCTCAACGCGATGCGCTTCTTCCTGGACCAGTTCGACTACGAGGACAAGGACCCGGCCGTGGTCTACCCGCCCGACCCCCTGCTCGTGCGCCGCGGCCAGGAGGCCGTCGGCGACTGAGCGGCCCCGGGCGGGGCGCACGACGCCGCCCGTCCGGGGGCGGGCGGCGTCGTGCCGCGGCTCAGCGGCGGGCGCGGTCCACGAGCACCGCGTTGGCGGCGGCGTTGGCGGCGGTCACGGCCAGCACCGAGGGCCAGGCCCCGATCCGCCTGGCGAGGGGGTGGGAGAGCCCGAAGCCCAGGACGTAGAGCCCGCCCAGCGCCGCGGAGGTCATGGGGCCGCCGCGGTGCCACCACTGGTGGGCGGACGCGGCCCCGGCGGCCGCGAGCACCACCCCGCCCAGGGGGCGGTTCCCGGTGGCCCGGGCGGTCGCGTACCCGCCGATCAGCCCGCCGCTCACGAGGGCGGCGGCGGGCAGCGCCTCGACGGCGCGCACGGCCGTGCCGGCGGCGCTCACGCGGCGCTCCCGAGGAAGTCCCGGAGCCGGCGCAGGCCCTCGGCGAGGTCGTCGTCGCCGAGGGCGTAGGACAGCCGCAGGAATCCGGAGGGGCCGAACGCCTCGCCGGGCACCACAGCCACCTCGGCCCGCTCGAGCACCAGCTCGGCCAGCTCGGCGGAGGTCTGCGGCGTCGCGTCGCCGAAGCTCCTGCCGAGCAGCCCGCGCACGTCGGCGTAGGCGTAGAAGGCGCCGGTGGGCACCGGGCACTCGACGCCCTCGATGGCGTTGAGCGCCTCCACCATGGCCCGGCGCCGGCGGTCGAAGGCCTCGCGCATCCGGTGGGCCTCGTCGAGCGGGCCGGAGACGGCGGCGAGCGCGGCGCGCTGGGCGACGTTGTTGACGTTGGAGGTCAGGTGCGACTGCAGGTTGGTGGCGGCCTTGACGACGTCCGGGGCGCCGATCATCCAGCCGACGCGCCAGCCGGTCATCGCGTAGGTCTTCGCCACGCCGTTGAGGACGACCACGCGGTCGCCGAGCTCGGGCGCGGCGGCGGCGATCGAGGTGAACGGGACGCCGTCGTAGGTCAGGTGCCGGTAGATCTCGTCGGTGAGCACGAAGATGCCCTTCCCTGCCGCCCAGCGGCCCACCGCCGCGGTCTCCTCGGGGGAGTACACCGCGCCGGTCGGGTTCGACGGCGAGCAGAACAGCAGCGCCTTGGTACGCTCCGTGCACGCCTCCTCGAGCAGCTCGGGGGTGACCTTGTAGCCGAGCTCGGGGCCCGCGAAGACCTCGACGGGGTTGCCGCCGGCGAGCTTGATCGCCTCGGGATAGGTGGTCCAGTACGGGGCGGGCAGCAGGACGTCGTCCCCCTCGTCCACGACCGTGGCGAAGGCCTGGAAGACCGCCTGCTTGCCGCCGTTGGTGACGAGCACCTGGGAGGGCTCCACCGTGTAGCCGTCGTCCCGAGCGGTCTGCTCGGCGATCGCCTTGCGCAGCTCCGGCAGGCCCGCCGCGGGCGTGTAGCGGAAGTTGGCCGGGTCCTGCAGGGCGGCCGCGGCGGCGTCCACGATGTACTGCGGGGTCGGGAAGTCGGGCTCCCCGGCCCCGAAGCCGATCACGGGGCGGCCGGCCGCCTTGAGCGCCTTCGCCTTGGCGTCGACCGCGAGCGTCGCGGACTCTGCGATGGCGCCGACGCGCCGGGAGATGCGGGATGCGGTCATGACCGGGGGCCTCCTGGAAGGGGGACGGGCGAACTCCGCCGCGCGCGGCGACGGCGGTGCGGACGTGGCCCATGCTACTCGGGGCCGCCGCCCGCCCGGAGCGCCCGGCCCCGCCGTGCCGCCGGTCCGGATTGCACCCGCACGCCCCGGTCGCCTAGGATGGACGACTGGTGTCATCGACGCCCGCCCGAGCGCACCGTTCCGGCGGGTGCCGGGTGGTAGAGTCGGTGACCGGGTCCGAGCGATCGAGGCCGGCGTCCGCACGCCGTCCGAGACCGCGAGGCGCGAAGGGCAGTGGCGCAATTGGTAGCGCAGCGGTCTCCAAAACCGCAGGTTGCAGGTTCGAGTCCTGTCTGCCCTGCTCCAGTCCGGAGCGGGTCCGGCACCTCCGCACGGAGGTGCCGGACCCCGCACGGCGACGGCGGGCCGTCAGCACCGCACGGCACGAACGAGTCCACACAGGGAGAGCCGATGTCGCAGACCACCGCCGGCAGGGCGTCGGGCCAGCCCCCGGGGCAGGGGGCCGAGAGCCCCCGCGGCCTCTTCGGGCGCCTGTTCCTCTTCCTGCGCCAGGTCGTCGGGGAGCTCCGGAAGGTCGTCACCCCCACACGGCGCGAACTGGTCAACTACGTCCTGGTCGTCCTCGTGTTCGTCGCGTTCATGATGGTGCTCATCTCGGTCCTCGACCTCGCGTTCGGGCAGGCCGCCCTGTGGATCTTCGGGCAGGGCGACGCCGCCGCCGGATGATCCGGGCGGCGCACGGACCGGGTACGGCGACCGTGGCCCAGCAGAGCACGACATCCACGAAAGAACAGGGAGATCCAGTGACCGAGCACGAGCTCGAAAACGGCACCGAGGCACCGGCCGAGGTCGACCAGCAGGCCCCGGCGCTGCCCGAGGCCGAGACCTCCGTGCAGGAGGACGACTTCGCCGCCGCCCACGAGCCGGACGAGGCCGCGGCACCGGTCGCCGAGGAGGCGGCTCTTTCGGAGGACGGGACTCCCGCCGTGGAGGACGAGGCCCCGGCCGCCGAGGAGGCGGCCGTCGCGGAGGACGTGACTCCCGCCGTGGACCCCGTCGAGGAGTTCAAGTCGAAGCTGCGCCGCCAGGAGGGTGACTGGTACGTCATCCACACCTACGCCGGCTACGAGAACCGCGTGAAGACGAACCTCGAGACCCGCATCCAGTCCCTCAACATGGAGGAGGACATCTTCCAGATCGAGGTCCCCATGGAGGAGGTCGTCGAGATCAAGAACGCCCAGCGCAAGGTCGTGCGCCGCGTGCGGATCCCCGGCTACGTGCTGGTGCGCATGGACCTCACCGACGCCTCCTGGGGCGCCGTGCGCCACACCCCCGGCGTGACCGGCTTCGTGGGCCAGGACGCCTACAACCCCGTCCCCCTGCGCCTCGACGAGGTCTTCGAGATGCTCAACCCGGTCTTCGAGGCCCCGCAGGGCGCGGGCGGCGAGTCCGCCGCCCAGCCGAGCGCTCAGCCGCAGATCGACGTCGACTTCGAGGTCGGGGAGTCCGTCATCGTCAAGGAGGGCCCGTTCGAGACCCTCCCCGCCACGATCTCCGAGATCAAGGTGGAGTCCCAGCAGCTCGTCGTCCTCGTGTCGATCTTCGAGCGCGAGACCCCCGTCACCCTCGGCTTCAACCAGGTCTCCAAGATCTGATCCCGCGGGCGAGACCGCCCGCCCACCGTTCCCGGCCCCGCGGCGCATGCTTCGCCGCTGGGGCCGACCGGCCGCCGCGCCACGGCGGCCACCCGCCGCCGTACGCTCCTGTGCGCCGGTACGTCCAGCAGAAGAAGGACCAGCACATGGCTCCCAAGAAGAAGAAGGTCTCCGGCCTGATCAAGCTGCAGATCCAGGCAGGTGCCGCCAACCCGGCGCCCCCCGTGGGTCCGGCCCTCGGTCAGCACGGCGTCAACATCATGGAATTCTGCAAGGCCTACAACGCGGCCACGGAGTCCCAGCGCGGCAACATCGTGCCCGTGGAGATCACGGTGTACGAGGACCGCTCGTTCACCTTCGTCACGAAGACCCCGCCCGCCGCGCAGCTGATCAAGAAGGCCGCCGGCGTCGCCAAGGGCTCCGGTGTCCCGCACACCCAGAAGGTCGGCAAGCTCACCATGGACCAGGTCCGGGAGATCGCCGAGACCAAGAAGGAAGACCTCAACGCCAACGACATCGACGCCGCCGCGAAGATCATCGCCGGCACCGCCCGCTCGATGGGCATCGAGGTCGAGTGATCAGCCTCGGCTGACACCACCCACCGTTATTGACGTGGCAGGGCCGAGCGCGGTCCGCAGACCACAACTGCACAAGGAGAAGAAGCAGATGGCACAGCGCAGCAAGGCATACAAGGCGGCAGCGGCCAAGATCGACGAGGGCACGTTCTACAGCCCGGCCGAGGCCGTCGCCCTGGCCAAGGAGATCGACACCGCCAAGACCGACTCCACCGTGGAGGTCGTCCTCCGTCTCGGCGTGGATCCCCGCAAGGCCGACCAGATGGTCCGCGGCACGGTGAACCTGCCGAACGGCACCGGGAAGACCGCCCGCGTCGTCGTCTTCGCGACCGGCGACAAGGCCGCCGCGGCCGAGGAGGCCGGCGCGGACTACGTCGGCTCCGACGACCTGATCGCCCGCATCCAGGGCGGCTGGACCGACTTCGACGCCGCCGTGGCGACCCCGGACATGATGGGCAAGGTCGGGCGCCTGGGCAAGGTGCTCGGTCCCCGCAACCTGATGCCGAACCCGAAGACGGGCACCGTCACCATGGACGTGACCAAGGCCGTCAACGACATCAAGGGCGGCAAGATCGACTTCCGCGTCGACAAGCACTCGAACCTGCACTTCATCGTGGGCAAGACGTCCTTCGAGGTCGAGAAGCTGGCCGAGAACTACGGCGCCGCGCTCGAGGAGATCCTCCGCCTGAAGCCCTCCGCCTCGAAGGGCCGCTACATCACCAAGGCGACCGTCTCGACCACGTTCGGCCCGGGCATCCCGGTCGACCCGAACGCCACCGAGGTCGTCGTCGGCGCCTGACGCCGGACACCGGGGCCCTGGACGGGGTCCCCACGGGCGGGGGCCCGGCCGCTGCGGCCGGGCCCCTCGCCGTTCCACCCCACGCGAACCCGGGGGCACCGCCGCCCTCCGGAAGGGAGTCCCCGTGATCGAGCACCCCCCAGTGCGGATCGAGCAGATGCGCAT
>JAPSHS010000419.1 GCA_031179495.1 Kocuria sp. | reverse complement strand
GCTCGCCGGGCTGCAGGAGCTCGACGAGGACCTCGCCGCGCTCGCCCGGACCCCGCTGTCCTACGGCGGAGCCGCCGGGACCCTCGCCGGGAGCCTCGCCCTCTTCCCCGGTGCTCCCGACGCCGCGGAGCGGGCCCTGGACCTCGCCCGCGCCTGGGCCGGAGAGCTCGGGCTGGCACTGCCGCCCCACGTCTGGCACACCACGCGCCGGCCCGTGCTGCGCGCCGCGCAGACCTTCGCGGCCGTCTGCGCGGCGCTGGGCCGGATCGCCAACGACGTGCTGCTGCTCTCCCGGCCCGAGCTGGGCGAGCTGCGCGAGCCGGCCGCCGAGGGCCGGGGCGTGTCCTCGGCCATGCCCCAGAAGCAGAACCCCGTGCTCTCCGTGCTGCTCAAGCGCACCGCGCTGACGGTCCCGCAGCTCGTGGCCCAGGTCCACGTCGCGGCCTCCGCCTTCGTCGACGAGCGTCCGGACGGCGCCTGGCAGGCCGAGTGGCCCGCGCTGCGCGAGCTGGCGCGGCTCGCGGTCGCGGCGTCGTCGCACGCGGCCGAGCTCACGGCCGGTCTCGTCGTGGACTCCTCCCGGATGCGCGCCAACCTCGAAGCCTCGGGCCCGGCCGTGCTCGCCGAGCGGATCAGCGCCGCGCTCGCGCCGCTGCTGGCCCCCGCGGCCGACGGCGCCACGGGCAAGCAGCAGGTCCAGGCGGTGGTGCGGGAGCACGCCACCGACCCGGCCGGCATGCTCGACGCCCTCGTGCGCCTCGGCGCGGGCACCGCCCTGCCCGGCGGGAGACCGGTCGACGAGGACGCCGTGGCCGAGCTGCTCGATCCCGCCGGCTACCTCGGCGCCAACGACCTGCTGATCGACCGCGTCCTCGAGCGTCACCGCCGCGCCGCGGGCGACCGCCCGGCCCCGCCCAGCCCGACCCCAGGAGCACCCGCATGAGCGTTCCCGCCCTGACCCTCGTGGAGTTCACCGAGCGACCCGCGCCCTCGGCGCACGCGCCGCTGGTCGTGCTCGGGCCCTCCCTGGGCACCTCCGTCAGCTCCCTCTGGTCGGCCGCCGCCCGCGCGCTCGAGGGCGGGCACCGGGTGGTCGGGTGGGACCTGCCCGGCCACGGGGCCTCGGCGCCCACGGCAGAGCCGTACACCATGGCCGAACTGGCACAGGGGGTGCTGGCGGCCGTGGACCGGCTGCCGTTCCGGGCCCGAACCGAGCACGAACGACCGTTCTACTACGCGGGCTGCTCCATCGGCGGATGCGTCGGCCAGCAGCTGCTGCTGGACGCCCCCGGCCGGGTGCGGGCCGCGGTCCTGCTGGGCGCCGCCGCCCGGGTCGGCGAGCCCGCCGCCTGGGCCGAGCGCGCCCGGCTGGTGGCCGCCGCCGGGACCCCCACCCAGGTCGCGGGCTCGGCGCAGCGGTGGTTCGCCCCCGGCTTCCTCGAACGGGACCCGGTCACGGCCACGGAGCTGCTCCACGACCTGCAGGACGCCGACCGCTTCTCCTACGCCCGGGCCTGCGAGGCCCTCGGCGCCTTCGACGTCCGGGGCCGGCTCGGGGCCGTGCGCGCCCCCGTGCTGGCCGTGGCCGGCGCCCACGACGTCCCGGTCCCGCCCGAGGCCGTCGAGCAGCTCGCCGCGGCCACC
>JAPSHS010000418.1 GCA_031179495.1 Kocuria sp. | reverse complement strand
CGGCGAAACCGGGGCCCGCGTTGCCGACGCCCGAGCCGGCCAGGACCACGGCCCGGGCACCGGAGTGCACCGCGAAGTCGAACAGGTCGGGGGTGGCGCCGGTGTGGGCCGTGATGATCTCGACCCGGGTGGTGTCGAAGGCGGCCGGGGGCAGCGGCAGGGGCCGCCCGCGGACCGGCCTGGCCGTCACCACGAGCTCGGACCCGGCCATGTGCGCCACCTCGGCCCCGCCCTGGAAGGGGTTGCTCGCGGTGGTGTGCGCCTTCCGGGCACCGCGCGCGGAGCGGACGGTGCCGTCGAAGGAGATCAGCACTCCGCTGTCGCGCAGCCCGGGGGACGCGGCGGCCAGCACCGCCTCCTCGACGTTGCGCGGCCCGTCCGGGGCGGGGCTGTCGGCGGGCTGCTGGGCGCCGGTGAGCACCGCGCTCTTGGGCGAGCCGTGCACCAGGTCCAGCAGGAACGCGGTCTCCTCGAGGGTGTCGGTCCCGTGGGTGACCACCACCCCGTCGGTGCCCGGATCGGCCAGCGCCTCCTGCGCCGCCTCGGCGATCAGCCGCAGGTCGGCCAGGCTCAGGCGGTAGCTGCCGGTGGTCAGGACGTCCCGGGAGGAGACGGTCAGCTCGCCGTACCGGCCGCGGGCCAGCTCGGCCGCGGTGTCGGTGGCCACCGAGCCCCCGGCGCCGCCGCCGCCGCGCGACGCGATGGTCCCGCCGGTGCCGAGCAGTTGGATGTGGGCCACGGCCTGTCTCCTCCCGTGCACGGTCCGCCCGGGCCACCGGACGGTCCATGCAATCGAATGCCGCAATCGATTGCGTAAGATGTTGGGGTCGACCCTAGGGCGGATCTAGAGTGATGCGCAACACATTCACGAAGATTTAACGTCCGTTACCGTATGGCGACAGAGGGAGGAGGTGGACATGGGCGCACGGCCGACGGTCACGCTGAAGGCCCTGGCGGGCGAGCTGGGCCTCAACGCCTCGACGGTCTCCAGGGTGCTGAACGACCCCAAGGGCCTGGACTCCAAGTGGGCCGCGCAGGACACCAAGGAGAGGATCTTCGCCCTCGCCGAGGAGCGGGGCTACCGCAAGAACCCCTACGCCGCCTCCCTGCGCACGGCCAAGTCCACCATGATCGGCGTCGTGGTGCCCCGCCTGCAGGACTACGTCCTGGCCACCATGTACGAGGGCATCGACGAGGCCGCCTCCGAGCACGGCTACTTCACCGTGGTCTCCAACTCCCTGGACGACCCCGCGGCCCACCGCGCCAAGGCGGAGAAGCTGCTGGACCGCCGGGCCGACGGGCTGATCTTCGGCGACGCCCTGTTCGAGGACCCCTTCCTGGACGAGCTCGCCGAGCACGGGGTGGCGTTCACCCTCGTGAGCCGGCGCTCCCCCGGGCACCGGTCCGTGACCTGCGACGACTACGCCGGGGGACGGCTGGTCGCCGAGCACCTCGTCGCCTCCGGCCGGAGGACCTTCGGCCTCGTCGCCGGTCACCCCCGGGCCTCCACCTCGATCGACCGGTGCGCCGGCTTCCTGGACGCGCTCGCCGAGCACGGCCTCGGCGTGGATCCGGCCCAGGTGGTCCCCGGCGGCTTCGACGCCCCGGCGGGCAGCGTGGCCGCCGCCAGGATCCTCGCCGCCGG
>JAPSHS010000417.1 GCA_031179495.1 Kocuria sp. | reverse complement strand
AGGGCGAGCCGTTCAAGTACTTCTCCTACGGCGCGGCGGTCTCCGAGGTGGAGGTCGACGGGTTCACGGGGGCCCACCGGCTGCTCCGCACCGACATCGTCCACGACGTGGGCGACAGCCTCTCCCCCCTGATCGACGTCGGGCAGATCGAGGGCGGCTTCGTGCAGGGGACCGGATGGCTCACGCTGGAGGAGCTGCGCTGGGACGTCTCCGACGGCCCGCACCGGGGGCGGCTGGCCACCCGGTCGGCCAGCACCTACAAGCTGCCGAGCTTCTCGGAGATGCCGGAGGAGTTCACCGTCCACCTCTTCGAGCAGGCCACCGAGAGCGGCGTCGTCTACGGGTCCAAGGCCGTGGGGGAGCCTCCGCTCATGCTGGCCCTCAGCGTCCGGGAGGCCCTGCGGGAGGCGGTCGCCGCCTTCGGCCCCGGGGGTCGCAGCACCGCGCTCGCGAGCCCGGCCACCCCGGAGGCGGTGTTCTGGGCGGTCGAGGACGCCCGGCGCGCGGTGCCCGCGGCCCCGTCGTCCACCACCGCGCCGACCGTGACGGCGGCGCCCTGACGTGGACTGGCTGGACGCCCTGCAGCACCTGCGGGCGGCGGGCGCGCCGGCCGTCCTCGCGACCGTGACCGAGGTCCGCGGGCACGCCCCCCGGGAGGCCGGGGCCAAGATGGTCGTGGGACCCACGGCCACGTGGGACAGCGTGGGCGGCGGCAATCTCGAGGCCACCGTCGTCGAGCGGGCCCGGGCCCTGCTCGCGGCGGGCGCCGGAGCGCCCGAGACCATGGTGTTCTCCCTCAACGAGCACGCGGCCGTCCAGCACGGGCGGCAGTGCTGCGGAGGAGCGGTCACCGTCCTGCTCGAGCCCCAGCGGGCGCGGCCCGCGGTGGCGGTCTTCGGCGTGGGCCACGTGGGGTACGAGCTCGCCCGCGTGCTCTCCCGCCTGCCCCTGCATCTGCACCTGGTGGACAGCCGGCCGGAACAGCTGGCTCCCGACCGCCTCGCCGGCGTCACGGACGGGACCGCCCAGGTCCACCTGCACCCCGTTCCGGCCCCCGAGGCGGTGCTCGCCGCGCTGCCGGCCGGTGCGCACGTGCTCATCATGAGCCACGACCACGCGGAGGACCTCATCCTGTGCGACACCGCGCTGCGCCGGGGCGACCTCGGCTCCGTGGGGCTGATCGGCTCCGGGGCCAAGTGGGCACGGTTCCGGGTGCGGCTGCGCGAGGAGGGCCACGACGAGGCTGCTCTGGACCGCATCACCTGCCCCGTGGGGCTGCCCGGCATTCCCGGGAAGGCTCCCGCGGTCATCGCCGTCAGCGTGGCCGCGGACCTGCTCCGGACCCTCGCGGCGGTCTCCGCCGGGAAGTAGGGCCGGTGGCGCGACGGGCGCTCCCCGGCGCCTGCGGGGCACGCGCGAGCACGTCCCGATCGCCCACTCCGACTGCGGCATGCCCCCGTCCGCGGACGACGAGGCCGGGCTCCGGCTCGCTCCGCGCGCTCGACCGGGCGGCAGCTCGGGAAGAGGGGTGCCGCCCCCGACGGATCAGATCTGGGGCGGCACCGCGAGCTCCCGGCCGGCTGCGCTCCGGTGTCCCCCCACGTGCACTGCACATCGGACCCGTGCGCCGGCCGCGCTCGTCATCG
>JAPSHS010000416.1 GCA_031179495.1 Kocuria sp. | reverse complement strand
TGACGGCCGCCTGGCGGGCCGGGTTCTGGCCGGCGCCGGCCTGCAGGACGTGGCCCATGATCACGTAGTCGACCTGTCCGGGGGTGAGCCCGGCGCGCTCGAGCGCGCACGTGATGGCGTGGGCACCGAGCTCGGCCGCGGTGAGGGACGCCAGCTGGCCCAGGATCTTGCCCTGGGGCGTGCGGGCGCCGGACAGGATGACGACGTCGGTCGGGGTGTTCATCGGTTCTCCTCGGCAGCAGCTGGTGCGGTGGGACCGGTCCCGGTCCCGGTCCCGGTGGGGACGGTGTCGGGGGTGACGTCCTGGAGGTCGGTGCGGAAGGACGCCTCGGTCTTCTTCCGGATCTCCTCCTCCGTGACCCCCGGGGCGAGGCTGCGCAGCACGAGCCCGCCGTCCTCGACGTCGAACACGCACAGGTCCGTGACGATGCGGTCCACCACGCGCACCCCGGTGAGCGGGAGGTCGCACTCCGTCCTGATCTTGGCGGCGCCGTCCTTGGTGACGTGCTCGGTCAGCACGACGACGCGCGGGGTCCCGGCCACCAGGTCCATGGCCCCGCCCATCCCCTTGACCATCTTGCCGGGGATCATCCAGTTGGCGAGGTCGCCGGAGCCGGAGACCTGCATGGCGCCGAGGATCGCGATCTTGACGTGCCCGCCGCGGATCATGCCGAAGGACGTGGCGGAGTCGAAGACCGAGGCCCCCGGCCGCAGGGTGATGGTCTGCTTGCCGGCGTTGATGAGATCCGGGTCCTCGTCCCCCTCGTAGGGGAACTGGCCCATGCCGAGCACGCCGTTCTCGGACTGCAGCACCACGTCCACGCCCTCGGGCAGGTTGTTGGCCACGAGGGTGGGGATGCCGATGCCGAGGTTGACGTAGTCGCCGTCGGAGAGCTCCGCGGCGGCGATCGCCGCCATCTCGTCGCGGGTCCAGCTCATGCCTGGTCTCCGTTCTGCTGGGGGGACCGCCCGGCGGGCCGGGGGCGGACGGTGCGCTGCTCGATGTCCTTGGGCGCGCCGCTGTACTGCACGACGTGCTGGACGTAGACGCCCGGCGTCACGATGTGGTCCGGGTGGAGCTCCCCGGCCGCCACGAGGTGCTCGACCTCGGCCACGGTGACCTTCCCGGCGGTCGCGACGATCGGGTTGAAGTTGCGCGCGGTGTAGCGGTAGACGAGGTTGCCGTCGGTGTCGCCGGTGTGGGCGTGGACCAGGGCGACGTCGGCGACGATGCCGCGCTCCTGCACGTAGGTCTCGCCGTCGAACTCGGCGTGCGGCTTGCCCTCGGCCACGAGGGTGCCCACCCCGGTCCTCGTGTAGAACGCGGGGATGCCGGCGCCGCCGGCCCGGAGCCGCTCGGCGAGAGTGCCCTGCGGGTTGAACTCGACCTCGAGCTCGCCGTCCAGGTACTGCTGGGCGAAGAGCTTGTTCTCGCCCACGTAGGAGGCGAGCACCTTCGCGACCTGCCGGTTCTCGAGCAGCACCCCGAGGCCCTTCCCGTCCACGCCCATGTTGTTGGAGACCACGGTGAGGCCGGTGACCCCGGAGTCGCGGACCGCCTCGATGAGGTCCCGCGGGATCCCGCTGAGCCCGAACCCGCCCACGGCGAGCGTCATGCCGTCCCGCAGGTGCTCCGCCAGCAGCTCGGCGG
>JAPSHS010000415.1 GCA_031179495.1 Kocuria sp. | reverse complement strand
TTTCCACGGCGGGCCAGGGCATCGGCGAACGCGGCGCCGATGCCGGACGTTCCCCCCGTCACGAGAGCGGTAAGCATGGGATCTAGGTTACACTACGGTAGCCGTAGCGTAACCGGGTGCGGTCCGCTCGCCGGTCGCCGTCGTCGCCCGCCGTGTCCGGGTCGCCCCAGCCCCCGCCCGCTCCGCACCGACGGCGGACCAGCACACCACCCGGAGGAACACCGTTGACCGAGACCCCCACCACGCGCGTCCTGCTGACGGGAGCCACCGGCTTCCTCGGGCAGGCCGTCCTCGAACGGTTGCTCTCCGCCCACGACGGCGTGCACGTCACCGCCGTCGTCCGTCCCAAGGGCAGCATCAGCGGGGCGCAGCGGCTGCGGCAGCTGCTGCGCAAGCCGGCCTTCCGCACGTGGCGGGAGGCGGTGGGCGAGCAGGCCGAGCGGGTCTTCGCGGAGCGCACCGCCGTGCTGGAGGGTGACCTCTCCGCCCTCGCGGAGATCACCGAGCCGTTCGACGTGGTGATCCACTCGGCCTCGACCGTGTCCTTCGACCCGCCGATCCACGAGGCGTTCAGCACGAACGTCGGCGGCGCCATCGGCCTCTACGACGCGCTGCTGGCCTCGGGGCAGGACCCGCACGTCATCCACGTCTCCACCTGCTACGTGGGCGGTATCGCGAAGGGGCTGCGCCCCGAGGCACCCGTGGACCACGACGTCGACTGGGCGGCCGAGTTCGACGCGGCCCTGCGGGCGCGCGACGAGGCCGACATGGCCTCGCGCACCCCGGAGCGTCTCCAGGCCCTCATCGACGACGCCACGGCCCGCCACGGCAAGGAGGGGCCGAAGTCCGTGGCCCGCGCCGCGGAGAGCGCCCGGGAGGAGTGGGTGCGCACCCGCCTCGTCGAGTACGGGCGGACCCGGGCGCAGTCGCTGGGGTGGACCGACATCTACACCTTCACCAAGGCGCTGGGCGAACGCGTGGCCGAGCAGAAGTGGGCGGGCGGCGGCCACCGGCTGTCCGTGGTGCGGCCGTCCATCATCGAGTCGGCCCTGCGCCACCCGTACCCGGGCTGGATCGACGGCTACAAGGTGGCCGACCCGTTGATCATGGCCTACGCCAAGGGCGCCCTGCCGGAGTTCCCGGGCCTGCCGGACTCGGTGCTCGACGTCATCCCCGTCGACTTCGTCGTCAACGCGATCGTGGCGCTGGCCGTGGGCGGGCACCGCGACCCGTCCGGGGGGACTGCCCCCGAGAAGGAGCAGGCACCCGGAACCGGCTACTACCAGGTCTGCTCGGGAGCCTCGAACCCGCTGCCGTTCCACCAGATGTACGAGAACGTGCGGGCGTTCTTCCTGGCCCACCCGCTCGAGGACGCCGACGGCAGCCCGATCCGCGTTCCCGAGTGGAAGTTCCCCGCGAACAACGCCGTGGAGCGCTCCCTGGTGGTCAAGGAGAAGCTCTCCGCCGTGGGGGGGAAGCTCAACGCGGTGCTGCCCGCGACCTCCCGGACCCGCGAGTGGGCCAACTCCCTGCACCGGATGCAGTCCGGGCTCGGGTCCCTGCGCACCTATGTGGACCTGTACCAGTCCTACACGCGCACCGAGATGATCTTCGACGACACCCGCACCCGGCAGCTCAACGACTCCCTGCCGGC
>JAPSHS010000414.1 GCA_031179495.1 Kocuria sp. | reverse complement strand
CGATCCAGGGCTGCACCCGCCAGAAGTCGCCGCGGGTCTCGGGGTCGTCGGCGACCACCACGTCGAGCACCTCGAGCAGGTCGGCCACGGTGCGGGTGTGCGGGACGACGACGTCCATCGTGGGCACCAGCGGCCAGTTGCCGCGCACCGAGATCACCCCGCGCGAGGGGGTGTAGGCGCACAGGGCGTTGTTGGACGCGGGGGCACGGCCGGAGGACCAGGTCTCCTCGCCGAGGCCGAACGCGGCGAAGCTCGCCGCCGTGGCGGTCCCGGAGCCGTTGGAGGAGCCCGAGCCGAAGGCGGCCGTGAGGTACTCGCCGTTGTAGGGGCTCTCGGCCCGGCCGTAGAGACCGCGCTGCATGCCGCCGTTGGCCATGGGGGGCATGTTGGTGAGGCCGATCAGCACCGCGCCGCCCGCGCGCAGCCGTTCGATCGTGAAGGCGTCGTGCTGGGCCACGAGGTGCCCGAACGCCGGTGAGCCGGCCGCCACGGTGAGCCCGCGCACCCGGTAGCTGTCCTTGGCGGTGTACGGGATGCCGTCCAGCGGCCCGAGCACCTCCCCGCGGGCCCGGCGCGCGTCGGAGGCGCGGGCCTCGTCCAGCGCCGCGGGGTTGTCCACGACGACCGCGTTGAGCTTCGGACCGTTCCGGTCGTAGGCCTCGATCCGCCGGAGGTAGGCGGTGACCAGCTCCTCGCTCGTGCTCCGGCCGGACTCCAGGGCGGCGCGCAGCTGCCCGATGCCCGCCTCCACGACGTCGAACCCGCCGCCGGGGCTGCTGTCGATCGTGCGGCCGGGCCCGCTGTCGGGGTGGTTGCCGGAGGCGCTCACCGGGGCTCCTCCCCGGCCGTGGCCGCGCCGCGGGGCGCCGGTTGCTGCTGGGTGATGCAGTGGATGCCGCCGCCGAAGGCGAAGATGTCGCGGGCGTCGACCAGCTCGACGGCACGCCCCGGGTAGGCCTGCGCCAGGATCCCGGCGGCGACGGCGTCGTGCGGGTCGTCGAAGGCGCACAGCACGACCACGCCGTTGGCGACGTAGTGGTTGATGTAGGAGAAGTCGACGAACCCGTCACCGGCGTCGAGCACCGTGGGGGCGGGGACGTCGAGGACCCGCAGCCGGCGGCCCTGCGCGTCGGTGGCCGCCTCCAGCACCGCGCGGATCTCCCGGGACACCTCGAAGTCGGGGTGGGCCGGGTCGTCCTGCCGGTGCACCAGGACGGTGCCGGGCCCGGCGAAGGCGGCGACGATGTCGACGTGGCCGCGGGTGCCGAACGCGTCGTAGTCGCGGGTGAGCCCGCGGGGCAGCCAGATCGCCGTGCTGGTGCCCAGGCGGGCGTGGACCTCGGCCTCGACCTGCTCCTTGGTGGCCCCGGGATTGCGCCCGGGGTCCAGCTGGACGGTCTCGGTGAGCAGGACGGTGCCCTCGCCGTCGACGTGGAACCCGCCCCCTTCGTTGACGAGGGTGCTGGAGCGCACCTCGGTCCCGGCCCGCTCGGCCACGAGGCGGCCGAGGTGCTGGTCGCGGCTCCAGGCGGCCCAGTCCTGGGCGCCCCAGCCGTTGAAGACCCAGTCCACGGCGACCACGTCCCCGGCCGGGTCGTGGGCGAAGGTGGGCCCGGAGTCGCGCAGCCAGGCGTCGTCGAGCGGGGCCTCCACGA
>JAPSHS010000413.1 GCA_031179495.1 Kocuria sp. | reverse complement strand
CCCATGGCGCGGACCGTGGACGACATCGTGCTGCTGGACGCCCTGCTGGCCGGGGAGCACCCGCGCGGCGCGCCCCGCGCACGGCACCTGGAGGTCGACGACGAGGGCCCCGGCCCGCTGCGCGGACTCCGGCTGGGCGTTCCCGAGCTGTTCGTCCGGGACCTGGAGCCCGGCGTGGACGCGGTGTTCGGGGCGGCCCTGCGAGCGCTGGAGGCGGCCGGCGCGGAGCTCGTCGAGGTCGACGTCGGGCCGGCCCGGGACCACGCGGCCCCGGCGGGCATGACGATCGTCCTGCACGAGTTCCTGCCCGATCTGGAGGCGTACCTGGCGGACGGGGGCGGCGGGCGCTCGCTGGAGGAGGTCCGGCGCGGGATCGGCAGCCCGGACGTCCGGCGGATCTGGGAGCTGGCCGAGGTGTTCCGCGCCGCCGAGGACGAGTACCGCTCGGCCCAGCAGGAGCGGCAGCTGGCCCTGCGGCTGTACACCGGGGCGCTCGAGGCGCAGGGCGTCACCGCCTTGGTGCAGCCGACCTGTCCGCTGACGGCCCGGCCCCTCGGCGAGGACGAGACCGTGGAGCTCAACGGCCGCCGCGTGCCCACGTTCGAGGCCTTCACCCGCCACTCGGACCTCGCCGGCACCATCGGCACGCCGGGGATCAGCCTCCCCGCCGGACGCACCGCCGCGGGGCTGCCCGTGGGACTCGAGCTGGCGGCCGGCCCGGGGTCGGACGCCGTGCTGCTGGACCTCGCACGGACGGTGGAGGCGCTGCTGCGGGAGCAGTGAGGCCAGGACCTGCGCGGAGCGCTAGAGCTCCCCGCTGCCCGGGTAAGGTCGCGCGGACGGGAACTCCTCGACGCGGTGCAGGGCCTCCTCGGTCGCCCGGCGGCCGAAGGCGATGAGCTCCTCGGCGCGGTGGAAGTCCAGCAGCCGGCCGGTCTGCTTGGGCACCGTGATGAGCAGGTCGGGCGGATAGCCGGCCAGCCGGTAGCGCAGCACCAGGGCCTGCAGCGCCTCGAGGGACAGCTGCATGACGTCGAGCGTGCGCAGACCGGAGGGAAGGACCCCGGACACCTCCTCGGCGGCCTCTGCGAGGAGCTCGTCAGTGGGCAGCTCCGGGGGCTCCTCCCCGGAGCTGCGGGCCCGGCCGGCGCCGCGGCCGCGCGTCTCCGCGAACCGCTCCATGACGTTGCGCGCCAGCTCGCGGTCCAGGACGTGGGAGGCGCTGCGGCGGAAGCGCTCCGCCCACTCCTCCGCGGGGCGCGCCTCGGCCGTCTCGCGGGAGGGCACCCGGCTCTCGCCGGACGAGCGCTCCCCGGACAGGGAGACCGCCACGGTCACGTCCGCGCGCGAGGCGACGGTCGCGGCGATGGGCACGGGATTCATGATGCCGCCGTCGGCGAGCAGCCGGCCGTTGATCATGACGGGGGTGATGATGCTGGGCAGGGCGATCGACGCCCGGACGGCGACGTCGACCGGGCCCTCCTGGAGCCAGACCTCCTTGCCGGCCAGCAGGTCCGTGGCCACGGCGGTGAACGGAACGGGCAGGTCCTCGATCAGCGCGCCGTCCAGCAGCTCGCGCACCTTGGCCATGATCTTCTCGGCCCGGATCACCCCGGGCGCCGACGGCGACGGGTCCAGCAGCCGGAGCACGTCCCG
>JAPSHS010000412.1 GCA_031179495.1 Kocuria sp. | reverse complement strand
CACGCTGGGACTGTTCGCCGTCGTGGTCAACGCGGCGATGCTGTGGCTGACCTCCTGGCTGAGCTCCTTCACCCCGCTGCGGCTGGAGATCGACTCCTTCCTCTGGACGGCGGTGCTCGCCACCCTGATCATCGGGGTGGTCTCCCTCGTGCTGGGCCGGATCGTCCCCGGCCGCGAGAAGCGCTGACCCGTCCCGGGCTCAGTCCCGGTGCAGCGCCGCCCAGAGGAACTCGTGGGAGAGGGCGTGCAGGCGGGCGGCCTGCCTGTTGTCGCCCGCGCCCGCGTGCCCGCCCTCGGTGGCCTCGTAGAACCACACGTCCTCGTGGCCCAGCCCCAGCATCCGGGCAGCCGTCTTGCGGGCCTGCACGGGGCCCACGCGGTCGTCGCTCGTGGCGGTCCAGAACAGGACCGGCGGGTAGTCCTGCCCCTCGCGCAGCAGGTGGTACGGAGAGAACGTGCGCACGGACTCCCACTGCGCGGGGTCGTCCGGGTCGCCGTACTCCGCGATCCAGGAGTAGCCGGCGGACAGCTTCGTGTAGCGGCGCATGTCCAGCAGCGGCACCCCGCAGGAGACCGCGCCGAACAGCTCCGGCCACCGGGTGAGCATGTTGCCCACGAGCAGCCCGCCGTTGGACCCGCCCGAGCACGCCAGGCGCCGCCGCGAGCACACGCCGCGGGCCTGCAGGTCCGCCGCCACCGCGGCGAAGTCCTCGTAGGCGCGGTGGCGGTGCTCCCGCAGCGCGGCCCGGTGCCACGCCGGGCCGTACTCCCCGCCGCCGCGGATGTTGGCGAGCACGTAGACCCCGGAGCGGCCGGCGGCGTCGGTGCGGGTCAGCCAGGACCGCCCGAGCGCCCCGGAGTAGGCGGGGGTCCGGGAGACCTCGAAGCCCCCGTAGCCGGAGAGCAGCGTCGGGTTCCCGCCGTCGAGGACCAGGTCGGCGGGGCCCACCTGGAAGTAGGGCACCCGGGTGCCGTCCGCCGAGACCGCGAAGTGCTGCTCGACGCTCAGGCCGGCCGCGTCGAAGAACGCCGGCGCGGTCCGCGCCACGCGCGGCGGCGTCCCGGCGCCCGGACCGGCCGGAAGGGTGCCCCGGGAGACGGTGGTCGGGGTGAGGAACCCGGTGGCCACGAGCCAGTAGTCGTTGCCCGCCTCCGGGTCCTCGTCGTCGACGGCGTAGGCGTCCAGGCTGGACAGCGCCGGCGCGCCCGGCAGCTCGGTGGTCGCCCACGGGCCCGGTTCGGCGATCCGCACCACCGAGGACACGTCCCGCAGCAGGTTGAGGATCAGCCGGTCGGCCGTCCAGGACCAGGACTGCAGCGCGGTGCGCTCGTCCGGGACGAACACGGGGGTCACGGACCGGTCCCCGGCCAGGAACGCCTCGAGCTCGGCCGCCAGGAGGCAGCCCGCGGGGTGGACGGTCCCGTCCAGCTCCAGCTCCTCCTGGGGCCGCAGCAGCAGCCACTGCCGGTGCAGGTCCACCGTGACGCTGTCGGGCACGTCGACGTGGACCAGCTCGCCCTCCCGCACCAGGTAGGTGCGGGAGGAGAAGAAGTCGACCACGTCCACGGCCACGTCCCGGACGAACCCGGGGGTGTGGTCGCGCACGAACACCGCCTGGACGTGCTGCTCGTCCACCTCGAACACCTGGCGGGCCTGCGCC
>JAPSHS010000411.1 GCA_031179495.1 Kocuria sp. | reverse complement strand
CAACGGGATTCGAACCCGTGCCGCCGCCGTGAAAGGGCGGTGTCCTAGGCCGCTAGACGATGGGGGCCAGAACGCCCGCGTCGACGACCACGACCTCGGCGACCGTGACACGGGAGAAACCGGGTACAGCTTAGAGGTTCTCCCGGAGTTCGCACAATCGCGGCACCGGCGCGGGGCACCGGGCCCGCGGGGCCGCTGCCGCGGCGGCACCCGTGCGGCCGGGCCGTTCGTGGGGTAGGAATGGGACCGTGATCGAGATGACCCGCCAGGAGTTCGACGGCGCCGTCGACGACGCCATCGACCTCATCCCGGACGAGCTCTTCCGGGCCATGGACAACGTGGTGATCCTCGTCGAGGAGGAGCCGCCGGAGCACGCCCCGGACCTGCTGGGCCTCTACGAGGGGGTGCCCCTCACCGCCCGGGACGGAGGGTGGGGGGCCGGGTCCCTGCCGGACCGGATCTTCGTCTACCGCGGTCCCCTGCAGCGCATGTGCGCGGAGCGGGAGGAGCTCGTGGAGGAGATCACGGTGACCGTCATCCACGAGGTCGCCCACCACTTCGGCATCGACGACGACCGCCTGCACGAGCTGGGCTGGGGCTGAGCCGGTCCGCTCAGGCGTCCCAGGGGCGGACGTCGTCCAGGTCGAAGTTCTTGCGGGTCTCGATCCTCTGGTCGTAGCGGTCCGGGACGATCAGCACGGGACCGGCCGCGTTGTGCAGCACCCCCTGTGAGGTGGAGCCCAGCAGCATGCCCGCGAACCCGCCCCGGCCCCGGGTGCCGAGCACCACCAGGCCGTTGTGCCGGGTCTGCTCCACCAGGACCTGCACGGGCGGGCCGTCGGCCAGCTCGGAGCCGATCTCGAGGTCCGGGAACCAGCTCCGGAGCCAGGCGACGCCGCCGTTGAGGGACCGGGCGACGTCGTCGTACATGACCTCGAAGTCCACGGCCGTGGGCATCCAGGCCAGCGCCCCGCTCACGGGCGGCAGCGCGCACACCACGCGCAGCGGGACCCCGAGCAGGCGGGCCTCCTCCGCGGCGTAGAGCATGGCCGCCCGGGCCTGGGCGGAGCCGTCCGAGCCGACGACCACACGGTCCACGAGAGCCCGGGCGGTGGTGAGCTCCTCCTCGCCCAGGTGCTCCTTCGACCAGGGCAGGGGCACCACCCCGGTGGGGCACTTGGCGTGGGCCGGCACCGCCGTGGAGACCGTGCCCAGCAGCCGGCCCAGCAGCCCGCCCCGACCGCGGGAGCCGAGGACCATCAGCTCGGCCGTGCGGCTCAGCTCGAGCAGGGCCCCGGAGGGGTCCCCCGTCTCGACCGTCGCCCGCAGCTCGACCCCCACCGCACGGACCTGCTCCGCGGCGTGGTTCAGCAGCTCCTCGACGCCCCGGGTCAGCGCGGCCTCGTCCACGGTGGCGTAGCCGGTGTCGAACCCCGAGCCCGAGAACACGGGCGGACTGTAGGCGGTGACCATCCGCACGGGCAGCTCGCGGCGGCGGGCCTCCCGGGCCGCCCAGCGCAGGGCCCCGTGGCTCTGCTCGGAGCCGTCGATGCCGACGACGACCTCTCCGGTGGCGTCCAGGCCGCGGCGCTGCCCGCCGGAGGGGAGGCGGCGGCGCACGGCCTCCTCCCCCAGGCTGGGCTCGTGGCGCTCCTCGCGGTCCGGGG
>JAPSHS010000410.1 GCA_031179495.1 Kocuria sp. | reverse complement strand
AGGTGCGCGTGGGTGGTGGGCGCGTTGTCCAGCGCGCTCGTCACAGCCTCGGTCAGCCCGGTGGTCTCCGTCGTTGCAGTGGGGTTGTCAGCCATTGACATGTCTCCTCGTTGAGGCCGTCCGCCGGCCGCCCGGGGCTCTCGTGGTGGCGCTCGTCGTCGAACACCCGACCCGGTCGTGCCGGGCCCACAGCGAGCGGCATGGAGGTGGGCGGCCGGTCTCTACTGTGATGTGGGCTCATCCTAGCGTCCGGACCCGGACCGCCCCAGCAGGATTACGCCCGCGGCGGTCCGGGGACGGGGTCGCCGCCGGATTTTGCGCTGCCGGGACCCGCATGTAGAGTTGTACCCGGCTTGGACGGCGGTGACGCCGGGGAGCCGATGCGCCTGTAGCTCAACGGATAGAGCATCTGACTACGGATCAGAAGGTTGGGGGTTCGAATCCCTTCGGGCGCACCACAGAAGAAGCCCCTCACCAGCAGGAATGCCGGTGAGGGGCTTCTTCGTGCCCCGGCCCGGGGAGCAGTGGCGCGGGAGCCCCGGACCGCTCAGTCCGCGCGCGCCGCCAGGGCGCGGACGTCGCCCCCGGCCCGGCCCACCACTCCCCGCGTGACCACCGCGTCCAGCCCGGGCAGGGCGGCCAGGTGCAGCGCGAGGCGCCGGGCCCGGCGGCGCGTGCGGGAGGCGGGCAGGAACCACTGTGCCCCGTCGCGGGCCACGCGCTGCTTCTCGGCGACGACCGGGCGCCAGCGCCGTTCCCAGCTCCCGAGCGCCTCCTCCACCGACGCGGCGCGGGACAGCCGCTCGGCGAGCAGCCAGGCGCCGGCGACCGCCAGCGAGGCGCCCTGACCCCCCAGCAGCGACACCGCCTGGCCGGAGTCCCCGAGCAGCACGGTCCGGCCCGCGCTCCAGCGCGGCACCTCCACCTGGAGGACCCGGTCGTAGTACACCTGGTCGGCGGCCGGGCACGCCGCCAGGGCCCGGGGCACGATCCAGCCGAGGGAGCCGTGGACCTCGGTCAGGGCCGCGCGCGGGTCGACCGGCAACGACACCTCGTCCGTGCGGTGCACGGCGAAGGCCGCCACGCGCCCGTCGCGCAGCCCGTAGAAGCCCATCGCCCGGTCGATGCTGTCGGTGAGGCAGAAGCGGCGGCCCACCTGCCGGTACGCCTCCGGGTCCTCGAACACGTACGCCGCCGTGTGCAGCCCCAGACCCCGCCGGAAGTGCTCCTCCGGACCGAGCGCGCCGCGGCGGACGGCGGAGTGGATCCCGTCGGCGCCGACCAGCAGGTCCGCGTCCAGCTCGGCGCCGTCGTCGAGCACGGCGGCCGCCCCGCCGGGCCGGGTGCGGACCCCGGTGACGCGCACGCCGAAGCGCAGCTCGGCCACGTCCTCGGCGTGCTCGCGCAGGACCCGCTCGAGGTCGGGGCGCATCACGCTGGTGAGGCGCCCGCCCAGGGCGCCGGCGAACCGGGCGACGGGCAGCCCCGCCCGGTCCCGGCCTCGGTCGTCCACGTAGCTGAGGCGGTCCACGGCGTAGCCGAGCTCCCGCACGGCGGGCAGCACCCCCATGGCCTCGGCGGCGTCCCAGCCGGGGCCGAAGAAGTCCATCATGTAACCCTGCTCCCGGGGCCGGGGCGACTGCTCCAGGACCACCACGTCCCAGCCCTTCCGGCCCAGGCA
>JAPSHS010000409.1 GCA_031179495.1 Kocuria sp. | reverse complement strand
TCTGGGGCCTTCCGCTGGAGCGGGCCCTGATGGTGGCGGCGAACCCCTGGGACCTGCACGGCGCGGCCCGGGCGGGGATGCGCACGGCGTGGGTGGACCGCGACGGTGCACCGTGGCCGGAGTACGCGCGCACCCCGGACCTCAGGGTGTCCGGGGTGCGCGAGCTCGCCGCGCGGCTGCGCGGCGACGTGGCCGGTCTCAGAGGCTGACGACCATCTTGCCGGTGTTCGCCCCGGCGAGCAGGTCGATGAACGCCTGGGGGGCGTCCTCGAGGCCCTCCCGCACGGTCTGGTCCCACACGATCTCGCCGGACGCCAGCCAGGCGGCCATCCTCTCCCGGAACTCCGGGGCCATGTCCTGCCAGCCGCTGACGAGGAAGCCCTGCAGGGTCAGCATCTTGCCGATCGCCAGGGCCAGGTTGCGCGGCGCCGCCGGCGGCTCGGTGGCGTTGTACTGCGAGATAGCCCCGCACAGGCACACCCGGCCCCGGGTGTTCAGGGCGGAGATCGCCGCCTCGAGGTGCTCGCCGCCCACGTTGTCGAAGTAGACGTCGACGCCCTCGGGCGCCGCCTCCCGCAGCCGGGGGAGCACCGGGCCGTCGTGGTAGTCGAAGGCGGCGTCGAAACCGAGCTCCAGCAGGCGCCGGACCTTCTCCGGCGAGCCCGCGCTGCCGATCACGCGGGCGGCGCCGCTGAGCCGGGCGATCTGCCCGACCAGCGAGCCCACGGCCCCGGCGGCGCCCGAGACGAACACCGTGTCCCCGGGCCGGAACCGCGCAGCACCCATGAGCCCGGCGTACGCGGTGAGCCCGGGCATGCCCAGCACCCCCAGGTAGGCCGGCTCCGGAGCGAGCTCCGGGTCCACCGCGGTGGCCGCCGCGGCGTCCAGCAGCGCGTGCTCGCGCCACCCGGCACCGTGCAGCACCGTGGTGCCCACCGGCAGCTCCGGGGCGGCCGAGGCGACGACCTCGCCCACGGCGCCGCCGTCCAGCGGCCGGTCCACCTGGAACGGCGGGACGTAGGACTTCACGTCGTTCATCCGGCCGCGCATGTACGGGTCCACGGACATCCAGCGGTTGGCGACCAGGACCTGCCCGGGGCCCGGCGCGGGCAGATCGGTCTCCTCGAGCCGGAAGTTCTCCGGGACGGGGGCGCCCTGCGGGCGGGAGGCCAGGACGACCTGGCGGGTGCGGGTGTGCTGCGTCATCGGTGCTCCGGATCGGTAGAGGTGCGGGGGTGCTGCCGGGCCGGGGACTCAGTCCTCGACGACCTCGACGGCGACGTCGATGTTGCCCCGGGTGGCGTTGGAGTACGGGCAGACCTGGTGGGCCTTCTCGGCCAGGGCCCGGGCGGTGTCCTGGTCGAGGTCGGGCAGGACGACCTCCAGGGCGACCTGGAGGGCGAAGCCGCCCTGGCCGTCGCCGCCGATGCCCACGCGGGCCCCGACGCTGGAGTCGCCCAGGTCGACCTTCTGCTGCCGGGCGACGAGCTGGAGGGCGGAGTGGAAGCACGCGGCGTAGCCGGCGGCGAAGAGCTGCTCCGGGTTGGTGCCGTCGCCGGAGCCGCCCATCTCCTGCGGGACGGCCAGTCCCAGGTCGATCCGGCCGTCGGTGGTGCGGGTGCGGCCGTTGCGGCCGGCGCCGGTGGCGAGGGCCTCGGCGGTGTAGACGGTCTCCATGGGTTT
>JAPSHS010000077.1 GCA_031179495.1 Kocuria sp. | reverse complement strand
CCGAGCTCCTCGGCCGTGCTGAACAGCGCGTCCACGGCCGGGGCGGCGGTGAACGTGACCGCGTCGACCCGGCCGGCGGCGGCCTCGCGCACCAGCACCGGCACCTGCCCGGCGTCGTCGGCGGAGGCCCAGCGGTAGGGGGTCACGGTCAGCACCCGGGCGCCGGCGTCGGTGAGCCGGCGCCGCTGGGCGACGTCGGCGATCCCGTGCAGCTGCAGGCCGACCGTGCGCCCGGAGAGGTCACCGTCGTGCTCGGCGAGCACGAGGTCCACGAGCCCCCGGGTGGTCTCGTCGGCGGACATGCCCGCGTCCTCGAGGCCCAGACCGCGCACCGCGCCGCGGCCCTTCGGCCCGCGCACGTAGACCGCGGCCTCGTGCAGGCACAGCAGCAGCTCGGCGTCGAAGCCCTGGGCCTCGGCGGCGTCGTGCCACCGGCGCAGCCCGTAGCCGGTGGTGAGCAGGACCAGGTCCGGACGGGCCTCGAACATCGACCGCGAGGCCGCCGCGAGCCCGGCGTCCTCGCCGACCGGCTCGACCTTCAGCGCCGGGGCGTGGATCACCCGGGCGCCGCGCCGCTCGAGCGCGGCGATCTGGTCCTCGGAGCGGCGGTGCGCGGTGACGCCCACCACCCGCCCGGCCAGGGGCAGCTCCTCAGCAGCCATGCGCGGTCACCTCGGCGAGGAAGGCGTCCCGGTCCGCGCTCGCGAGGCGCACCACGGGCCCGATGACGACGACGGCGGGGGAGCCGCAGCCGGCCGCCGCGGTGTCCTCGACCGCACGGGCGAGGGTCGTGATCGTGGAGCGCTGCCGGTCGGTGAAGCCGCGCTCCACCACGGCCAGCGGGGTGGCGGGGTCCGCCCCGGAGCGGACGAGGCCGGCCACGAGGTGCGGGAGGGTGGCCACGCCCATGAGGACCACCAGTGTCCCGCCGGAGGCGCCGAGACCGGCGAAGTGGGCGAGCTCGGCCTCGGAGAACGGGACGTGGCCGGAGGCGACGGTGAACATGCGGGAGACCTCGCGGAAGGTCACGGGGATCCCGGCGGCCCCGGGCACGGAGACCGCGCTGGTGATCCCGGGGACCACGTCCACCGGGATGCCGTGGGCGGCGCACGCGGCGAGCTCCTCGGCGCCGCGGCCGAAGACGTAGGGGTCGCCGCCCTTGAGCCGCACCACGGACCGGCCGGCCAGGGCGTGCTCGACCATGAGCTCCTGGATCCGGGACTGCGGGACCGGGTGGTGGCCCGGGGTCTTGCCCACCGGGACGATCTCGGCGCCCGGGGCGGCGGCCGCCACGGCGCCCGCGGGGGCGAGGCGGTCCACGAACACGACGTCGGCGTCCTGGAGGGCGCCCACGGCGCGCACCGTGAGCAGGTCGTCGGCGCCGGGTCCGCCGCCGACCAGGGTCACCCGTCCGCCGGTCCGGGCCGCGGGCTCCTGGACGACGGGCAGGCGGGCTCCGGCCTCGCGCAGCGCGTCCTGCCAGCGCTGGGCGGCGGGGCCCACGACCACGGCGAGGGCGGCCCCGGCCACGTCCGCGGCGGACAGCCGGGCGGGGTCGGCCACGGCGCGGACGGCGGCGCCGGCCGCGGCATACCGGTGGTGGGCGCGGCGGGCCTCGTGCGGATCACCGAGGACGAGCACCGGGACGTCGGTGAGGTCGGCGGTCAGGAGCATGGGGTCCTCCAGGGGGAGAGCGGGGGTCGGGGCACCACGCATGCCATGGTGGGGCCCCTACCAGAGTGGGACATCCTTGTTACGGCGCCGTTGCACCGTGACGTCCCGTGACGGAACCTGCCCGTCCCGCCTCTCGATCATAGGCTGGGACCATGACGACCTCCGACGCCCCGGTCCTGCTGGCCTGCGCCCACGGCACCCGGTTCCCGGCCGGGCGCACGGCCGTGTCCCGTCTCGTGGACGCCGTCGCCGCGGAGCTGCCCGGCACCGAGGTGGTGCCCACGTGGGTGGACGTGCAGACCCCGGACCTGGCCGCCCGGACCGGGGAGTACGCCGGCCGGCCGGCCGTGGTGGTGCCGCTGCTGCTCTCCGCCGGCTACCACGTCTACGTGGACGTGGCCGAGGCGGTGGCCGCCGACGAGCTCCACCGGGTCTCCGCCGCCCTCGGGCCGGACCGGGCGCTGGCCCGGCTGCTGGCCCGGCGGGTGCACGAGGCGTGCGGGGCCGCCGGCTCCCCGCTGGGGGAGCGCGACGCGGTGGTGCTGGCCACGGCCGGCTCCTCGGACCGCCGCGCGGTGGCCGACTGCGCCGCGGTGGCGGACCTGCTCGCGGAGGAGCTGGGCCGGCCCGTGACCGTGTCCTACCTGGCCGCCGCGCGTCCCCGCGTGCAGGAGGCGGTGGGCTCCGCCCGGGCCGGCCTGGCGGAGGGCGGCCGCGTCGTCGTCGCCAACTACCTGCTGGCCCCCGGCTACTTCCTGGACCTCTCGCACGCCGCCGGCGCCGACGTGGACACCGAGCCGCTGGCCGTGCCGGAGGGGGAGGTCCCGCCCGAGCTCGTCGACGTGGTGGTCTCCCGCTACCGCTCGGTGGCGTGAGCCGGGCCCGGAGCGCTCGCCCCCACCACGCCGATGCCGCGCCGAGGAGGCGATGCGGTCAGACGCGCACGCGGGAGAGGTCCGCCTCCTCGTAGCGCACCATCTTCGAGCCGGTGACCAGCTTGTGGCCGAACCACAGGGCCAGGAACAGCGGCAGGCCGATGTAGGCGGTGAGTGCTCCGAGCAGGTCCACCTCACCGAGGAAGGCCTGGTAGTTCTGGCCCAGGATCACCACGGCGCACAGCACGAGCGCGACCACGGGTCCCAGGGGGAAGAACCGGGCCCGGTAGGGCAGGTCGGCGAGGTCGTGGCCCTGGGTCGTGTACGCCCTGCGGAACCGGTAGTGGCTCCAGGCGATGCCCATCCACACGATGAACCCGGCCAGGCCCGAGGCGCTGACCAGCCACACGTAGGCGTCCCCGTCCCCGATGAACGTGGTGAGGAAGGACGCCCCGCCCACCAGGGTGGTGGCGAGCAGCGCGTTCATGGGCACGCCACGGCGGTTGACCTTCGCGAGGAAGCGCGGGGCCTTGCCGCTGTCCGCCAGGGCCCAGAGCATGCGGGTGGAGGCGTAGAGCCCGGAGTTGCCCGCGGAGAGGATGGCGGTGAGGATCACCGCGTTCATCACCGAGGCCGCCGCCAGCACGCCGGCGTTCTCGAACACCAGGGTGAACGGGGAGATGGAGATGTCCTCGACGTCGCTGGTGAGCAGGTTGGGGCTGGTGTGGGGGATGAGGAAGCCGATCACGGTGATCGCGCCCACGTAGAACAGCAGGATGCGCACGAACACGGTGCGGATGGCCTTGGGCACGTTCTTCTCGGGGTTCTCCGCCTCACCGGCGGCGACGCCGACCAGCTCGGTGCCCTGGAAGGAGAATCCGGCCACCATGAAGATCGCCAGGATGCCCAGGCCGCCGCCCACGAAGGGCGCCTCGCCGGTGGTCCAGTTCTGGAAGCCCGGGGACTCCCCGCCCAGGATCCCCACGATCATCAGGATGCCCAGCACCAGGAAGACCACCACGGTGACGACCTTCACGAGCGAGAACCAGAACTCGGTCTCGCCGTAGGCGCGGGTGCTCAGCGCGTTGAGCAGGAACAGGATCACCAGGAACGTGCCCGACCAGATCCAGGACGGCACGTCCGGCAGCCAGTAGCGCATGATCAGCGCGGCGGCCACGAGCTCGGCGGCCACGGTGATCGCCCAGTTGTACCAGTAGTTCCAGCCGATGGCGAAGCCGAAGGACGGGCTGACGAAGCGCGTCGAGTACTCCTCGAACGCGCCGGAGACGGGCAGGTACGTGGCCATCTCGCCCAGGCTCTGCATCAGCAGGAAGACCATGAAGCCGATGACGACGTAGGCCAGCAGGGCCCCGCCCGGTCCGGCGGTGGCGATGGTGTTGCCCGAGGCCACGAACAGGCCGGTGCCGATGGCCCCGCCCAGCGCGATCATGGTCAGGTGGCGCGGTTTGAGGCTGCGGCGCAGCTTCTCCTGGGACTGCAGCTGCTCCTGGGTCGCAGGAGCGGTCTGCTCGGCCCGAGGGCGTGCGGTGGTGGTCACGCGGAATCTTCTCCTCTGGTGCGGTGGATGGACCACGGCAGGAGGAGGCCGGGGGCACCGTCCCCCCGAACGGTCCTGGCCGATTATGGGGTATGGGTTGCAAACCCAAAAATCGGTGCGGCGCTCCTCCACCCGGCGTCCCCGTACGATGGGCGGGTGGAATCGCAGACGGGAACAGGGCAGGACGGCATGCGCAACGGGTCCCGCCGGGTGGCCGCTGTGGCGCTTCTCACCGGTTCCCTCGTGCTCCTGGTCCTCCTGGTCGCCGCGAGTTTCGGCGCCCGCTGGGCCTGGGACCCGGCCCCGACGACCGAGGACGAGGTCTCCTGCGCTCCCTACGGGCTGGCGGGCGTGAGCGTCGCCCCGCGGGGCGTGCCCGGTCCGCTCAGCGACGGCCCGGTGCTCTCCGGGGGGCCGCGCCTGCAGGAGGGCCCGTCCGACCGGATGGACGTCCCCTTCGAGCACGACGGGGTCACCAGCAGCTACCACGTCTTCGCCGACGGGATCGACTGGAGCCGGCCGGTCGGGGTGGTCTTCCGCCTCCACGGGGACGGCGCCTACGAGTACTACCACCCCGAGCACAAGGTCTCGTGCCTCGCGGCGGTGGCGCGCTCCCACAACGCGGTGCTCGTGGCGCCGCGCACCCCCGACCGCCAGGGCGAGCCGACGTGGTGGGAGGATCTCGAGGGCAACGCCGACTGGTTCCTGGCCCTGGCCGAGCAGGAGATCTTCACGGAGTACGACATCGACCGCTCCCGCACGTGGCTGCACGGCTACTCCGGCGGCGCGGAGTTCATCAGCTACGAGCTGCTGGCCGACCGGGTGGACTTCCTGCAGGGCGGCGGCGCCGTGCTCACCGGCGGCGGCGGGGCCCCCGGCACCGGCTCCTCGCAGCCCACGGAGGAGCAGCGGGAGAACCTGGTGCTGCACTGGGACGTGGGCCTCGACGACGACGGCTCCGACCCCTCCGCGCCGTTCGACGCGCTCTCCGCGGCGGCCGCCGGGCACGCCCGGTACGAGGACGCGGGCTATCGACGGACCAGCGTGCGCTACCGGGAGGGTGTCGACCACTTCCAGCTCCCCGAGGCCCGCGTGCTGGGGGATGTCCTCACTTCGGCCGCGCGCGCGGCGGGGGAGAGTGACTGATCTCTCCCCGGCCCCCCTCCGGCCTGCAACGACGCGGAAGAGCGGCGCAGCCGCCGGGCACGGACCCGGCACAGCGGTTGCATGGGCTTGCGAAAGCAATATGACCGGCCGTACGGTGCAGTAAAGGAGTCGGCGGGGATCCGGCTCAGGGGGAAGGCCGATGCGGGGGCATCGGGCCGAACGACGACTCACTGCGCGCCACCGTCCCGGTGGCCTGCCCTGGAGTGCCTTCCACACCGGTGACGCCGGTCCTCTGGGCTCTTTCTCCCCGCCGGCACAGCCGTTGCGCAGATCCGCAGCGGCGTGGACATCGATGGGGGACATCAATGACAGTGCGCTCAAGCATGCGCAGCGGCTCGACCCGCCTGGGGGGTGGCCGGCACCTGCTGGAGGACCGGAACCCGCAGTCGGCACCGGAGGAGGACGGCGACGTCCTCGACCGTGCCCTGCGGACGCAGCCGCTGACCCAGGTTCCCGGCCGCGCCGTCTTCCCGGTCGCGCCCGCCCCGGCGCCCCGCACCCTGGTGGACATCGTCATGGACACCGTGTCCCGGCACCCGGACGCCACGGCGCTCGACGACGGGACCACGGTGCTCAGCTACGCCGAGTTCCTCGAGCGCGTCGAGGCGCAGGCCCAGCGCCTGTGGGACCTCGACATCGGGCGCGGGGACCGTGTGGGCATCCGCGTCCCCTCCGGGACGGTGGACCTCTACGTCGCGATCCTCGGCACGATCTTCGCCGGCGCCGCCTACGTCCCGGTGGACTTCGACGACCCCGACGAGCGCGCCACCACGGTGTGGGAGGAGGCTTCGGTGTGCGCCGTCTACGGCGCCGGCCTGGCCCTCGAGACCCGCGCCGGCGTCCAGCCCGGTGCGGACTGCGACCAGCCCGGCACCGGCGACGACGCCTGGATCATCTTCACCTCCGGCTCCACCGGCAAGCCCAAGGGCGTGGCGATCAGCCACCGCTCGGCGGCCGCGCTCGTGGACGCCGAGGCAGAGCTGTACCTGCCCAAGCGCCCGCTGAACCGGGGCGACCGGGTCATGGCGGGGCTCTCGGTGGCCTTCGACGCCTCCTGCGAGGAGATGTGGCTGGCCTGGCGCTCCGGCGCCGCCCTGGTCCCGGCCCCTCGCGCGGTCGTGCGCTCGGGCACCGACCTGGGTCCCTGGCTGGTCGAGCGGGGCATCACCGCGGTCTCCACGGTGCCCACGCTGGCGTCCATGTGGCCGGCCGAGGCGCTGAGCCGGATCCGTCTGCTGATCTTCGGCGGCGAGGCCTGCCCCAACGAGCTGGCAGCCCGCCTGGTCCACCCGGGCCGCGAGGTCTGGAACACCTACGGACCGACCGAGGCCACGGTCATCGCCACCGGTGCCGTGCTCACCGGCGAGCCGCCCGTGCGCATCGGCCTGCCGCTGCCCGGGTGGGAGCTCGCGATCGTCGACTCCTCCGGCAACCCCGTGCGCTGGGGCGAGGAGGGCGAGCTGATCATCGGCGGCGTCGGCCTGGGCCGCTACCTGGACCCGGCCAAGGACGCCGAGAAGTTCGCGCCCCTGGACACCCTGGGCTGGGACCGCGCCTACCGCTCCGGCGACGTCGTGCGCGCCGACCCCGAGGGCATCGTCTTCGTGGGTCGTGCCGACGACCAGGTCAAGATCTCCGGGCGCCGCGTGGAGATGGGCGAGATCGACGAGCAGATGTCCCGCCTGCCCGGCGTGCAGGCCGGTGCCGCGGCGGTGCACAGCACCCCCGCCGGCAACCAGGTCCTCGTGGGCTACCTCGTGGCCGACGCACCGGGCTCGGTGGACCTCCAGGAGGCCCGCCGCCTGCTCGCCGACCGCCTCCCGGGCCAGATGGTGCCCGCGCTGACGCTGATGGACGAGCTGCCCCTGAAGACCTCCGGCAAGGTCGACCGCAAGGCCCTGCCCTGGCCGCTGCCGGCCGCCGGCGCGGACGCCGAGGCCTCGCAGATCGACGCCGAGCTCGAGTGGCTCGCCGCGCTGTGGGCGGACCAGCTCGGCCCCCTGCCCATCGACGAGGACAGCGACTTCTTCGCCCTCGGCGGCACCTCCGTGGCCGTGGCCAAGCTGGTCTCCGAGATCCGCCGGACCTACCCGGACGCGGAGATCG
>JAPSHS010000408.1 GCA_031179495.1 Kocuria sp. | reverse complement strand
GCCAGGAGGGCCGGCCAGGTGATCCAGGCGATCGCCCGCAGCAGCTCCCGCTTGTCCGTGGCCCGCAGCACGATCAGCTGGCCCACGGGGACCATCAGGGCCCCGCCGAGCCCCTGCAGGACCCGTCCGAGCACCAGCACGGCGAGACTGCCGCTGGCGGCGCAGAGCACGGAGGCCAGCGTGAAGACCACGATGGAGCCGCAGAAGACCCGGCGGGGCCCGTGGCGGCGCGCCAGCCATCCGCCCACGGGGATGAAGGTGGCCACGGTGACCAGGTAGGCGGTGATCGCGATGCCCACCTCGGCGCTGGACACGCCGAGATCCGCGGCGATCGCCGGAGCGGCAGTGACGAGGATCGTGCCGTCCAGGTGCTCCATGAACATCACCGTGGCCACCAGCAGGGCCAGCCGCCGGCTCCACGGCGGGTCGTCCGCGCCGTGGGCGGGCTCCGGGCCCCGGCCGCTGCGACCGCGGGCCGGGACACCGGTCGGCGAGGTGCCGGGGGTGCCCCGACCGGGGCGGCGCACGGCGCTCAGCCGCTGAAGGGCAGCCGCGGGTCGATCGCGGACTCGTCCCAGGTCCGGCGGATCCAGCCGTGGTGCGGGTCGTCGCTGATCAGCCACTCGCGCACCCGTCCGGGGCCGGCCATGACGTTGAGGTAGTACATGTCGTAGCCGGGGGTCGCCATGGCCGGGCCGTGCCAGCCGTAGGGCACCAGGACGACGTCGCCCGAGCGCACCTCGGCGGCGACGTCGATCGGCCGGTCGTCGGAGGAGTAGACCCGCTGGTAGCCCATGGGATCCGTGGCGCCGGCCTCCGGCGCGGGCATGCCGGCCGCGAGCTGCGTCTCGAAGTAGTAGATCTCCTCGAGGGCGGTCTCGCCCTCCTTCTCCTCGTCGTGCTTGTGCGGGGGGTAGGAGGACCAGTTGCCCGCGGGGGTGAGCACCTCGCAGACGATGAACCGGTCGGCCTCCAGGGCCGCGGGCGTGCCGAAGTTGTGCACCTGGCGGGAGCAGGTGCCCGCCCCGCGCAGCTCCACGGGGATCTCCTCGCGGGTGACGAGCCGGGCCGGATAGGACGCCCGGGCGGGGGCCGAGGCCACGGCCACCCGGCCGCCGCTCTCCGTGGACACGGTCAGGTCCTGGCGGATCCCGGTGTAGAGGACGTCGGTGGGCCCGGCGAACACGGAGGTCCGGCCGGCCAGGTCGTAGCGGGTCCCGCCCGACTCCGCGGTGAAGCTGCCCGTGAGGGGGACGACGATGCGCTCCTCCTCCGCGGCGTCCAGGGCGATCCGCTCGCCGGGTCCGAGGTCGGCCACCCGCAGCCCGGTGTGGGCCCACCCGGGGACCTCGGTCGAGGAGTCGTGGCCGCCGAGCGAGACGAACCAGCCGTCCTGGGCGGCGGAGTCCTTGGGGTAGACCCATTCGGGGCGGGAGCTGTCGGTGCGCATGCGGTCGGTGTCCTTCGGTGTCGTCGTGCGGTGGTCGTGGGACGCGGTGGTCGTGGGGACGCAGGGGTCCCGGGCGGGCTGTCGGTCCCGGACGGGGATCCTCCGGGGAGGGGGAACGGTGCTCAGGGCTGGACGAGGGTGAGCTCGAAGCTGTACTTGTCCGCCCGGTACACGTGCCGGCCGGTCTCGACCGGCCGGCCGATGTCGTCCATGGCGGTGCGGTGCATGCTGACGAGCGCGGC
>JAPSHS010000407.1 GCA_031179495.1 Kocuria sp. | reverse complement strand
GCGCGGTCGTAGCGCAGGGCCGTGGGCAGCTCCACCCACACCGAGACGTCCAGCAGCGCACGGGCGGCGGCGCTGCACGCCCCGACGCCCTCCAGGACGACGACCTCCGCGACCCGGGTCAGCCGGGGGGTGCCGGGCGAGCCGGTGAGCCAGTCCCAGGCGCTCCACTCGGCGTCCCGGCCGGCGCACAGGGGCGTGAGCACCTCCTCCACGTAGGTCCGGGTGCCGGGGCCGAGCCCGTCCCAGCCGGGGTAGAGGTCCTCGAGGTGGAAGAGGGTCACGTCCCGCACGGGACTCAGCACCGCGGCGAGCTGCTCCGCGAGGGTCGTCTTGCCCGCGCCCGAGCGCCCGTCGATGCCCAGGAGATAGGGGCGGTGGGTGGGGACGGGGAGCAGCCGCGCCAGATTGGTGCCGGCGGGGTTGGCCTGGGCCACCGCCGGGTCCAGCTCCAGCTCGATGTCGATCACGCGCGCCCGGTGTCCTGCGCCCGGTCCCGGCCCGCCCCGGGCTCCCCGGTCGCGGCGCCCAGCTCCTCGGCGACGGCCCGGACGACCCCCGGCACGGCGGCGGCGATCATCCCGTAGGTGGTCTCGAAGTCCTCCGCGCCCCCGTACCAGGGGTCGTAGATGCCCAGCTCGGTGTGCTCGGCCCCGGCGGCGGCGGGGTCGAACTCGCGCAGCAGGCGCACCTTCGCGGCGCTGGGCCCGTCGGGGGCGAGCTCGCGCAGCCGCCGCCAGTGGGGGACGTCCAGGGCGAGCACCAGGTCGCGGTCCTCGAACCGGACCGGGTCGAACACCCGGGCGGCGTGGGCGGAGGCGTCCAGGCCCTCGCGGCGCAGGAGGTCCCCGGCCCTCGGGTCGACCGGGTTGCCGAGCTCCTCGTCGCTGACGCCGGCCGAGTCGACGCGCACGCGCCCGCCGAGGCCCGCGGCCTCGAAGGCGCGGCGCAGGGCGAGCTCCGCCATGGGCGAGCGGCAGATGTTGCCGGTGCACACGGCCACGATCGAATACATAGCGCGCAGTCTAAGCCGCACGCTCCCGAGACGAGAAGTGCGGCCGCCGCCCGGGGTGGCGGCCGCACCGCGGGCGGGAGCGGTCAGGGCCGGTGGGCGGCCGGGTCGGGCTCGTGCTCCGGCTCCGGGCGGAGGTCCTGCGCGCCGGCCGGACCGAACTCCCGGTCCTGCTCGCGCTCGGCGTCGAGGTCGATCTCGTCGCCGTTCTCGTCGACCCGCCGGTACCAGTCGGTGACGGCCGGGTCGTGCGAGTCGAAGGCCGCGCCGGCGGCCCGGGAGCCCGGGGCGTGCTCCACCTGCAGGGCGAAGTCGTCGCCGTGCTCCTCGATGCCGTGGATCACGGCCTTGCGCATGGCCGAGAGGGCGAACTCGTGGCGGATCGTGGCGGGGTCGCTGCTGAGGTCCTTGTAGAAGGACACCATGAGGAACGCCACGATCACGGCGAAGGGCAGGGCCGAGACGGTCACGAGGTTCTGCATCCCGGTGAGGGCGTCGTCACCGCCCACGAGCATCATGACGGCCGCGATGGCCCCGAGGGCCAGGCCCCAGAACACCACGATCGACCGGTTCGGCTCGGGCCGGCCGCGCTGGGACAGCGTGCCCATGACGATGGACGCGGAGTCCGCGCTCGTCACGAAGAAGATGGCGATGATGACCATCGCGAGCACCGAGGTGATCGC
>JAPSHS010000406.1 GCA_031179495.1 Kocuria sp. | reverse complement strand
GCGAGGACCTGGACCGGATCGAGCGCGCCATCTGCCCCGGCGAGGGCGCCTGCGGCGGGATGTACACGGCCAACACGATGGCGTCCGTGGCGGAGGCCATCGGCATGAGCCTGCCCGGCTCCGCGGCTCCGCCCTCGGCGGACCGGCGCCGCGACCAGTTCGCCCACCGCTCCGGGGAGGCCGTCGTCGAGATGCTCCGGCAGGGCATCACGGCGCGCGACATCATGACCAGGGAGGCCTTCGAGAACGCGATCACCGTGCTCATGGCCCTCGGCGGGTCCACGAACGCGGTCCTGCACCTGCTGGCCATCGCCCACGAGGCCGAGGTGGACCTGACCCTGGAGGACTTCAACCGGATCGGGGACCGCGTCCCGCACCTCGCGGACCTCAAGCCGTTCGGCCGGTACGTCATGAACGACGTCGACCGGCACGGCGGCATCCCCGTGGTCATGAAGGCCCTGCTCGACGCCGGGCTGCTGCACGGGGACACCCTCACCGTGACCGGCCGCACGGTGGCGGAGAACCTGGCGGCCCTGGACCCCGCCCCCCTGGACGGCGACGTGATCCGCACCCTCGACAACCCGATCCACCGCACGGGCGGCATCACGATCCTGCACGGCTCGCTCGCCCCGGAGGGCGCGGTCGTGAAGTCCGCGGGCTTCGACGCCGAGGTCTTCGAGGGCCCCGCCCGGGTCTTCGAGCGGGAGCAGCCCGCGATGGACGCGCTGGAGGCCGGGGAGATCACGGCCGGGGACGTGCTGGTCATCCGCTACGAGGGGCCCAAGGGCGGGCCGGGCATGCGGGAGATGCTGGCCATCACCGGGGCCATCAAGGGCGCGGGGCTGGGCAAGGACGTGCTCCTGCTCACCGACGGCCGGTTCTCCGGGGGCACCACGGGCCTGTGCATCGGCCACATCGCCCCCGAGGCCGTCGACGGCGGGCCGGTCGCCTTCGTGCGCGACGGCGACCGGGTCCGGGTGGACCTCGCGGGCCGCACCCTCGACCTGCTGGTGGACGCGGAGGAGCTGGAGCGGCGCCGCAGCGGATGGGCCCCGCTGCCGCCGCAGTACGAGGGCGGGGTGCTGGGCAAGTACGCCAAGCTGGTCCGCTCCGCCTCGGTCGGGGCCGTCACCGGCTGAACGGCCGGAGCGCTGCTCCGGCAGCACGCACGGGGCCCCCGACCGCTGCGGTCGGGGGCCCCGTGCGTGCTGCCGGCCGGTCCTAGATCGAGCCGCCGGCGGGACGGTCGTCGATGCGCCCGGAGGTGGGGTCCACGTCCGCGTCGACCGCCGGGTCCGTGAGGGTGGGGTCGAGCGGCGTGCCGGCCGGGACCTCCCCCGGCACGGTCGTCTCCGGGGCCACCGGCGTGACGGTGGGGACCGCCGGAGCGGCCGGGGCGTCCGCCTCGAAGGTGGCCGGCTGCGTGTCCTCGTCGTCGGAGTCCGTGCCCTTGGCGGCGGCGGCGAGACCGGCGGCGGCAAGACCGGCGGCGGCGACGCCCGCGGCGACCGCCTTCCCGGAGATCCCGGCCTTGCCGTCGTCACCGCGGGAGGCGGCCGCGTCCTCGACGCCGGGGGTCCCGACGGGGACGCCCTCGTTGACCCTGCCCCGCCACGCGCCGGTGGCGTAGCCCTCGTCCTCGATGAACTTCTTGAACCGCTCCAGGTCGCCCTCGGCCTGGCTCTCGACCACGTTCAGCTTGTCCCCGA
>JAPSHS010000405.1 GCA_031179495.1 Kocuria sp. | reverse complement strand
ACGGCGCGATCGGGTCCGTGATCGGCCACGAGATCGGCCACGGCTTCGACGACCAGGGCGCGAAGTACGACGCCCGGGGCCACCTCGAGAACTGGTGGACCGACGAGGACCGCGAGGAGTTCTCCCGGCGCACCGCGGCACTGGTGGCCCAGTACGACGGCTGCACCCCGCGCGGGCTCTCCCCCGAGCACCGCGTCAGCGGCGCCTTCACCGTGGGCGAGAACATCGGGGACCTCGGCGGGCTGGAGATCGCCCTGGTGGCCTACCGGATGGCGCTCGCGGAGCAGGGCCTGGACCTGGACTCGGCGCCGGTGCTCGACGGTCTCACGGGCGCCGAGCGGTTCTTCTACGCCTACGCGGCGCTGTGGCGCTCGACCGCCCGTGAGCAGGAGCTGATCAACCGGCTGGCCGGCGACCCGCACGCCCCGGACGAGTTCCGCTGCAACAGCGTGGTGCGCAACATGGACGCCTTCCACGAGACGTTCGGCACCCGGCCGGGGGACGGGCTGTGGCTGCCCCCCGGGGAGCGCGTCACCATCTGGTGACCGCTCCCCGGCCCGCGAGCCGGGGGCTGCGACCGGACGTGCTCGGTGTCCGTCGGGTGCGGTCCCGGGGACCCCTCCGGGCTCAGCCGGCCAGCGGTGGCGTGCGCGGAGGCACGGAGCGGCGGGCCCCGGTGGCCTCGAAGGCCGCGGCCAGGCGCAGCAGCGCGGTGTCGTCGTAGGCCCGGCCCGCGATCGTCAGGCCGACGGGCATCCCGGTGTCGGCCATCGTGCCCATCGGCACCGTGACGGTCGGGATGCCGAGGTGCCGGGGCACGAGGTTGCCGTTGGCGACCCACACGCCGTTGCGCCAGGCGAGCTCCGCGGAGGCCGGGTCCACGTCGGCGTCGGCGGGCCCGACGTCGGCGACGGCCGGGAACACGACGGCGTCCAGGCCGAGCCCGTCCATCCACTGCTCCAGGTCGGCGCGGCGGGTCTCCTCGAGCCCGCGCAGCCCCTCCTCCAGGTGCGGGATCCGGGCGAGCACGGGCACGCCGTGCTCGCGGACGAAGCCCGGGTAGTCGGCGATGTCGTCCTCGAACCCGTCGTAGCGGTCGGGCAGGGCGCCGGCCGGACGCGGGAAGATCCGATCCCCGTCCACGTCGGCGAGCCGGTGCAGGGCGGGATCGCCGTTGGCCTCGAGGAAGTCGTGCCACGCCCAGGCCGAGAGGTCCACGATCTCCCGGTGCAGGTACTCGGGACTCACCAGTCCGCGGGTCGCGATCGTGGGCGCGCCCGGCCGGTCGCCCTCGTAGTTGCTCACGGCCGGGAGGTCGACCTCGACCACCGTGGCGCCGGCGGCCTCGAGGTCGCGGCGCGCGGCCTCCCAGAGCGCGATCACGGAGGGGCGGGTCTCGATCCGGCGGCCGGTGGGGCCGCCGATGCCCGGGGACCCGGCGGTGCCGGCCCCGGGGTCGGCGTTGACGTACATCCGCGGCACCCCCAGCCGGGCGCCGGTCAGGACGCCGGCGGCGCCCTCGGCGTCCGGGACGGCCAGCGCCGGGTAGGAGGCGGGCCGCACGGCCGACGCCTTCGGGAGCTCGATCCAGGGCTGCACCCGCCAGAAGTCGCCGCGGGTCTCGGGGTCGTCGGCGACCACCACGTCGAGCACCTCGAGCAGGTCGGCCACGGTGCGGGTGTGCGGGACGACGACGTCCATCGTGGGCAC
>JAPSHS010000404.1 GCA_031179495.1 Kocuria sp. | reverse complement strand
AGATCTACCGCGACGGCGGCCTGGACCAGGCGCAGGCCGGGCTGCTGACCGCCCTGATCGCCGCCATGGGGATCCCGGGCGGGCTGCTCATGCCCCTGCTCGTCGCCGGCTCGCCCCACCTGAGGCGGTGGATCCTGGGCCTCGGGGCGTGCATGGTCGGCGGCTACCTCGGTCTGCTGCTCGCGCCCGCCACCGCGTCCTGGGCCTGGGCACTGCTCCTGGGCGTCGGGGGCTTCGCCTTCCCCACCGCCCTGGCCCTGCTCACGGCCCGGACGCGGGACCCCCGGGTCACGGCCCGGCTCTCCGGGTTCATCCAGCCGGTGGGCTACCTGCTCGCCGCGGTCGGGCCCTTCTCCGTCGGCGCCCTGCACGAGGCCACCGGCAGCTGGACGGCACCGCTGGTCCTGCTGATGGCCACCGGCGTGCTCCTCGTCGCCGCCGGCAGCGTGGCCGCCGCGCCGCGCTGGGTCGACGACGAGCTCGCGGGCCGGCAGGAGCCGTAGCGGCCGGCCCGCCACCTGGGGAGAGCCACAACGCCTCCGGCGAGGTCGCTCTGCGGAGCGTCACGAGGCGGTCACGCTTCCGGCGCCGCCCCGCCCCGGGGCGCCCCGGCTGGTGCGAGGCGCAGCTCGACGTGCCTGCGGTCGGTCGGTCCGCCGCCGGCCCTCAGGGATTTCCGCGGGAAGGCGCCGCCGTGGCGGACGGCCCGGACGCCCGGACGGTGCCGTGGCCGCGGAGCACGACCGGCAGTGCCGCGGCGGCCACGAGCGCGAGCAGGGCCAGGGGGACCCACGGGGTGCCGGGCCACCACTGGTGGCGGGCGGTGAGCTCGAGCAGGGCCCCGAGCCCGGCGTTGCCCACGAGCACGGCGACGCCGCCGCAGGTGGCGGCCAGCCCGTAGTAGGCGCCCCGACCGGAACGGGCCTCCGGGGCGGGGGTGAACGCGGGGACCAGGGACAGGATCGTGGGGGTGAGGAGCATGTGCCCCAGGATCAGGACCGCGACGGTGCCCATGACCGGCAGCACGGAGCTCCCGGACGTTCCCGGGGGCACCGAGGTGACGGCGGCGACGGTGAAGGCGGCGGCCACCAGGAGGAACCCGGCCGACAGGGCGCGCCCGGGCCCCAGGCGCCGGCCCAGCGCGGAGACCGGCAGCTGCAGCAGCAGGGTCAGCACCGAGGCCAGCAGGAACAGCCCCCCGAGCCAGGCGGCGTCCAGGCCGCGCCGGCCCAGTTCGACGGGGACGGTGAAGTAGAGCTGGTTGTAGGCGAGCATGTTCGTGCCGGCGAACAGGCAGAACACGACGAAGCGCCGGTTGCGCAGGCAGTCCAGGGCGGGACCTGCCGGGACCGTGGCGGTTCCCTCCGGGTCCCGGCCCCGCGACCTGCGGCCGGGATCGGCGGGGAGGCGGAACCACAGCAGGACGGTCACGGCGGTGAACACCGCGATCCCGGCGGCCAGGGCCGCGTCGAACCCCCACCCCAGCAGCGCCGAGCCGAGCAGGGGGCCCACGACCGCGCCCAGCTCGCCGGTGATCGCCAGCCACACGAACACCGATCGGCGGTTCCTCCCGGGACCCGGCCTCCCGGCCGGCGGCTGGTCGGCGTGGGAGAGCTGGGACTCCAGGGCCGGGGAGAACAGGGCGCCCCCGGCGCCGGTGAGGACCGCGCCGAGCAGGAACAGGGTGAAGTCCGAGGCCGCCGCCAGCGTG
>JAPSHS010000403.1 GCA_031179495.1 Kocuria sp. | reverse complement strand
GGCTCGCGGAGCACGTCCTGCACCGGCTGCACGTGCACCCCGACGCCGAGCTGTCGATCGCGGTCGTCGACGAGGAGGAGATGGCGCGGCTGCACGTCGAGTGGATGGACCTGCCCGGGCCCACGGACGTGCTCTCCTTCCCCATGGACGAACTGCGCCCGGGGACCCCGGAGGAGCCCGCGGAGGGGACCCTGGGCGACATCGTGCTGTGCCCGCCCGTGGCCCGCCGCCAGGCCGAGGCCGCCGGGCACTCCGTCGGGGACGAGCTGTGCCTGCTGACCACGCACGGAATCCTCCACCTGCTGGGCCACGACCACGCCGAGCCCGGGGAGCGCCACGTCATGTTCGCCCTCCAGCGGGACCTGCTCACCGACTTCCTCGGCCGCCCCGCCCCGGTCGAGACCATGGAGTAGGGCCCATGACCACTGCTGTCCTGGTCCTCGCGGCGACCGTGTTCCTGTGCACGGCCTTCGTGCTCACCGCGGCCGAGACCGGCCTCACCTACCTGCCCCGCGCCGACGCCGAGGCCATCGTCCGGGAGGACCCCGGCTCGGCCGCCGCGAAGGTCCTCGCCACCCCCACCGCCCACCTGCAGGCCCTGCGCTTCTGGGCGGTGTGGTTCGAGACGGCCTCCGCCGTGGCGGTGGCCCTCGCCATGTTCCACGGGCTCGACGACGTGTGGCTGGCCGGTCTGCTGGCCACGGTCGTCATGGCCGCGGCCGGCTTCGTGCTCACCGGCGTCTCCCCGCGCCAGGTGGGCCGCAGCAACGCCGCCGGCACGGTCCGCCTCACCGCCGGCCTCGTGCGGGTCCTGCGCGCCGTGCTGGGACCCGTGCCGGGCCTGCTCGTGCGCCTGGGCTCCTCGGTGGCGCGTGCGCCGGGGCACGCCGCCCCCGGCTTCCTGACCGAGGAGGAGCTGCTCGAGTTCGTCGACCGCTCCACCGACCAGGACCTCATCGAGGACAACGAGGCGGAGCTGCTGCACTCGGTCTTCGACCTCGACGACACCAACGTCCGGGCCGTCATGGTGCCCCGCACCGACATGGTCTCCGTCGACGACGACGACACCGTGGACAACGCGCTCAACCTCTTCTTCCGCTCCGGCTACTCCCGCATCCCGGTCATCGGCGAGAGCGCCGACGACGTCCTCGGCATCCTGTACCAGAAGGACCTCGCCGAACGGGTCCACCGGCAGGGCACCGACCTGCGGATCGGCGGGCTGTCCGAGCTCGCCCGCGAGGTCCGCTACGTGCCGGAGTCCAAGAAGGTCAACGAGCTGCTGCGCGAGATGCAGCTCGAGTCGATCCACGTCGCCGTCGTCGTCGACGAGTACGGCGGCACCGCCGGTCTCGTCACCCTGGAGGACCTCATCGAGGAGCTGCTCGGGGAGATCGTCGACGAGTACGACCGGGAGAAGCCCGAGGTCGTGGAGCTCGGCGACGGCCGCTACCGCGTCTCGGCCGCGCTCGGCGTCGAGGACCTCGGCGACCTGTTCGGCGTCGACCTCGAGGACGACGAGGTGGACACGGCCGGCGGACTGCTGGCCAAGAGCATCGGCCGGGTGCCCATCGTGGGCTCCCGCGCCACCGTCGAGGGCATCGTCCTCGAAGCCGTCACCCTGGAGGGCCGGCGCAACCGGGTGGGCCAGCTGGAGGTCCACCGGGACCCGGAGTGGGTTCCCCCGGGGTCCACGGCCGTGGACCCCGCCGCAC
>JAPSHS010000402.1 GCA_031179495.1 Kocuria sp. | reverse complement strand
GCAGCACGAGGCCGCGCAGCGCGCGCCGGCCGGGGAACTCGGTGCGGGCCAGCAGCAGCGCCAGGGGCACGCCCAGGAGCACGCACAGCGCGGTGCTCGCGGAGGCCGTGCGCAGGCTCAGCCCGAGGGCCCGCACCGCCGAGGGGGAGCTGATCAGGCCGAGGAACCCGGCCCAGTCCACCCGGGCGAGCATCCCGACGACCGGCAGGACCACCACCAGGGCGCCCAGGGCCGCGGGGATCCAGACCCAGCCGGGGACGGCGGTGAAGCCGCGGGGACGACGCCGGATCACGGCGTCCCGGTCCGCTCGGCGAGCGGAGTCAGGGCGTCCGGGCGGCACGGGGAGCCCCTGGGATGCACCGCTGCCTCACGTCCCCGGGATCTCGACGACGACGTCGGTCGACTTCACGACGGCCGTGGCCACGCGCCCGGGCTCCAGGCCCAGGTCCCGGACGGCCTCGGTGCTCATCAGCGAGACCACCCGGTGCGGGCCGCACTGCAGCTCCACCTGGGACATCACGGTGTCCGAGACGATCCCGGTGACCAGCCCCACGAACCGGTTGCGCGCCGAGCTGGCGACGCGCGCGGGGTCCTCGGGCCGGACGGAGCGCTCCTTGAGCAGGCGGGCCAGCTCCAGTCCGTCCACCACGGTCTGGCCGCTCGCGCTCCGGGCGCTGCTCAGGGTGCCCTGGTCGATCCAGCGCCGGACGGTGTCGTCGCTGACGCCGAGGAAGCGGGCGGCGTCGGCGATCCTGAGCTCGGTCATGCTCCCACTTTATCCGCGTCTGCGGTCTCCCACAGGCCATGTCGGACGCAGCTGCGGCAGCTGGGCGGAGTCCGGTGCCGTGGGACGAGGCCCGCTCCCGGCCCTGGGCGGACGTCGTCCGCGAGCCCCCGTCCGCACCGGGCGACCGCGGCGGACCGGTCGGATGGGCGCGGCTCAGGCCCCGGCGACGACCCGGAGGACGGCCTGGCCGTAGCGCTCCAGCTTGGCGTCGCCGACGCCGGAGGTGCCGCGCAGCTCGCCCGGCGAGCTCGGCCGGGCCTGCGCGATCGCGGCGAGGGTCGCGTCGGTGAAGACGACGTACGCCGGTACGCCCTGCTCCTTCGCCGCGGTGGCGCGCCAGGTCCGCAGCTGCTGGAAGAGCTCCTGCTGGGCCTCGTCGAGGACCGGTGCCGCGGCACCCGTCCTCGGCCTCCGGACGGCCTTTCCCCGCTCGGGCTCGCGGCGCAGGCGCACCTCCTTCTGCCCGCGCAGCACCTCTGCGGCGGCGTCGGTGACCGCCAGGACGCCGTACTCGCCCTGCACCCGGAGCAGGCCCTGGGCGAGCAGCTGGCGCACCACCCCGCGCCACTCCTGCTCGCCCAGCTCGGTGCCGATGCCGAACGTGGTGAGCTCGGTGTGGTGCATCCGCACCACCCGCTCGGTCTCCCGGCCGAGCAGGATGTCCACCAGGTGCCCGGCGCCGAACTGCTGGCCCCGCTCCCGCTGCAGCCGCACGATCGTGGACAGGAGCTTCTGCGCCGGGACCGTGCCGTCGAAGGCCTCGGGCGGGTCGAGGCAGGTGTCGCAGTTGCCGCACGGTCCGCTCGCCTCGCCGAAGTAGCGCAGCAGCTGCTGGCGGCGGCACTGCACCGTCTCGCACAGCGCGAGCATCGCGTCCAGGTGGAGCGACTGGGCGCGCTTGCGCTGCCGGTCCCCCTCGCCGTCCT
>JAPSHS010000401.1 GCA_031179495.1 Kocuria sp. | reverse complement strand
CGGAAGAATGAGGGTCATGGCAGCACCGGAGGATCACCCGGGCGAGTGGCGTGGGCTCGCGACCTGCACGACCGTGGAGACCCGCCGCGATCCGGACACCGGGGCCGGAGCACCGGCCCACGTCACCCCAGAGATCGGATTCACGCCGGAGGCGCCGCGGAACCGGGTCGGACCGGCCGGGAAGGCGAGGTCTCACCGGCATGGACACCCCGGCACCCTTCTATGACGCCCTCGCGTCCGAGTACCACCTGCTCTTCGGTCACTGGTGGTCAGCGGCCCAGTGGCACGGGCGGGTCGTCGCCGACGTCCTCGCGCAGCGGGGGATCACCGAGGGGCGCCTGCTGGACTGCACGTGCGGCATCGGAACCCAGGCCCTCCCGCTGGCAAACCTCGGATACGACGTGACCGCCACCGACGTGAGCGACGCGGCAGTCGACCGGGCCCGGGTGGAGGCGTCCGCGAGAGGAATCGGCGCCGATCTCCGGGTCTGCGATGTCCGCGACATCCGCGACCACGTCGACGGGACCTTCGACGTGGTCATCTCCTGCGACAACGCGCTGCCGCACCTGCTCACCGACGAGCACCTGCGGCGTGCCCTGCGCAGTGTCCGTGCGTGCCTGCGCCCGGCCGGGCTGCTGCTCGTCTCCCTCCGCGACTACGACGCGTTGAGACTGACCCGCCCCGACGGGGTGCCGATCTCGGTCCACGGGGACGTCGGGGCACGACACGGGTCGGGCCAGGCCTGGCGGTGGTCGGCGGACGCGGAGTACGTGGACGTCGAGCTGTTCACCTTCACCGAGGACGCGGCAGGATCGTGGCGGGCGCGCTCGGCCACGACGCGCTACCGGGCCCTGCCACGCGCGACGTTCGAGAGCCTGCTGCTGTCGGCCGGGTTCACCGCGGTCGAATGGCTCATGCCCGACGTGAGCGGCTACTACCAGCCGATCGTGCTCGCAGGAGCCTGACGGGGACCGCTGCCCGGCATGCACAGCGCCCGGCCGGAGGTGCACCCGCGACGCCGAGGACCCGGGCACTCGGCCCTCCGGGAGCGGTGCCGGGCAGTGCTGGGGCCCGTCGGTGGTCGCGGCTCGCCCGAGCTACGGCACCGTGGACGCCATCAGTGCTGCGGAGCTGCGGCCGTGCTGAGGACCGCCACGAGGAAGTCGCTGTCCGCCCGGAACGGCCGGAGGTCCCAGGTCGACAGGAGCAGGTCGGGAGCCAGCCCGGCCTGCTCGGCATCGGCGAGGAACTGCGTGAACGGGTAGCCGCGTCCGGCGCCGAAGCCGATGACGGCCCGACCGCCCGGTGCCAGGTGCCGGCGGAACCGCCCGAGCACCTCGGTGCGGGTGCTCGGGGCCAGGAACGCCATGACGTTGCCGGCGCACAGGATGATGTCGAACGGCTCGGGCGTGCCGTGCTCCGGCAGGTCGAGCTCGGCGAGGTCCCCCACGATCCATTCGGGGCCGGGGTGGTCCTCGCGTGCCGCGGCGATCAGGGCGGGGTCGACGTCGATGCCGACGACGGTGTGCCCGGCCCGGTGCAGGTGGGCGCCGTTGCGGCCGATCCCGCAGCCGGCGTCGAGGATCCGTGACCGGCGGGCCACCATGGCGTCGACCAGCCGTGCCTCCCCGACGATGTCCTCGCCGGTGGCGGCCAGGGTCCGGAACCGCTCGATGTACCAGGAGGAGTGCCCCGGATCGGCCTCCGCGTTCTTCATCCA
>JAPSHS010000400.1 GCA_031179495.1 Kocuria sp. | reverse complement strand
AGGTCCTGCGGGGTGGGCACGGTGCCGATCGGGGTCTCCCGGCCGCCGGCGGTCCCGTCGAGCCGCTCCACGATCCACTTGACCACCCGGGAGTTCTCGCCGAAGCCGGGCCACGCGAACCCGCCGGTCGGGGTGCGGCGGAACCAGTTGACGTAGAAGACCTCCGGCATGTTCTCCTCGCCCACGCGCTCACCGATCTCGACCCAGTGCGCGAGGTAGTCGTTGGCGTTGTAGCCGATGAACGGGAGCATGGCCATCGGGTCGCGGCGCACCACGCCGACGGCGCCCTTGGCCGCGGCCGTGGTCTCGGAGGAGAGCGTGGCGCCCTGGAAGACGCCGTGCTCCCACCCGAAGGCCTGCGAGACCAGCGGCACCGTGGTCTTGCGGCGCCCGCCGAAGACGATCGCGGACAGCGGCACGCCCTCGGGGTCGTCGTACTCGGGGGCCAGGATGTCGACCTGCTTGATCGGGGTGCAGAACCGGGAGTTCGGGTGCGCGGCCGGCCGGCCGGACTCCGGGGTCCAGTCGCGGCCCTTCCAGTCGGTCAGGTGCTCGGGGACCTCCTCGGTCATGCCCTCCCACCAGACGCCGCCGTCGTCGGTGAGCGCCACGTTCGTGAAGATGGTGTTGCCCCGGGCGATGGCGCGCATGGCGTTGGGATTGGTGGGCCAGCCGGTGCCCGGGGCCACGCCGAAGAGCCCGGCCTCGGGGTTGGTCACGCGGGCCTGGCCGTCCTTGCCGAAGCGGATCCAGGCGATGTCGTCGCCGACCATCTCCGCCTTCCAGCCCTCGATCGTGGGCTCGAGCATCGCGAAGTTCGTCTTGCCGCACGCGGACGGGAAGGCCGCGGAGATGAACCTGCTCTCGCCCTCGGGGTTGGTGACCTTCAGGATGAGCATGTGCTCGGCCAGCCAGCCCTCGTCGTGGGCGATGGCCGAGGCGATCCGCAGGGCGTAGCACTTCTTGCCCAGCAGGGCGTTGCCGCCGTAGCCGGAGCCGAAGGACCAGATGGCACGGTCGTCGGGGAAGTGCACGATGTACTTGGCCGGGTTGCAGGGCCAGGGGACGTCCTCCTCGCCCGGGGCCAGCGGTGCCCCGAGGGAGTGCAGGCACTCGACGAAGAACCCGTTCTGCTCGGTCATCCTCTCGAGCACGGGAGTGCCGATGGTCGCCATGATGCGCATCGAGCACACCACGTAGGCGGAGTCGGTGATCTCCACGCCGTAGCTCGGACGGGCGGCCTCGAGGTGGCCCATGACGAAGGGGATGACGTACATGGTCCGCCCGCGCATGGCGCCGCGGAACCTCTTGCGCAGGGACTCCTTCATCACCTCCGGGTCCTCCCAGTTGTTGGTGGGACCCGCGCCCTTCTCGGTCTTGGTGCAGATGAAGGTGCGCTCCTCGACGCGGGCGACGTCGTCCGGGTCGGAGAAGGCCGCGAAGGAGTTGGGGAACTGCTCCTCGTCCAGGCGCACGAAGGTGCCGGCGTCCACGAGCTCGTCGGTGAGCCGCTTCCACTCGTCCTCCGAGCCGTCGACCCAGTGGATGCGGTCCGGCTGGGTCAGCTCCGCCATCTCGCGCACCCACTCGAGGAGGTGCGCGTGGGTGGTGGGCGCGTTGTCCAGCGCGCTCGTCACAGCCTCGGTCAGCCCGGTGGTCTCCGTCGTTGCAGTGGGGTTGTCAGCCATTGACATGTCTCCTCGTTGAGGCCGTCCGCCGG
>JAPSHS010000399.1 GCA_031179495.1 Kocuria sp. | reverse complement strand
GGCGGCCGGTCAGGCCGGGAAGATCACCCCGGCGAAGCGGATGAGCACCGTGCCGAAGATCAGCACGAGCAGCGCCGCGGACACGAACCACGCCCACTGCTCGGCCCCGCGTGCCACGGCCGCCGGTGCGGGCAGGACTCCGGCCCGCAGGTTCCGGGCGGTGGTGTGCACCAGCAGGACGGTGTGCACCACCCAGACGAGCATGCAGTACAGGCACAGGGCGTTGATCTCGAAGGTGGTCTGGAACCACAGCCACAGCACGAAGACCCAGCCGAGGGTCACCCCGATCTGCACGCCCCACCAGTACCAGGCCGCGAACCGGGCACCGGCCAGCACCGCCAGGGCCACCGCCAGCACGACCGCGTAGGCCACGATGCCGATGAAGGGGTTGGGGAAGCCGAAGGCCTCGGCCTGCGGGGTGCGCATGACCGTGCCGCAGGACAGCCACGAATTGATGTCGCAGCTGGTCCGGTGGTCGGCGTCGAGGAAGAGCTGGAGCCGCTCGTGGACCAGCGTGGCGGCGCCGTAGAAGCCGAGCAGGGCGGTCACGAGAGCCACGAGCCCCCATCGCCGGTCGGCGCGCACGGTGTGCGCGGAGCGCTGGTCGGAGGGGCCGTCGAGGGCCGGGGCAGTGGAGGTCACAGGCCCGATCTTAGGGGATGCTGCCGGGGGTTCTCCGGGAGCCCCGGGGCCGGTTGCGGCCCGTGACGGTGGCGATCCGGCCCGGACCCGGGCGTCTGTGAGATACTGGCCACGGTCGAGCCCGCCCGTACGCGGAATCTCGGCCCAGTCGGACTTCGACCATCGGTCGGCAGGACCCGCGGCTCTCATCGGATTGAGCGCGTCCGCCGCCGGCCCAAGACCGTTGCCCTCGTGAGCAACGGCTCGGAGCACCGGACTGGCTCGTTGCCGTCCCCGCCCGTTCGCGTGGTGTGCGGGACGCGACGGGTACGCACAGGACTTCTGGCCGCCGCGTGGACCCCACCGGCGAAACGCCGACCAAGCCGTTGCGGGGCCCGGGTACGGACGGCGTACCGCGGCAGGAGCACAGCTGTATATGGAAGCCGAACAGGTGAACCAGGACGGGGCGCAGGACGCCCTGGACGCTGGTCAGCAGAACACATCGGACGACGCGCGCCGGGAGTCCCCGGCCGTGGACGGGGCGGTCCCGGAGACCGCACCCGGGACCCTGGCGGAGACGCCGGGCGACGTCCTCGACGAACCGGCCGGGGCGGCGCAGTCCGCCCCGGCGCACGGCGACGCCGCCGGGACCGACACCCTCGACGTCGCACCGGGCACCGCCGTGCCCGGTGACGAGCGGCCCGGGTCGGTGGCCGAGGAGGTCTCCGCGCCGAGCAGTCCCGCGCCCGACACGCCGGGGGCCGAGGCGGCCGCCGAGGGGATCGAGCCGGCCGGTGAGGCCGAGGACCTCGGCGTGCCCGCCGCGGCACCGGCGGCCGGCGACCCGGCACCCGCTGATCCGGCACCCGCCGGGTCAGCGCCGGACGCGGGCAGCCCCCACGACGCGGGGAGCACCTCCGACGCAGGGAGTGCTTCCGACGACGCCGCGGACGAGGACGAGCAGGAAGCCCTCGGCTCCCTGTCCGCCGCCGTCACGGCGACCTCCCTCATGTTCCACGCCCCCGACCTCGACGAGCTGCGGGAGGCCGCGCAGCAGCGCGCGGCGCGCCGCCGTGAGGCCCGGCGCCGCCAGCAGGAGGA
>JAPSHS010000398.1 GCA_031179495.1 Kocuria sp. | reverse complement strand
TGCTGATCACCCACCACCCGCTGCTGCTGCGCGGCGTCACCTCCGTGGCCGCCGACGGCTTCAAGGGCGCCGTGGTGCACGAGCTCATCGAGCACCGGTGCGCCCTGCTCGCCTGCCACACCAACGCCGACTCCGCCCCGGACGGCGTCTCGGACGCCGTGGCGCGCGCCGCCGGGCTCACGTCGACGACGCCCCTGGCCCCGCACCCCGCCGACCCGGCGGTGGGCATCGGGCGGGTGGGGGACCTGCCGGAGCCGCTGCCCCTGGCGGAGCTGGCCCGACGCCTCGCGGAGGCCGTCCCGGCGACCGCCCACGGGGTCCGAGTGGCCGGCGACCCCGGCACTCCGGTGCGGCGCGTTGCGGTGTGCGGAGGCGCGGGGGACTCGCTCCTGGACGAGGTGCGGGCCAGCGGCGCCGACGTCTACGTCACCGCCGACCTGCGCCACCACCCGGCCTCCGAGGTCCGCGAGGCCGCCCTGGGTCCGGGCGCGGACGGGACCCCCTGCCTCGTGGACCTCTCCCACTTCGCCAGCGAGTGGCTGTGGCTGCCCGTAGGCGCGGCGGCGCTGCAGGACGCGCTCGCGGCCCGCGGCCACGACGTGGAGGTCGAGGTCTCCGTCCGGCGCTCCGACCCGTGGGACTTCCGCATCGACCACCCCGTCCCCGGCCACCCCGTCCCCGGCGCCGCCGGCCCGACCGCAGGAGGAACCGCATGAGCACCGCCACCCCCGAGCAGCAGCGAGCCCTCCTGGATCTCGAGCGCGTCGACGCCCGGCTGCGCCGCATCGCCGCCCGGATCGCGGAGCTGAAGACCGATCCCGAGGTCGCCGCCGCGCTGCAGCTGCGGGCCCGGGCGATCGCGGCCGCCAAGGAGCTGGACGCCGGCGAGCAGGGGATCCGCGAGCGCCTGGCCGCGGCGGAGGAGAAGGTGGCCCGCGTCCAGGCCTCCATCGAGAAGGACCGGAAGCGACTCGAGCAGGGCGGGACCGCGAAGGACCTCATGGGCCTGCAGCACGAGATCGACACCCGCACCCGCCAGCTCGCCGAGGCGGAGGAGGCGGAGCTCGAGCTCATGCAGGAGCTCGACGACGCCGCCGCCCACCGCGCCCGCATCACGCCGCGGCTCAAGCAGGCGGACGCCGACGCCCGCCGGCGCGTGGCGGCCCGGGACGAGGAGGGGAGGATCCTGACGGCGGAGCGCGAGGAGCTCGCGGCCACCCGTCCGGCCGTGGCGCAGGCCGTGGGCGCCCCCGCCCTGGTCGCCCGGTACGAGAGGATCCGCACCGGCCGCGGCACCGAGCGCCCGGCGGCCGCGGCGCTGCGCGGCACCGCGTGCGGGTCGTGCGGGACGGCGCTGAGCCCCACGGACGCCGCCGCGTTCCGGGCCGCGGGACCCGACGAGGTCCTGACGTGCCCCGAGTGCGGGGTGCTCCTGGTCCGCGGCTGACGCCGGGCGCGGCGCAGCATCCGCCGGTGCGGCCCCGGCGCACAGGGGAAGAGCGGGAGGGACAGGCCGGCCTGTAAGCCGGGTTCTGTGCACACGGCCGGTCGCCCGCGCCGTGCTGGTGACCATCCATCTACGCCCACCGTTGCCGGTGGGCTCCAGCGGCCTACCCGGGTGCTCGGGCGAGCAGCCCTCGGGCGCACCCTGTCTGGCCTTGCTCCGGATGGGGTTTACCGAGCCGCGCCGGTCACCCGGCGCGCTGGTGGTCTCTTACACCACC
>JAPSHS010000397.1 GCA_031179495.1 Kocuria sp. | reverse complement strand
ACGGGCTGCGGATCGGCATCGAGCCGGACACCACGCTGCTGGGCCAGGCCCGGACGTGGCAGATCGCCGCGCAGACCGTGGAGGCCTGGACCGGGGAGCTCCTCGAGGCCATGCCCGCGAAGTCCACGATGGTCCGCGCGGTCCTCGACCTCGCCTCGGCGTGCGCGGAGCACCTCGTGGCACCGGAGGCGGTGGAGCGCTTCGCGGCGCAGCTGCTCGGCGAGCTCGCCACCACACCACCGGGCCGGCGGAAGAAGACCCTCGGCGCGCAGCTGAAGAGGGTCGAGGAGAACCAGCGCACCGCGTGGGTCCTCGCCGAGCTCGTGGCCGACTTCGCCCGGCGCAAGGAGGAGGCCCAGGCCATGGACTTCGGGGACCTGCTCTCGGCCGCCGCCCGGCTGGCCGAGCAGGACCCGGCCGCCCGCCGGACGGAGCGGGAACAGCACCGCGTGGTGCTCCTCGACGAGTTCCAGGACACCTCGCACGCCCAGCTGCGGCTCTTCGCCGCCCTGTTCGGGCACGGCCACTCCGTGATGGCCGTGGGCGACCCCCAGCAGTCGATCTACGGGTTCCGCGGGGCCTCGGCCGGGCAGCTGTTCGGCTTCCACGACTCCTTCCCGGTCGCACCCGGGGAGGACGGGCAACCGAGCTTCCTCACCACCGCGTGGCGCAACGACGCGAGCATCCTCGACGTCGCCAACACCCTGGCCGCCCCCCTGCGGACGCTGCCGGCGTGGGCGCGGGGGGCCTCCTCCCTGACCGTCCCCGAGCTCACGCCCCGGCCCGGGGCCGGCACCGGCCACGTCCGGCTCAGCCGGTACGCCACCGACGTCGAGGAGGCGGCCGCCCTCGCCGAGCAGGTGCTCGCCCGCCGCGAGGAGCACCGCGGGGAGCCGGAGGACCAGATGCCCACCATGGCGGTGCTCTGCCGCAAGCGCGCACAGATCGAGCCCGTGCGCCGGGAGCTGGCCGCCCGCGGGATCCCCTACGAGGTCGTGGGCCTCGGCGGGCTGCTCAGCACCCCGGAGGTCTCCGACGTCGTCGCGACCCTGCGGGTGCTGGACGACCCCGGCCGTTCGGACGCTCTCGTGCGCCTGCTCGCGGGGGCCCGGTGGCGGATCGGGACCCGGGACCTCATGGCGCTCTCCGACTGGGCGTCGCACCTGGAGCGGCGCCGCACCGAGGCCGCGCAGGCGGGCCGGCCCGAGGACCTGGAGAGCCCGGTGACCCCGGAGGAGGCCGAGGACGAGGCCCTGGTCGAGCCCGACCTCTCCGACCACGCGTCGCTGATCGAGGCGATCGAGACCCTCCCGCGTCCCGGCTGGACGTCCGCCCAGGCCCGGTCCCTGTCCGGGACCGCGCGGGCGCGGCTGACCGAGCTGCGGGCCGAGCTGGAGCACCTGCGCTCCTACCTCTCCGACGACCTGCCGAGCCTGCTGCACGAGATCGAGACGGTCCTCGGCCTCGACGTCGAGGTGGCGGCGCACCCTCACCGGTCGTCCCACCGGGCGCGGCGGAACCTGGACGCCTTCCAGGAGGCGGCGCAGGCCTTCACGGCGTCCTCCGCGACCGGTGACGTCTCGGCGTTCCTCGCCTGGCTCGACGTCACGCTGGCGGAGGAGAACGGGCTCGAGCCGGGTCCCGACCGCACCCGGCACGACGCCGTGCAGCTGGTCACGGTGCACTCGTCCAAGGGCCTCGAGTGGGACCACGTCTACGTGCCCGGCCTCAACAC
>JAPSHS010000396.1 GCA_031179495.1 Kocuria sp. | reverse complement strand
AGCCTGGTCAGCCGCGCCGAGACGTCGCCGACGGGCGAGAGCAGCACGCCCCGCACCCGCTGCTCCTCGAAGAGGTCCAGGTAGTCCGCCTCCCGCCGGGGGTCCTCCCCGCTGTTGCCGACCAGCACGCTGATGTTCTGCGACGAGGCGTGGTCCTCGGCGCCTCTGGCCAGCTCGGTGAAGAAGGGGTTGGAGGCGTTGAGCACGACCAGGCCCACGCTGCGGCTCAGCCCGGCCCGCAACTGGCTGGCCGCGGCGTTGCGCACGAAGCCCAGCTTCTCGATCGCGCTGTTCACCCGCTCACGGGTGGCCGCCGACACCCGTTCCGGGTGGTTGAGCACGTTGGACACGGTGCCGATCGAGACACCGGCCAGCTGCGCGACGTCCTTGACCCCGACGTTCATCACGGCGCCCTCCTCCTCCGCACGGACAGGCTCCTCACGGTACTCCCTGGGATTGAAACGGATCAACACAAGTGGGGACTTGTCCGAGCAGCTGTTGACGCCGTTTTCGGGGGGTGCATATGATCTGGCTCACAGGTTGATTGAAACGATTCATTCAGTCGACGACCGAGCCTTCTCCGCAAAGGGGCACACCATGGACGCTGCAGCCCACCCGAGGGGCCTCCCTGTTCTGTCGCTGCAGGGGGCGCTGAAGACCTTCGGGCCGGTCGTCGCCCTCGCGGACGGCACCGTCGAGCTCCGGGCCGGCGAGATCCACGCACTGTGCGGGGAGAACGGCGCCGGCAAGTCCACGCTGGTGAAGATCCTGGCGGGGGTGCACGCCCCGGACGCCGGCGAGTTCTCGGTGGCCGGAGCACCGGTGTCCTTCCGGACCGTGTCCGACAGCAAGGCGGCCGGCATCTCGGTGATCTACCAGGAGCCCACGCTGTTCCCCGACCTGTCGGTGGCCGAGAACATCTACATCGGCCGTCAGCCCCGGAACCGGCTCGGCCTCGTGGACCACGGCCGGATGCGCCGGGACGCGGCGGGGCTGTTCGACCGCCTCGGCGTGGAGCTGGACCCGGCCCGTACGGCCGAGGGGCTGTCCATCGCGGACCAGCAGATCATCGAGATCGCCAAGGCGATCTCCCTCGACGCCCGGGTGCTGGTGATGGACGAGCCCACCGCGGCGCTCTCGGGCCGCGAGGTGGACCGCCTGTTCACCGTGGCCCGCGCCCTGCGGGAGGGCGGGGCGGCGATCCTGTTCATCTCCCACCGGTTCGACGAGGTCTTCGCGCTCTCGGACCGGATCACCGTCATGCGCGACGGCCGCTACATCGCCACGCACCGCACCGCGGAGACCACGGTGGAGGAGATCGTGCGGGACATGGTCGGGCGTGACATCGACGCCCTGTTCCCCAAGCTCGAGGCCGAGATCGGCGAGCCCGTGCTCACGGTCCGGGACCTCGAGCGCCGGGGGGTGTTCGCGGGCATCGGCTTCGAGGTCCGCGCCGGGGAGATCGTGGCCCTGGCCGGGCTGGTGGGGTCCGGGCGGACCGAGGTCGCCCGGGCGGTGTTCGGCATCGACGCCTACGACACCGGCACCGTCGAGGTCGCGGGCCGGCCGCTGAAGCCGGGGAGCCCGAAGGCGGCCATCGGCGCCGGCATCGGCTTCGTGCCGGAGGACCGCCGCAAGCAGGGACTCGTCATGGACCTCTCGGTCGGGCGCAACGCGACCCTGACCCTGCGCGAGAAGTTCACCCGCCTGGGGCTGATCAACGGGCGGGCCGAGTC
>JAPSHS010000001.1:85145-86780 GCA_031179495.1 Kocuria sp. | reverse complement strand
GCCGCGCCTTCAACATCGACTCGCTCGCCGTGGGACCCACGGAGCTCGACGGCGTCTCCCGCATCACCGTGGTGGTGGACGCCGAGGGCGAGCTGCTCGAACAGGTCACCAAGCAGCTGAACAAGCTGATCAACGTGATCAAGATCGTCGAGCTCGTCCCCGACTCGTCGGTGCAGCGTGACCACATCATGGTCAAGGTCCGCGCCGACGCCGCGACCCGTCTGCAGGTCACCCAAGCCGCAGACCTGTTCCGTGCCACCGTTGTCGACGTCTCCACCGAGTCGCTCGTCATCGAGGCCACCGGCGCCCCGGAGAAGCTCCGGGCGCTGCTGGACATCCTGGAGCCGTTCGGCGTCCGGGAGATCGTCCGGGCCGGTACGCTGGCCCTCGGACGTGGTCCCAAGTCGATGAGCGACCGCGCCCTGCGCCACTGACGCCCCCGGGCGGCGGTGCCCGCGGGCGCCGGCCCACAGACACCCCAACCACCTCGCGGCGGTGCCGCCGCCGCGCCCACCCATGCTTCAAGGAGACAACCCCATGGCAGAGATCTTCTACGACGACGACGCCGACCTGTCGATCATCCAGGACCGCTCCGTCGCCGTCATCGGCTACGGCTCCCAGGGCCACGCCCACGCGCTGAACCTGCGCGACTCCGGCGTGGACGTCCGGATCGGCCTCGCGGAGGGCTCGAAGTCCCGCGCGAAGGCCGAGGCCGAGGGCCTGCGCGTCCTCACGGTCGCCGACGCCGTCGAGGAAGCCGACGTCATCATGATCCTCACCCCGGACCAGGTCCAGCGCCACGTCTACGCCGAGTCCATCGCCCCGAACCTCCAGCAGGGCGACGCGCTGTTCTTCGCCCACGGCTTCAACATCCGGTTCGGCTACATCGAGGCCCCCGAGGGCGTCGACGTCGTCATGGTCGCCCCCAAGGGCCCGGGCCACACCGTGCGCCGCGAGTTCGAGGCCGGCCGCGCCGTGCCCGCCCTCGTGGCGGTGGAGAAGGACGCCTCCGGCACGGCCCTCGAGCTGGGCCTGTCCTACGCCAAGGCCATCGGCGGCACCCGCGCGGGCGTGATCAAGACCACCTTCACCGAGGAGACCGAGTCGGACCTCTTCGGTGAGCAGGCCGTGCTGTGCGGCGGCGTGTCCCACCTGGTCCAGTACGGCTTCGAGACCCTGACCGAGGCCGGCTACCAGCCGGAGATCGCCTACTTCGAGGTGCTGCACGAGCTCAAGCTCATCGTCGACCTCATGGTCGAGGGCGGCATCGCCAAGCAGCGCTGGTCGATCTCGGACACCGCCGAGTACGGCGACTACGTCTCCGGCCCCCGGGTGATCGGTCCCACGGTCAAGGAGAACATGCAGGCCGTGCTCGCCGACATCCAGGACGGCACCTTCGCCAAGCGCTTCATCGAGGACCAGGACCAGGGCGGGCCCGAGTTCAAGAAGCTGCGCGAGAAGGAGGAGTCCCACCAGATCGAGGTCACCGGCCGCGAGCTGCGCAAGCTCTTCGCCTGGACCTCCCCGGACGCCGACTACGTCGAGGGCACCGCGGCCCGCTGATCCGCGACCGCTCCGCACGACCACGCCGGGCCGCCTCCCCACCGGGGGGCGGCCCGGCGCCGTCGTGGTGCG
>JAPSHS010000001.1:0-85135 GCA_031179495.1 Kocuria sp. | reverse complement strand
GGGGGGGGGGGGGGGGGTCGCGCCCGCCCCCCCCCCCCCCCCCACCACGGGGATGCCCTCGGAGGGCTGGACGACGACGAAGCCGGGTCCCGAGAAGGCGAGCTGGAACGACTCGCCGGAGCCGCCGCGCAGCAGCGAGCCCATCGACAGGTCGTTCTGGATCCCCGGCACGAGGTTGGACGACCACGCGACGGCCGCCTGCGGGTCGACGTACGTGGGCTGGCTCGCGCAGTCGAGGATCATCGGCGCCCCGTCCGAGCACAGGGCGAGCATGCCGTGCCCGGAGAGCTCGAGGTTGAACAGCCCGCCCGCCATCAGTCCGGCCCCGCCCACGCGGCGGATGTCCCAGGACAGGGAGTCGTCGAAGGCCAGCAGGGACGAGCTGTTGACCGTCATCCCCTCGCCCTCCAGCAGCACGGTGAACACGTCGCGCGCCTGCCGGGCGAAGAACACCTCGCCCTCGCCCGAGACGCGCATCATGGGGGCGTCCTCGTTGCTGAGCACCTTCTTCATGAGCTTGCCGATGGAGCCGGCGCCCTCGTGCCGGAAGCCCATCCGGCCCTGGTAGGCGACCATCGCCCCCTTCGTGGCGACCACGTCCGGGCCCAGGCCCACCCGCAGCATCCGGGGGGACTGGAGGGTCCACCGCTCCTGGCTCTGGCGTTCGAAGTTGTCCTGGGCGAAGAGCTCGCTGCGCACGGTGTCCTCCTGGGGCTCGGTGCCGGCTGTCCTGCCCATCGTGGCACCCACGGGCCGGGAACCGCATCATCCCGGCGGTCGGTAGAGTGGAAACCGTGACTTCCTCCGACCGCACCCCGTACTACATCACCACGGCCATCGCGTACCCCAACGGCACCCCGCACATCGGCCACGCCTACGAGGTCATCGCCACCGACGTCATGGCCCGGTTCAAGCGGCTGGACGGCTACGACGTCCGCTTCCTGACCGGCACCGACGAGCACGGGCAGAAGATGCAGCAGACCGCCGAGAAGGCGGGCCTGACGGCCCGGGAGCTCGCGGACCGCAACTCGGCGCGCTTCCGCGAGATGGACGACGCCCTGAACATCTCCTACGACCGCTTCATCCGCACCACGGACGCCGACCACTACGCGGCGTCGGCGGCCATCTGGCGGCGCATGGAGGAGGCCGGGGACATCTACCTCGGCAAGTACGCCGGCTGGTACTCGGTGCGCGACGAGGCCTTCTACGCCGAGGACGAGACCGAGCTGCGCGAGGACGGCCTGCGCTACTCGTCCGGCACCGGCACGGAGGTCACGTGGACGGAGGAGGAGTCCTACTTCTTCCGCCTCTCCGCCTACCAGGACCGGCTCCTGGCCCTCTACGAGCAGCAGGGCTTCGTGCACCCCGAGACGCGGCGCAACGAGGTCGCCTCCTTCGTGCGCTCGGGCCTGGAGGACCTGTCCGTCTCCCGCACCACCTTCGACTGGGGCGTGCCCGTGCCCGGCGACCCGGACCACGTGATGTACGTGTGGGTGGACGCGCTGACCAACTACCTCACGGGCGCCGGCTTCCCGGACACCGACTCCGAGCTGTTCCGCCGGTACTGGCCGGCCGCGGCCCACGTCATCGGCAAGGACATCGCCCGTTTCCACGCGGTGTACTGGCCGGCCTTCCTGATGTCCGCCGGGCTGCCCCTGCCCGAGCGCGTCTTCGCCCACGGGTTCCTGTTCAACCAGGGCGAGAAGATGTCCAAGTCCGTGGGCAACGTCATCGACCCGCACGCCCTGGTCGCCGAGTACGGGCTGGACCAGCTGCGCTTCTTCCTCCTGCGCGAGGTGCCCTTCGGGCAGGACGGCAGCTACTCCCACGACGGGATCAGGAACCGGATCAACTCCGACCTCGCCAACGACCTCGGCAATCTGGCCCAGCGCTCGCTGTCGATGGTCGCGAAGAACTGCGAGGGCCGGGTGCCGGTGCCGGGGGAGCTCACCCCCGAGGACCGGGCCATGCTCGACGCCGCGGCCGGTCTCTACGAGCCGGTGCGGGCGGAGTTCGACGAGCAGCAGTTCCACCGGGCGCTCGAGCTGATCTGGCGGGTGGTGGCCGAGACCAACCGGTACTTCACGGCCCGGGAGCCGTGGAAGCTGCGCAAGACCGACCCCGAGCGGATGGCCACGGTGCTCTGGGTGACGCTCGAGGTCGTGCGCACGGTCGGGGTGCTGGTGCAGCCGGTGATGCCGGACGCGGCGGCGCGTCTGCTCGACGTGCTCGGCCAGCCCGAGGGCGAGGCCCGGCTGTTCACCGCACTGGGCTCGCCGCTGGCCGCCGGGACCCCGCTGCCCGCGCCGGCGCCGGTGTTCCCGCGCTACGAGGAGCCGGCGGCGCTGCAGGCCTGACCCGCTCCGGTGTCCGCGATGTGAGACGATGGTCCGCTTCGTGGATGGATGGGCAGCGCGCTCCTATCCTGGGCCCATGAGCGAGTCGACGTCCGCAGCAGCCCCCGCCCACCTCAGGATCGCCGTCGTCCCCGGCGACGGCATCGGCCCGGAGGTGGTGGCCGAGGCGGAGAGGGTCCTCGACGCCGTGACCGCTGCCGCCGGCGTCACTGTGGAGAAGCGGCACTTCGGTCTCGGGGCCCAGCACTGGCTGGAGACGGGGGAGACCCTCACCGAGCAGACGCTGGAGGAGCTGCGTGCCCACGACGCGATCCTCTTCGGCGCGGTGGGGGCGGCTCCCGGGGACCAGCGCGTGCCCTCGGGCATCATCGAGCGGGACGTGCTGCTGAAGATGCGCTTCAGCCTCGACCACTACGTCAACCTGCGCCCGTCCAAGCTCTACCCCGGCACCACGAGCCCGCTCGCCCGGCCCGGCGAGATCGACTTCGTGGTGGTCCGCGAGGGCACCGAGGGCCCGTACGCCGGCAACGGCGGACGGCTGCGCGCCGGCACCGACGCCGAGATCGCCACCGAGGTCTCGCTCAACACCGCCCACGGCGTGCGCCGGCTCGTGCGCTACGCCTTCGAGCTGGCCGCCGGGCGCGAGCGCAGGAAGCTCACCCTGGTGCACAAGCACAACGTCCTCGTCAACGCCGGCCGGCTCTACTCCCGGCTGGTCGAGGAGATCGGCGCGCAGTTCCCGGAGGTCACCGTCGACTACCTGCACGTGGACGCCGCGACCATCTTCCTCACCACCGACCCGGCGCGCTTCGACGTGATCGTCACCGACAACCTCTTCGGCGACATCCTCACCGACCTCGCGGGCGCGGTGACCGGGGGCATCGGCCTGGCCCCGGCGGGCAACATCAACGCCGACCGCACCGCGCCGTCGATGTTCGAGCCCGTCCACGGTTCCGCGCCCGACATCGCCGGGCAGCAGCTGGCGAACCCGGTCGCGGCCATCCTGGCGACCGCCATGATGCTCGAGCACCTCGGCCACCCCGAGCTGGCCGCCCGGATCGAGGCCGCCGTGGAGCAGGACCTCGCCGCGCACGGCGACGAGTACCGCAGCACGGCGCAGGTGGGCGACGGCGTGCTCGCCGCCCTCGCCTGAGCCGTCCGCCCGCGCCCCGGGGATAGGCTGGGGCGCGGAACCATCCGCCCGCCCCGCGTGCCGGTCGCCACGGGGTCGACCTCGCAGGGAGACGCAGTGACCACTCAGCCCACCACCTTCGCCCGCCACCTCAACCCGGACCCGGTCCCGGAGGAGGCGCGCGCGGCGATCCTCGCCGCCCCGGGCTTCGGCACCAGCTTCTCGGACCACATGGTCAGGATCGACTGGTCCGGGGACGTCGAGAAGGGGACGGGGCGCTGGAGCGACCCCCGGATCGAGCCCTACGGACCCCTGGTCCTGGACCCGGCCGCCGCGGTGCTCCACTACGGCCAGGAGATCTTCGAGGGGCTCAAGGCCTACCGGCACGCGGACGGCTCCGTGTGGACGTTCCGGGCCGAGGCCAACGCGGCCCGGCTCAACCGCTCCGCCCGCCGCCTGGCCCTGCCGGAGCTGCCCGAGCAGCTGTTCCTGGACTCCCTGCGGGAGCTCGTCGCCGTGGACGAGCAGTGGGTGCCGGACGGGGACGGCGAGTCCCTGTACCTGCGCCCGTTCATGGTCGCGACCGAGGCCTTCCTCGGCGTGCGCCCGTCCCGGCAGGCGCTGTACGCGGTGATCGCCTCCCCGGCCGGCAACTACTTCGGCGGCACCGTGAAGCCCGTGGACATCTGGCTCTCCCGGGACTACGCCCGCGCCGGGCGCGGCGGCACGGGCGCGGCCAAGTGCGGCGGCAACTACGCGGCCTCGCTGGTCGCCCAGATGGAGGGCGACGCCCACGGCTGCCAGCAGGTCATGTTCCTGGACCGGGACCGGGGGGACGCCGTCGAGGAGCTCGGTGGCATGAACGTGTTCTTCGTCCACGGCGGCGACACGCTGGTGACCCCCGAGCTCACCGGCACGATCCTGGAGGGCGTCACCCGCAAGTCGATCATCCAGCTCGCGAAGGACCGCGGGATGAACGTCCAGGAGCGGCGCTTCACGCTCGACGAGTGGCGCGAGGGCTGGCGGACGGGCACCATCACCGAGGCCTTCGCGTGCGGGACCGCCGCCGTGATCACCCCGATCGGCCGGCTCGTCTCGGCCGAGGAGACCATCGGGGACGAGGGCGCCCGGCCGGGCGAGGTCACCATGGACCTGCGCCGGCAGCTCCTGGAGATCCAGACCGGCCGCGCCGAGGACCCGCACGGCTGGCTCACCCGCCTGGTCTGAGACATCGCGCGGCCGCCGGCGGACCGCCGGGGGCCGCGCGTCGTCCTGCGGACCGTGGGATAGCCTGGAACCATGCGAATTGCCAGGTTCACCGTCGACAACGAGATCCACTTCGGCGCGGTCGAGGGCGCGCCCGGCGCCGAGACGGTCACCGTCCTCGCGGGCGATCCCTTCTACACCGGGGTCCATCCGACCGGGCAGCGCCACGGGATCGCCGACGTCCGGCTCCTGGCCCCGGTGATCCCGCGCTCCAAGATCGTGTGCGTCGGGCGCAACTACGCCGACCACGCCGCGGAGCTGGGCAACGAGCTGCCCACCTCGCCGATGCTGTTCTTCAAGCCCAACACCTCCGTGGCCGGCCCGGGCGACCCGGTGACCCTGCCCTCCTGGACCGAGGAGGTCTCCTACGAGGCGGAGCTCGCCGTGGTGATCGGGCGCATGTGCAAGGACGTGCCCGTGGAGCGCGTGCCGGAGGTGGTCTTCGGCTACACCGCCGCCAACGACCTCACCGGCCGCGACGTGCAGCGCACCGACAACCAGTGGGCCCGCGCCAAGGGCTTCGACGGCGCCTGCCCGATCGGCCCCTGGATCGAGACCGACCTCGACACCTCCGCCCTCGCCGTGCGCAGCCGCGTCAACGGCGAGACCAAGCAGGACGGCAGCACCCGGGACATGGTCTTCGACGTCCCGTTCCTCGTCTCCTACGTCTCCCAGGCGTTCACCCTGCTGCCCGGGGACGTGATCCTCACCGGAACGCCCGCCGGCGTCGGCATCGTCGACGACGGCGACCGGATCGAGGTGGAGGTCGAGGGCATCGGCGTCCTGCCCACCGTCCTGCGCCGCTGACGCCGCGGCCCCCGACCCACCCACGCACGCACCGACTCCCCGAAAGAGCCATGACCGAAAAGCCCGTTCCCCCGGCCACCGCCACCGCCACGTCCTCGCCCGTGCGGGTCCGCTTCTGCCCGTCCCCGACCGGCACCCCGCACGTGGGGCTCATCCGCACCGCGCTGTTCAACTGGGCCCACGCCCGGCACACGGGCGGGACGATGGTGTTCCGCGTCGAGGACACCGACACCCAGCGGGACTCGGAGGAGAGCTACCAGCAGCTCCTCGAGGCACTGGCCTGGCTCGGCATCGACTGGGACGAGGGCGTGGAGACCGGCGGCCCGCACGCCCCGTACCGTCAGTCCCAGCGCCTGGACCTCTACCGGGACGTCGCCGCCCGGCTGCTGGAGCACGGGGCGGTCTACGAGGCCTGGTCCACCCCGGAGGAGGTCGAGGCCCGCCACCGCGCCGCCGGCCGCGACCCCAAGCTGGGCTACGACAACTACGACCGCGACCTCACCGACGAGCAGGTCGCGGCGCACCGGGCGGAGGGCCGCGAGCCGGTGCTGCGGCTGCGGATGCCGGACGAGGACATCGTGGTCCATGACATGATCCGCGGCGAGATCGTCTTCAAGGCCGGGTCCATCCCGGACTACGTCGTGGTGCGCGCCAACGGCCAGCCGCTCTACACGCTCACCAACCCCGTGGACGACGCCCTGATGGAGATCAGCCACGTCCTGCGCGGCGAGGACCTGCTCTCCTCCACGCCGCGCCAGATCGCCCTGTTCCAGGTCCTCGTCGAGATCGGTATCGCGCAGCGCGTGCCCGAGTACGGTCACCTGCCCTACGTCATGGGGGAGGGCAACAAGAAGCTGTCCAAGCGGGACCCGGAGTCCAGCCTGTTCCACCTCCGGGACAGCGGGTTCGTCCCCGAGGGCCTGCTCAACTATCTGGCCCTGCTGGGCTGGTCCCTGTCCGCGGACGAGGACGTCTTCACCGTGGAGCAGCTCGTGACGCACTTCGACGTCCACGACGTCCTGGCGAACCCGGCCCGCTTCGACCTCAAGAAGGCCACGGCGATCAACGGCACCCACGTGCGCATGCTCGAGCCCGCGGACTTCCGCGACCGCCTGGTGCCGTACCTGCAGGCCGCGGGCGTGCTGGGGGAGACCCTCACCGAGCGGGAGGCCGCGATCCTCGACGAGGCCGCGCCGCTGGTGCAGGAGCGGATGAACCTGCTGGGCGAGGCCCCCGAGCTGCTCTCGTTCCTGTTCGCCGCCGACGACGGGATCGAGGTCGCCGACGACGCCCGCAAGCAGCTCAAGGACTCCGCCGGCGACGTCCTGCGAGCCGCCCTCGGGGCGCTGGAGCCCCTCGAGGACTGGAGCGCCGCGCGCCTGGAGACCGCCCTGCGCGAGGCGATCGTCGACGGTCTCGGAATCAAGCCCCGGTTGGCCTTCGGCCCCGTCCGCACCGCCGTGTCCGGGCGGCGGATCTCCCCGCCGCTGTTCGAGTCCCTGGAGATCCTCGGCAAGGACTCCTCCCTGACCCGGATCCGCTCGCTCGCCGCCCAGCTGGACTGAGCTCCCGCACCGGTGACGCCGCCGGCCCGGCCCACCGCACGAGGTGGGCCGGGCCGGCGGCGTCACCGGGGCAGGCCGTCCGAGCGCGGCCGGGCGCGGCGGCGTAGCCTGGACGCAGGGGGCGATGGCCATGGACCGGACCGGCGAGCGGATCACCGACGAACAGATCACGGCGCTGCGGGCCGGACGCCCACAGCACCGCAACCCCGTGCAGCGGGACACGATCACCTGGCTGCGCACCGGCGCCGAGACGGGGGGCGAGCACGCCCTGCTCCACGTCGAGGTCGACCCCGGCGGTGAGGTGCTCGCCCACTACCACCGCCGCATCGCGATGCGCCTGCGGGTCCTCGAGGGGACCCTGCGCGTCCAGGTGGGGCACGTGGTGCGGGACCTCGGGCCCGGGGGCGAGGTCGAGGTCCCGGAGGAGCACCTGTTCCGGTGGACGAACCCGGCCGCCGCACCGGCCCGGTTCGTCGTCGAGCTGCGTCCGGCGCCCGCCTGCTACCAGAAGGGGCTGACCGCCCTGTACGGGCTCGCCCGCGACGGGCGCACGCGCCGCGACGGCAGGCCCCGGAGCCTGCTCCGCACGGCCCTGCTCATGCAGTGGACCGACATCCACCTGCCGGGTCTGTACCGGTGGCTCGGGCCGCTGCTCCGGGTGCTCGCGGCGGTGGCCGCCCGCCGGGGCATGGGCCGCGAGCTGGAGCAGCGCTACTGCGGCTGAGCTGTTGCTGACCGCGATTTGCCGCCCCGCCTGAACGCCGGTATAGTTTTCTTGCGTTGCGCCGATCGGTGCGGGAAACCGCAGGAACCGGCGACGACAGTGGGATATGGTGTAATTGGCAACACTACGGTTTCTGGTACCGTCATTCTAGGTTCGAGTCCTGGTATCCCAGCGCTGATCGCTCGATCAGTAGGGCCCCATCGTATAGCGGCCTAGTACGCCGCCCTCTCACGGCGGTAACGCGGGTTCGAATCCCGCTGGGGTCACGCCGCGAAGAACCCCCGGACCACATGGTCCGGGGGTTCTTCCATGTCCGGTCCCCGGGCGCCCGCCGTGCGCCCGGAGCGGGGCACCCCGTTCGGGGAAACCGCGCGGAGCTGGTACAGTGTACGAGTCCGGTCGCGGGTCACCGCGGGCCGGACGTGCTACGGCCCCATCGTATAGCGGCCTAGTACGCCGCCCTCTCACGGCGGTAACGCGGGTTCGAATCCCGCTGGGGTCACCAGCAGAAGTCCCCCGGACCGTCCGGTCCGGGGGACTTCTCCCGTTCCCGGGGTGTCGTCGGCAAAGATAGAAGCACCCTTACTCTCTTCTTCCCACCCTGTTACCGTGGCAGGACACTGCAGGACCGGCGCCGGGGTTCCGGCGCCCACCGCCGAAGGAGCAGACGTGAACGACATCCCTCAGCACGACGACCTCCCGCTGCCCGACTACGACCACCTGCCCGTGGGCGTGCTCGGCTCGAAGATCACCGGCCTCGACGAGTCCGGACTGCAGCAGCTGCTCGCCTACGAGCGCGCGCACGGCAACCGGCTGCCCGTCGTCCAGGTCCTCGAGAACCGTCTCGAGGCGGTCCGCCAGGGCGCGGGCACCAGCGGAGCGGTGCCCTCCGAGGCGCCCGAGGTCTCCCGGTCCAGCCAGGGCTCCCCGGTCTCCCCGGAGACGTCCGGCCCGCCGATCAACCCGCCGTCCCAGGGCACGCCGTTCAACCCGGCCCAGCCCCGCTGAGCACCTCCGCACCACCCGGACCGGGGCGGCGCCGGCCGGACGGACGAAGGAGGACATGATGGACAACCGCTACGACGTGGTGGTCGTCGGCGGCGGACCCGCCGGCCTGGGTGCCGCCCTCTGCCTGGCCCGCGCGCGCCGCGCCGTCCTGGTGGTGGACGCCGGGGCACCGCGCAACGATCCCGCCGAGCACATGCACAACTACCTCGGCAGGGACGGTGACGCCCCCGGCGCGCTGCTGGCCGACGGGCGGGCGGAGGTCTCCGGCTACGGGGCCGACGTCGTGGACGGCACCGTGGTCTCCGCGCGCGCCGAGGAGGAGGCCGCGGACGGCGACCGCTTCACGGTGTTCCTCGGCGACGGCCGGTCGGTGCGGGCGCGCCGGCTGCTGGTCACCACCGGACTCGTCGACGAGCTGCCGGAGGTTCCCGGCGTGGCGCAGCGGTGGGGGCGCGACGTCCTGCACTGCCCCTACTGCCACGGCTGGGAGTGGCGGGACCAGCCGCTGGCCGTGCTCGGCACCGGCCCCACCGCTGTGCAGCAGGCGCAGCTCTTCCGGCAGTGGACCGACGACATCACGTTCGTCCAGCACCGGGCGCCGGACCCGGACGACGAGGAGCGCGCGCGGCTGGCGGCCCTCGGCATCGGGCACGCGACCGGAGAGGTGTCCTCGATCGAGTTCGAGGAGGACCGGATCTGCGGGCTGCGGCTCGTCTCCGGTGAACTGCTGTCGTGCCGGGCGGTGGTCGTGGTGCCCCGGTTCACGGTGCGCTCGGCCCTCATCGACTCCCTCGGGCTGGAGACGGCCGACGAGGAGGAGAAGGGACACGTCGTGGGCACGTGCGTGCCGTCGGCCCCCACGGGCGGCACGAACGTCGAGGGCGTGTACGTGGCCGGCAACGTGACGGACCTGCACGCCCAGGTCCTGGCGGCGGCCGCCGCCGGTCTCAAGACCGGCACTGCCATCAACACCGACCTGCTGGACGAGGACCTCGACCGAGCCCTGGCGCGCGACCGGGCGTGAGCCCTCCGCCGGGCCGGTGCGCGCCCGGCCCGGCGGAGGCGGCCCGTCAGGCCAGCGAGGCGTCCAGGGCGATGTCCACCGACAGGGCCTGGGAGACGGGGCAGTTCGCCTTGGCGTCCTCGGCCAGGCGGGCGAAGTCCTCGGCCGAGAGACCCTCGACCTCCGCACGGACGGTGAGGGTGATGCCCGTGATGCCCTCGCCCGCCACGAAGGTCACCTCCGCGCTGCTGTCCAGCCGGGCGGGCGGGGTGTCGTTCTGTGCCAGGCCGTTGGAGAGCGCCATGGCGAAGCAGGTCGCGTGGGCGGAGGCGAGGAGCTCCTCGGGGCTCGTCCGGGAGCCCGGTCCCTCCTCCGCGCGGGCCTTCCAGTCCACGTCGAAGGGGCCCAGGCCCGAGCCGGCCAGGCTGGTGCTGCCCGAGCCGCTGAAGAGATCACCGTTCCAGACGGTGCTGGCCTTGCTGACGACGGGTTTCGGCATAGTTCCTCCTGAGGTCCACGGCACGCGGGCGCTCCGCCTGCCGGCGCCGGGCGGCGCTGCTGTCACGGTAGCGGATCGCGGGCGGCGTGTGACCGCCCGGCGGTCCCTTTCCGCGTCCGGCGTGAACGGCCGCGGCGTGGGAGGGTCTCGCGTGCACGGGACTTCCCGACCGGGAGGTGGCGCGGCCGGGTCAGCCGAGGGGCTTGCGCGGCGGGCCGGGGTGGCGGGGCTTCGCGCGCTCGGCGACGGCGCGCGTGGCGGCGTGCGCGGCCGCGGCCACGACCCCTTCCAGGGGCCCTCGGCCGAAGGCGTGGCGCCAGGCCAGGGCCACGAGGGCGGAGACGACCAGACAGGCGACGAACCACAGCAGAGGGCTGCCGTAGTGGACCTCGGTGGAGATCAGGGCCAGCTGCGCCGTGTACAGGGTGAGGGTCATCGCGCCCATGGCGGCCAGGGGGAGCAGCCACGTGCCGGACTGCCGTGCGAGGAGCAGGAGGGCGCCGAGCGCCGCCAGGCTCACTCCCAGGCTCCACGCCACGGAGAACGGCGTGTTGACGTGCGGGGCGGTGAGCACCTGCCACCACAGGGTGTTCGTCGGCAGGGCTCCGTCCGGGCCGAAGACGATGATGTGTTCGAGGTCGGCCCGGGTCAGGGACTCGATGCTGTACAGCAGTACGTTGTAGCCGTCGGCCCCGTAGAGGAGCACCCAGGAGAGCAGCTTCGCGAGAGCCGCGAGGCCGAGGCCGGCCGCCAGCAGCCGGACCTGGACGTGCAGGTTCTGGAGGTTGAGCCGGCCGACGGCCAGGCCCGCGAGCAGGTAGGCCAGGTAGGTCACGGCCGGGTACGCGCCGGTGAGCAGCAGCTGCCAGAAGACCGCGGCGGGCTCCGTGAACAGGTTCGCGAAGGTGGGGTTCTGGTCGGTGTGCTCCGGGACCAGATCGCCCAGCCAGTGGATCAGCAGGGGCCCCAGCAGCAGGAAGGCCCCGGAGCACACGAGCAGTGTCCGGGCGCGCAGGCCGAGGAAGGGCAGGGCCAGGAGGAAGAAGGCGCCGTAGTGGACCAGGATGCCGACCGCCGGAGGCTCGGCGGGCATCAGGTAGCCGGTCGTCAGGCCGATCGCCATGATCAGCAGGGCGCGCACGGCGATCCCCGCGCGGACGGCCGTCAGGTCCGGCCCCCGGCGGGGCCGGCGCCCACCGGAGGCGAAGGCGAGGCCCACCCCGGCGAGCAGGGCGAACAGCGCCGCGGAGTCCCCGGCGAAGAGCAGCCACGACAGCGTCGGCCGGTTGTTCTCCTGGTAGGCGCTGGGCAGGAAGTGGACGGCGGTGAGTCCCACGAGCGCCAGACCGCGGGCGGCGTCGACGGCGACCACCCGCCCTGCCGAGCGGCGGGGATCGAGCCCGCCGGTGGCTTCGGGGGCCCGGTCTCTCGTGGGGTGGTCGTTCATGCGTTCCGCCGTTCTGCCCCTCATCCCCGGCCCCCCGGTGCGGCCGCGCTCAGGATGATGCCTGCACTGCCGTCAATCTTCGCACCCGACGGTGCAAGTCACGGCAACGTTGCGCCCGGCGACGGTCCGCCGTTGCGGCGCGGGGTCGGCAGGCCGGTCAGGAGGCCGCGCTCAGCGCCGGCTCGGGCGGCGGAACGGGCAGCTTCTCCGAGCGGCGCTGCAGGACCTCGTGCCGCAGCCGGCGGCGGGCGGCCAGCGCGGTGGCCGCCGCTCCGGCGGGCGCTTCCTGGGGCACACGGATCTGCACGGCACCGTCGAGGCCGGGCTCGTGCTCGACCGTCCGGCGGAGCAGCTCCAGGGCCCGGGGGTCGAGCTCGCGCACGCAGGTGAGGTCCAGGCCGACCGTCGCCGCGGGGAGCAGCGTGCGGGCCCGCCGCAGCACGGGGTGCAGGCCCTGCTGGTTGACCGTGGTCAGGGCGCCGGTGACGTGGACGTGGACGTGTCGGCCGTCGAGGTCCACCTCGATGAGGACGGAGATCTTGCGCTGCACGTGGTGCGCTCCTTCAGGGGACGGCCGGTTGCCGCGCCCCCCGCCATCCGGCCGACCCAGTAGTCAGCCTGCTGACCGTCGGGCGCTCTCGAATGCTAAGTGGCCTGTCGGTATCGGCGCAAACCGGGGCGGCTCCGGTGCTTCCCGGGGCGGGCCGGCGCGACCGCTCAGGAATTGCCGAAGACCCATCCGGTGCGGGCCGATCCGGGCCGCCGGCAGGCCGGGCCGGGGGAGGCCGGGGCCATGGGGGCGCGTGCCGACGACGCCGGCCGGGGGGTGGCCCACACCCGCACCGGGTTCGACCTGCTGGCGGCCCTGGCCCGGCGTCCTCGCGAGGCGATGTCCCGCCGCCGGCTCATCGACGTGGTGTGGGACCCGGCCTGGGGGGGCGACGAGCACGTCGTGAACGCCCACGTCGCCCATGCGCGGCGCAAGCTCGGGGACGACCCGGCCTCGCCCGCTGCGTGGCGACCGTTCGCGGCGTCGATTGCCGGATGACGGTGCGGTGACGGCCCGGCACGGGCCCGGGCCGACCGCCCGCTTCCTGCTCGCCCGGCTGCTCGTGGTGCTCGTGAGCGTGCTCGCCGCGGCGGCGGCCGCCTTCCTCGCCGCCCCCCCACGGCGGCCGCCACACCGGCGCGGACACCCACGGACAGGCCATGCCGCACGAGCGCGCCCACTCGGCGGTCGACGAGGAGCACGTCGTCCGCACCCACGGCGAGCACGCCGGGCACTCCGCGGCGATGTTCAGGAACAGGTTCTGGGTCTCGCCGGCCCTGTCCGTGCCCGTGGTGTACTTCAGCCCCATGGTCGGGCACCTGCTGGGCTACCACGCCCCGCAGTTCCCCGGCTCGGCCTGCGAGGAGCTGAGGCGATCATGACGGGCGCCGTCGAGGTGCACCGGCACCGCAGCTCACCGCCGGGGTGAGGGAAGAGGAGGCACCACGGAGCGCACCAGCACGCACGAGCACCGGCCGCTCCGGCATGATTCCCGTCGCCCCGCGCGCCGTTCCCGCCGGGACGTCCCGGGAGCACTCACCCGGCGGGCCGGCCGGTGCCTGCGCGTAGCACCAGGCTCCGCCGCGCCCTGCGACCGCCGGTAGCCGGGTGCTACGCTCCGAAGTGCTCGACGACACCGTGTGACAGGCCCCGGAGGGAGGTGGTCGGCGTGCCCCCGCACCCAGCGCCGGCCGGGACCGACGGTCCGGGCCGGACCTTCGGCGTGGAGGAGGAGCTGCTCCTCGTGGACGCCGGGACCCTCGAGCCCGTGGCGGTGAGCCGCAGCGTGGTGGGGGGCCAGGACCGGCCCCCCGAACCGTCCGGGCACCGGATCAGCACCGAGCTGCAGCAGGAGCAGGTCGAGGTCTCGGGGCCTCCGGTGACCGGGCTCGCGGACCAGCTCGCGGTCATCCGCCGGGGCCGGGCCCTGGTCGACGCCGCCGCGCGCCGCGCCGGCGCCCGGGCCGTGGCCCTGGCGTCACCGGTCTTCCCGAACCGCCCGCACCTCGTGCCCCGTCCCCGCTACCGCTGGCTCCGCGAGCGCTACGGCGCGGTCGCCGACGAGCAGCTGACCTGCGGGCTGCACGTCCACGTGGGGATCTCCGGTCCCGAGGAGGGCGTCGCCGTGCTGGACCGGATCCGCGGCTGGCTGCCGGTGCTGCTGGGACTCAGCGCGAACTCACCGTTCTGGTACGGACAGGACACGGGCTACGGCAGCTACCGGTACCAGACGTGGACGCGCTGGCCCACGGCCGGCCCCGACGAGCTGCTGGGCACGGCCGGGGAGTACGAGCGCCGGTGCGAGGCCCTGCTCCGCGCCGGGGCGGCCCTGGACCGCGGCATGCTCTACTTCGACGCCCGGCTCTCCGCCCGGTACCCCACCGTGGAGATCCGGATCGCGGACGTCTGCCTCGAGGCCGAGCACACCGCGGCGCTGGCGGCCCTCGCCCGTGCGCTGGTCGAGACGGCGGCCGGGCAGTGGCGTGCCGGGATCCCGGCCCCGCGGACCGGCGTGGGGCAGCTGCGCGCATGGTCGTGGCAGGCCAGCGCCGCGGGGCTCGACGGAGCGCTGGTCAGCCCCGCCTCCGGCGCTCCCGCGCCCGCGGCGGACGTCGTGGCCGAGCTCCTCGAGCACGTGCGCCCGGCCCTCGAGGCGCTCGGCGAGCGGGACTTCGTGACCGGTGTGGCGGCGGACGTGCTCCGGGAGGGCACCGGGGCCCGGCGCCAGCGCGAGGCCTGGGCCGCCCGGCAGGACCCGCACGACGTCGTGCGGTCGGCCCTCGAGGCGACCCACCGGTGAGCGCCGGCACCGCCCCCGGGGGGAGCGCCGAGCGCCCCGGTCCCGGCCGGGCCGCCGCAAGACGGCCCGCGTCGAGGCCGGAGCCCGGGCGGGTCCGGCGGCACCCTGTGCTCCGGCGGCGCCGCGTCGTCGTCGGGCCCCACGCGGTGGACGTGCGCGGAACCTTCGATCCTGCGCTGCCTCCGGTGGTCCTCGTGCACGGCATCGGGATGTCGGGGGCCTATCTGCTGCGCCTCGCGGACGAGCTGGCCGCTACCCGCGACGTGTACGCGCTCGACCTCCCCGGCTACGGAACGACGCCGAGGCCACGGCGTCCCCTCTCGGTGCCCGAGCTGGGGGAGACCGTCGCGGGGGCGATCGCCGTGCTGGGGCTGTCGGCGCCCGTCGTGGTCGGCCACTCCATGGGCTGCCAGGTCGTCGTGGACACGGTCAAGGACCATCCGGGGCTGTGCTCCGGCTACGTCCTGATCGGGCCGACCGTGGACCCGCGGGCCCGCAGCCTGCCGTGCCAGGCGTGGCGGCTGCTGCGGGACACGCTGCGCGAGCCGCTGCCCACCAACGCCGTGGTCATGCGCGACTACGCGCGGATGGGCCCGCTCCGCTACCTCCGCACGAGCCGGTACATGCTCGCCGACCGGATCGAGGAGGACATCCGGGGCTGTGCTGCCCCGGGGCTGGTCGTCCGGGGGGAGCGGGACCCCATCGTGCCGCGTGACTGGGCGCGTCGCCTGACCCGGGAGGCCCCCGACGCCGGCTTCCTCGAGATCCCCGGCGCCCCGCACAACGCCCAGCACACCGACCCGAAGGAGCTCGCCGCAGCATGCGCCCCTTTCCTCGACGCCTGCCGACCCGCTCCCGGTCCGGACGTGCCGGCGTGATCCCGCACCGGGTGACCGAGGTGGGGGTGAACCTCGCCGCCTGGGCGCAGGACTACGCCTACGCCCTCCGGTGGCAGGCGGCCGGGTTCCTCGGCCGGTGGGACCCCGCGCACTACCGCGCCCCGGCGGACCCGGCCCGGACTCCGGTCGTGCTCATCCCCGGGATCTACGAGTCATGGACCTTCCTGCTGCCCGTGGCGGGTCTGCTGCGGGAGCACGGGCACGACGTCCACGTGGTCGAGGACCTGAAGTTCAACACCGGCACCATCGAGGAGATGGCCGAGCTGGTCGACGCGCACCTGCGCGCGGCGGGCCTCGAGCGGTGCGTGCTGGTGGCGCACAGCAAGGGCGGGCTGATCGGCAAGCAGCTCCTGGCCCAGCACAACAGCAGTGCCGTCATCCACGGCCTCGTGGCGGTCAACACCCCGTTCTCCGGGTCCGAGCTGGCCCGGCTGCTGCCGCTGTCCACGATCCGGGTGTTCCTGCCGCACTCCCCGGAGCTGACCGCGCTGACCGCGCACCAGGCGGTGAACCGGGACATCGTCTCCATCTACGGCCTCTTCGACCCGCACATCCCCGGCGGCAGCCGGCTGGAGGGAGCGCGCAACGTCCGGCTCGGGACCCGCGGGCACTTCCTGCCCCTGAGCGATCCCCGGGTGCACGAGGCCATCCTCGACGGGATCCGCGTGCTCACCCGCGACGACGTCGGGGGCGGCTGGTAGCCTCACGCCATCGTCCGCCCCGCGGCGGAGCACACCCGGGCGCGGGGGACGACGTCGGAGGGATCGGTGGGACCGTGGTCGTGCTGGGACTGACGCCCTTCCAGGGCTGGGAAGCGGTGTCCTGGGTGCTCCTGCTCCTCACGGCCGGGTGGGCGGTGATCCGGTTCGTGCGCTGGTTCGCGCTGCGCTACGGGGGCGGCACCCGGTGGGGCCGCCGGGCGCGCACCCGGCTGGGACTGCGCCGGGCCCGGGACGGGCTGCTGGAGCGCTACGCCCGGGGAGAGCTCACCGAGGAGCAGTACCGCGAGCGGCTGCGCATCCTGGAGCAGGAGGGCCGCACCGGTCCGTGATCGCTCCGGATCCGGGGTGCGCGCGGCCGTGGGGGCTGACGAACGGCAAGCAGGCTGACAGACTGGAGCTGTCCGTGTCCTGTCGCACCGGCAGGACGAGACCTCGCGACGACAAGGAGCTCCCATGTCCGACAAGCCCAACCCCATCGAGCTGCAGAAGCACCTCAGCGGACTGGACTACCCGGTCAGCAAGGACGAGGTCGTGCAGAAGGCCCAGGACTCCGGTGCGGACGACTCGATCCTCGAGGCCCTGCGCAACCTCCCGGAGCAGCAGTACGAGAAGCCCACCCACGTGACCGAGGCCGTCTTCGGCGAGTAGGACCGCGCGGCCCCGTTCCGCCCGCGGCGACGAGGACCACGGCCCCGTGGTGCGCCCCGCGCCGCGGGGCCGACGCCGTCCGTCGGGCCGCCCGCGGGCCTCATCGGATCGTCGGGTCCGCGGGGTTCGTCCGACGAGAGGAACTGGCTACTGTCGATCGTGTGAGGCGCGGCACCCCACGCGCCCGGACCAGCACCGCAGGACGGGTGGCCGCGTCCGGCCGCCGACCGGACGAAGGAGCGAGACCATGACCCATGTGACATCGATGCTCGAGACCTACCCGAAGGACCTCGGCGGGGTGGACCAGCAGAAACTGGCCGAGTGCATCGCCGCGTGCTTCGAGTGCGCCCAGACCTGCACGGCCTGCGCGGACGCGTGCCTGTCCGAGGACATGGTCGCGGAGCTGACCAAGTGCATCCGCACCAACCTGGACTGCGCGGACATCTGCGCCACCACCGGCAACGTGCTCTCCCGGCACACGGGCTACGACGCCGACCTCACCCGGACGGTGCTCCAGGCCTGCCAGGCGGCGTGCAGGGCCTGCGGCGACGAGTGCGCCCAGCACGCCGGGATGCACGAGCACTGCCGGGTCTGCGCGGAGGCGTGCCGCCGCTGCGAGCAGGCCTGCGCGGACCTGATCAGCTCCCTGGGCTGAACCCGGCGCCACCGGAGGGGGCCCATCGCACGTCCTGCCCGATGCGCACCCGCTCGGTCACGCGGGCTCCTGCCGCTCGCCCTCGCCCAGGGCCTCGATCCCGCGGACGTCCTCCAGCGCGGACCCGTCGCCGTACCTGCCCGACGTGATCACGCTGAGCTTGCCGTTGGTCTCCAGCACGACCGCCTGGACCTGTGAGAGGTCACCGGTGCCCTGCATCCGCACCGCCTGGCGCAGCTCCGACTCGGTGAGCCGGTTCCGGTGCAGGGCTTCGTGGCGGATCTCGCCGTCCGCGAGCAGCAGGGCCGGCTGGGAGGTGAAGACCCCTCGCGCCCGGGGCCACCGGGTCGAGACCCAGGCCACCAGCATCTGCAGCCCGGCCAGCAGGGCGAACGCGGTGAAACCCTCCGCCCAGGAGACGTCGGTGCTCAGGAAGACGGTCGCCAGGGTGGAGCCGAGGGCCACCGTCACGATGAAGTCGAAGACGTTGAGCTGCGCGAGCGTGCGCTTGCCGGAGACCCGGAGGCACACGACGAGCGCCGCGTAGGCCGCCGCGCCGACCAGGACGATGCGCACGATCTGGGGCCAGCCGTCAAACCACACGGCGACCACCTCCGGGGCGGGCGACGGGCACGGTGCGGGACTCGCTCATGGGGTGGTCTCCTCCTGTTGTGTGCGCTCGGGCTCCCGGTGCTGGAGCCAGGCGCTCAGCGGGGCCGTGGACAGCCCGTGGACCAGCACCGACGGGGTGACGGCCAGGGTGGTGTGGACGAAGATCTCGTGGTGGCCCGTGTGCCGTTCCGCGAGGGTCCCGTAGAACAGGGCGGAGACGCCGATGGGCCCGAACCAGCTCAGGAGGAACGTCTCGGGCCGCTCGTGCACGTCCCGCAGCAGCGGCCGCGGCGTCCACAGGGCGACGAGGCGGCGGAGCAGCAGCGCGGCGGCGTCCTGGACCTTGTCCACCTGCGCCTCGTCGTGCTGGGGGATTACCGGGCCGAGGACGGCGACGCCGACGAAGGCGGCCGGCAGGGCGTCGGTGCCCAGCAGCTTGCCGGTCCCGAGCAGGAGCAGGGCCAGCGGCGGGGGCGAGGTGCTGCGCCAAGCCGAGACCGATGACGACGCTGATCCAGCGGATGTCGCGCCGCCAGTAGCCGTGCGGCAGGCGCAGGGCGAGCCCGGCCGGCCCGACCGCCAGGGCGATCCGCGCGGCCTGTTCGAGCAGCGTGCCCGGGAGCGGGCCGGAGTCCTCGATCCGTACGCGGTCCAGCACGGACGGGCCGATCAGCGCCCCGGACGCCAGGGCGAGCAGGGGGCCGGGGAGGCTGATCCGCTGCAGCAGCGTCGAGAACGCCGGGATCAGCAGCACGGCTCCGGCGAACAGTGCCAGGACCAGGTCGATGTCCATGGGCGTCCTTCCGCGGATGTCGGGACAGGTGCGGTGCCGCGCCGGGCCGTGCGTGGCCCCACCGTAACCCTGCTGATGGTCCCCGGGGCAAGACCGGGCCGCACCCGCTGCCACCGGACAGGGTCACGGGGGAGGCGGAGCGCGAGCGGGAACGGAGCCACGACGTGGACGTGCTGATGACGCTGCCGGGGGATCGCGATCGTCCTGGAGGGGCCTCTGGGGCATGCACCACGGCCTGCTGCACCCCAGCGGCACGGGCGCCCTCGGCGGCCGGGTGCAGGCGGGCGTCCGGCGGATCCCCGGGCGCACCGGGCACCGTTTCGGCTCCCGCCGTGGGCCCGGGGCCGATGACCACGGTGGTCGGCCTGTGGGTGCTCCTGCAGGGGGTGGGCTGGGCGCTGGTCCACCTGCCGCACGTCCCCGGCGGCTTCACGTACTCGCCCGGGGCGGGTCCGGCCGACTACCCCGACGCCGTCGGCGCCCTCCACGTCTCCCTGGTGACGCTCGTGCCGCTCGGCTTCGAGGACGTCGTGGCCACCGACCCCTGGATCCGGCCGGCCACCCCGCTCGAGGCGCCGACCGGGTTCGCCCTGCTCACGGCGGCCCCGACCTGGTGCACCCGGATCCGTCCGCCCCTGTCCCGCCGCCGCTCCCCGGCGCTCGACCTGAAGTTCCCCGACGAGGTCGACCACGCGGACGGGATCGCGCAGGAGCACCCCGTGACGGCGACCCGGGTGCTGGACGGGCTGGCCGCCGACGTGGCCGAGGCCCGGATCGACTTCACCCAGCACGGGGAGACCTACTACTTCCAGGAGGAGGACCCGGACCTTCCCCTGGCCCACCAGCTGCCCTGCGCGCTCGAGCTGCGCGACCGCGCCGCCCCACCTGCAGGTGCGCAGGAGCGCCCGCCGCCTGGGCCGGGCCCCGGAGCAGCTCGGGCTGGAGCTGCGGGAGGACTTCGTTCCCGCGGGCGAGACCCTCGAGGAGACCTTCGCCGCCGACGCGGCGGACCACCTGCGGGAGCCGGGCCGCTGACCCGTCCGGGGGAACATGCCCCGGGGCGCCCCGGTGGCGCGGACCATGGAGGCATCGACGTACGCCCGCTCCGGCGGTGTGGGCGGCTGTGCGGTCCGGCCGGCCGTCGCCCGGGTGATCGGCACGGCGTCGGAGGCCGGTGGGACGCCCGTAGATGCACAGCACACTGACTGGCACAATGATCGGGTGACCGATCAGACAGAGATCCTCAGGGCCCTCGAGGACGCGCGGGGGCTGCTCTCGGAGTCGAGCCTCCCGCTGTCCACGACCAACGTGCTGCACGAGCGGGAGGACATCGACCGGGCGGTCGCCCAGCTGGACGACTACGTCCTGCCCCGGGTGCGCTCCCTCGACGCCCCGCTGCTCGCGGTGGTCGGCGGATCGACGGGCGCCGGCAAGTCCACCCTGGTCAACGCGCTCGTGGGCCACCCCGTGACCCGCGCCGGGGCGATCCGTCCGACCACCCGCCAGCCCATCCTGGTGCACCACCCGCGCGACGCGGAGGCGTTCTCGACCCAGCGGGTGCTCCCGCACCTGAGCCGTATCCACGCCCGGAAGGTCACCCCGCCCGGCTCGACCGCCGCGGACACGGCGTCCCCCTCCGCGCTGCCGGGCACCGCGGACGGCCAGGCCCTCGTGCTCCTGGCCGAGCCGCGCATCCCCGAGGGGGTCGCCCTGCTCGACGCCCCGGACGTCGACTCGATCTCCGACGAGAACCGCCGGCTCGCCGGTCAGCTGCTCGCCGCCGCCGACCTCTGGCTGTTCGTCACGACCGCCAACCGCTACGCGGACGCCGTCCCGTGGCGGCTGCTCGTCGAGGCCGCCGCGCGGGACATCACCGTGGCCGTGGTCCTCGACCGCGTCCCGCCGGGGCTCGAGACCGAGATCGAGGAGGACCTCCGCCGGATGCTCGACGCCCAGGGACTCGGCGAGGCCCCGGTGTTCGTGGTCCCGGAGTCGCCGCTCAACGAGACCGGCATGCTCCCGCCCTCCGTCGTCGACCCCGTCGCGGACTTCCTCGCCGGGCTCGGGCGCGACGCGGCCTCGCGCTCCGAGATCGCCCGGCGGACCCTCGGCGGCGCCGTGCGCTCCATCGCCGAGCGCACCGACGCCGCCGGCGACGCCGTGCTCTCCCAGCAGCGGGTCGAGGCGCAGCTGCGCCACGACGTGGACCGGGCCTTCGACGAGGCGCTGGCCGCCGTCATCGACTCGACCCGGGACGGCACCCTGCTGCGCGGCGAGGTCCTCGCCCGCTGGCAGGACTTCGTGGGCACCGGCGAGTTCTTCCGCAGCCTCGAGGCCGGCATCGGACGGGCGCGGGACCGGGTCACCGCCTTCTTCAGCGGCAAGCCGGCCCCCGAGGTCCAGGTCGAGGAGGCCATCGAGACCGGCCTGCAGACCGTCATCGTCGAGGAGGCCGCGCGCGCGTCCGAGACCGCGGAGCGCCGCTGGCAGGACGAGCCTGCCGGCAGGGTGCTGCTGGGCGGCTCCGACCTCGGCTCCCTGCCCCCGGACTTCCGGGAGCGCGCGGCCGCGCAGGTCCGGGCCTGGCAGGGCGACCTCATGGAGCTGATCCAGCGCGAGGGCGCGGACAAGCGCACGAAGGCGCGGGCCATGTCGCTCGGCGTCAACGCGCTGACCGTCGTCCTGATGATCGGCGTGTTCTCGATGACGGGCGGGCTGACAGGACTGGAGGTCGGCATCGCCGGCGGCTCCGGCGTGGTGGGCACCAAGCTGCTCGAGGCCGTGTTCGGCGAGGACGCCGTGCGGCGGATGGCCGAGGAGGCCCGCCGGAACCTCGAGTCCCGCATCCACACCCTGCTGGACGAGCAGGCGGGCGTGTTCCTGCGGCGCCTCGACGTCCTGGACGGGCACCCGGAGGCGAACGAGCTGAAGGCCGTGGCCGAGCGCATCCGCACCGCCGGCCGGGCACTGGGAGAGGACCGGTGAGCCCCTCCCGCCGGCCCACCCCGACGCTGTCCGAGCGGCTGTCCGCGCTCGCCCGCGCCACGGACCTCGCCGAGGGGCGGCTGGACGACGAGGCCGTGTCAGTCTCCCGCACCGTGCTCGACCGCGCCGCCGAGCGCCGCTCGCTGTCCGCCGACCACACCGTGGTGGGCTTCTTCGGGGCCACCGGCTCCGGGAAGTCCACGCTGTTCAACGCCGTGGTGGGCCGGGACATCGCCCGCGCCGCCGCCCGCCGGCCCACCACCTCCGAGCCGCTGGCCGCGGTGTGGGGGGAGCCCGGCAGCGAGGCCCTGCTGGACTGGCTGGACGTCTCCCAGCGCCACCGGGTCGACACACCCCTGCCCACCGGGCAGGAGGACGCCGGGCGGTGGAGCCGCGTCAAGGAGAGGATCGCGGGCGGGCCGGGCCCGGAGGCACCGGGCGGTCTCGTCCTGCTGGACCTGCCGGACTTCGACTCGGTCAGCCTGCACCACCGCACGATCGTGCAGCGGCTGGTCGGGATGGTCGACGTGGTGGTGTGGGTCGTGGACCCGCAGAAGTACGCGGACGCGATCATCCACCAGGACTTCATCGCCCCGCTCGCCCGGCACGGCGCCGTCACCATGGTCGTGATGAACCAGGTGGACCGGCTGCCCGCCGCCGAGGTCCCCGCCGTGATGGCGTCCCTCGTCGAGCTCGTGGCCCAGGACGGGCTGCCCACCACCGGGCTGTCGAAGCCCGTGGCCGTCTCCGCGGTGACGGGGGAGGGCGTCGAGGCGCTGCGCTCCCGGATCCGCCAGGTGGCGGACTCCAGGGCGGCGGCCGGGGCCCGCCTCGACGCCGACGTCACCGACGCCGCCGAACGGCTCGCGCGGGCCTCCGGCGAGGGCGAGCCCGCCGGGATCACGGAGCAGGCGCAGGAGAGGCTCACCGACGGCCTGGCCCAGGCCGCCAACGTGCCCGGCATCGCCCGCGCCGCCGGGCGGTCCTACGCCCTGCACGCCACCGGGCACACCGGGTGGATCGCCACCCGGTGGCTGCTGAAGTTCCGCAAGGACCCGATGCGGCGGCTCAACCTGGACCGCGGGGACTCCGTGAACCCGGAGGTCAACCGGACGTCGCTGCCGCCGATGGGCGCCGCCCAGCGCGCGGCCGCCGACTCCGCGGTGCGCACCTTCGCCCACGACGCCGCGGCCGGCGCCGCCGAGCCGTGGACCCGGTCGGTGCGCCAGGCCGCCCGCACCCACGAGACCCGGCTGCCGGACGCGATCGACCAGGCCATCGCCGGCACCGACTTCCGGGCGCGGAAGAGCTCCTGGTGGTGGTTCGTCTTCGACGTGCTGCAGTGGATCGCGATGCTCGCCGTCGTGGCCGGCCTCGTCTGGCTGCTGGGACTGTTCCTGCTCGAGTGGTTCCAGGTCCCGGTGCCCCCGCCGCCCTACGTCGAGGGGTTCCCGCTGCCCGTGCCCACGCTGCTCGTGCTCGCCGGGGTGGTGGCGGGGCTCTTCCTCGCCCTGACCGGCCGGGTCCTCGCGGGCTTCGGCGCCCGGCTGCGCGAGCGCACCGTGCGGCGGAAGCTGCGGGCGTCGGTGGGCGAGGCGGGGCGGCGCACCGTCGTCGAGCCCGTGCGGGCGGAGCTCGGGGCCTTCACCGCCTTCCGGGAGGCGCTCGCCGTGCTGCGCGGCTGAGCCCAGCCGGCCGGTGCGCGGTGCTACTGGACGGTGGCCCGCACCGCCTCGGTGAGCTGGCGGGCGGCCTGCACCACGACCTCGGCGTGCAGGCGCCCGGGCTGGCGGGTGAGCCGCTCGATCGGACCGGAGATCGACACCGCCGCGATCACGCGCCCCGAGGGGCCCCGCACGGGGGCGGAGACCGAGGCGATGCCCGGTTCCCGCTCGCCCAGCGACTGCGCCCAGCCCCGGCGCCGCACCCCGGCCAGCACCGTGGCGGAGAACCGTGCGTGGCGCAGGCCCTCGAGCAGCCGGTCGTGGTCCTCCCACGCGACCAGCACCTGCGCGGCCGAGCCGGCCTTCATCGACAGCTGCGTGCCCACGGGGATCGTGTCCCGCAGACCGATCGGCCGCTCGGCGGAGGCCACGCACACGCGCCAGTCGCCCTGCCGGCGGAAGATCTGCGCGGACTCCCCGGTGGCGTCCCGCAGGTTCACGAGCACGGGGCCGGCGGCGGCGATGAGCCGGTCCTCGCCGGCCGCGGAGGCCAGCTCCACGAGCCGGGAGCCCAGGACGAAGCGGCCCTGGATGTCCCGGCCCACGAACCGGTGGTGGGCGAGCGCCACGGCCAGCCGGTGCACGGTGGGGCGGGCGAGGCCGGTGGCGCTCACGAGCTGGGCCAGGGACGCCGGGCCGGCCTCCAGGGCGTCGAGGATCATCGAGGCCTTGTCCACGACCCCCACCCCGCTGGGGGAGGCGGAGGAGCTCAGCAGCAGGGCCTCGCCGGTGCCCTGTCCGCCGAGCGGCGTGCCCAGGGGAGCGCCCGACGGGTCCATGTGTCCTGATGTGTCCATGCTCTGATACTGACGTCTCAGAATGTGAGAAGCAAGCCGGAAAGCTGGCCACCTCCGAATCCCGCCCGCGACCATGGTGGAAAGACCTCGCACAGGCAGCACGGAAGGATCCGCCATGCCGGACTACCAGTCCTCCACCTCCTCCACGACTCCCGCCCCGGCCTCCGGGCGCGCGGGCGGGCGCACCCTGGCCGAGAAGGTCTGGGCGGACCACCTCGTGCGCCAGGGCGAGGACGGCCGGCCCGACCTGCTCTACATCGACCTGCACCTGCTGCACGAGGTGACCTCGCCGCAGGCCTTCGAGGGGCTGCGGCTGGCGGACCGGCCCCTGCGCCGGCCGGACCTCACCATCGCCACGGAGGACCACAACACCCCCACGCAGGACATCTTCTCCCGCATCGCCGACGAGACCTCCCGCAAGCAGATCGAGACGCTGCGGGCGAACTGCGCCGAGTTCGGCGTGCGCCTGCACCCGCTCGGCGACGCCGAGCAGGGCATCGTGCACGTGGTGGGCCCCCAGCTGGGGCTCACCCAGCCGGGGATGACCGTGGTCTGCGGCGACTCCCACACCTCCACCCACGGCGCGTTCGGCGCCCTGGCCTTCGGCATCGGCACCTCCGAGGTCGAGCACGTCATGGCGACCCAGACGCTGCCGCTGGCGCCGTTCCGGACCATGGCGATCACCGTCGAGGGCACGCTGCGCCCGGGCGTCTCCGCGAAGGACATCATCCTGGCCGTCATCGCCAAGATCGGCACCGGCGGCGGGCAGGGCTACGTCCTGGAGTACCGGGGCTCGGCCATCCGGTCGCTGTCCATGGAGGCCCGGATGACCATCTGCAACATGTCCATCGAGGCCGGCGCGCGCGCGGGCATGATCGCCCCGGACGAGACGACCTTCGAGTACGTCAAGGGCCGTCCCCACGCTCCCGAGGGCGCCGACTGGGACGCCGCGGTGGAGTACTGGCGCACGCTGCGCACCGACGAGGACGCCGTCTTCGACGCCGAGGTCCTCCTCGACGCCGACGAGCTCGAGCCGTTCGTCACCTGGGGCACCAACCCCGGCCAGGGCGTCCCGCTGTCCCAGGCCGTCCCCGACCCCGAGGACGTCGGGGACGAGAACGACAAGGCCAACGCCCTCCGGGCCCTGGAGTACATGGGCCTCACCGCCGGCACCCCCATGAAGGAGATCCCGGTGGACACCGTGTTCCTGGGCTCCTGCACCAACTCCCGGATCGAGGACCTGCGGGCCGCGGCCGAGATCGTCAAGGGCCGCAGCAAGGCCGCCAACGTGCGGATGATGGTGGTGCCCGGCTCCGCGAAGGTGCGGCTGCAGGCCGAGGCCGAGGGCCTGGACCAGGTGTTCAAGCAGTTCGGCGCCGACTGGCGCTTCGCGGGCTGCTCGATGTGCCTGGGCATGAACCCGGACCAGCTGGCCCCGGGGGAGCGGTGCGCCTCGACGTCGAACCGCAACTTCGAGGGCCGGCAGGGCAAGGGCGGGCGCACCCACCTGGTCTCGCCCGTCGTGGCCGCCGCCACCGCGGTGCGCGGCACCCTGTCCTCCCCGTCCGACCTCGAGCCCACTACCGCCCCGACCGGCCTCGCGCCGGCCGGCGCGTGAGCCCCCGTCCCGCAGCCCAGGAAGGCCCTCCCATGGAGAAGATCAGCACGCACCGGGGCGTCGGCGTCCCGCTGAAGCAGTCCAACGTGGACACCGACCAGATCATCCCCGCCGTCTACCTCAAGCGGATCACCAAGACCGGCTTCGACGACGCCCTGTTCGCCGGCTGGCGCAAGAACGAGGACTTCGTGCTCAACCAGGAGCCCTACCGGCACGGCTCCGTCCTCGTGGCCGGGCCCGACTTCGGCACCGGCTCCTCTCGCGAGCACGCCGTGTGGGCGCTGCGCGACTACGGGTTCGCCGTGGTCATCTCCTCGCGCTTCGCGGACATCTTCCGCGGCAACTCCGGCAAGCAGGGTCTGGTGGCCGCACAGGTGGAGCAGTCCGACGTCGAGCTGCTGTGGAAGCTGCTCGAGGAGCAGCCCGGGACCGAGATCGAGGTGGACCTCGAGGCCCGCACGGTGACCTGCGACACGGTGACCGTGCCCTTCCGGATCGACGACTACACCCGCTGGCGGCTCATGGAGGGCCTGGACGACATCGGGCTGACCCTCCAGCACGAGGGGGACATCACCGTCTACGAGGCCCGCCGCCCCGCGTTCAAGCCCACGACGCTGCCCGCCCGCACCTGAACTCCCGGCACCCCTCTCCCGGCCCGGCGGCGCCCCACGGCCCGCCGGGCCGGGCGCTGTCCCGGACACGCACGACACCCGCCTGTGCGGTGCGCCTCGCCGGGGAACCTACACTGTACGGGTGCCGCTCCCGCTCGGGAGCGGTCCGGCAACAGCAGATCGGAAGTTCATGAGCAGCGCACTGCACATCACGGGCGGAGTTCCCCTGTCCGGTCAGGTCACCGTGCGAGGTGCCAAGAACCTCGTCCCGAAGGCCATGGTGGCGGCCCTCCTGGGGTCGACGCCGTCCGTCCTGGCGAACGTGCCCGAGATCAAGGACGTCCAGGTCGTCACCAACCTGCTGTCCCTGCACGGGGTCGAGGTGGGACGTGAGGACGGCCGGCTCTCCCTGGACCCGTCCAACGTCACCACGGCGCGGCACGCCGACATCGACGCCCACGCGGGGGACTCCCGGATCCCGATCCTGCTGTGCGGACCGCTCCTCCACGCCATCGGCGAGGCGTTCATCCCCGACCTCGGCGGCTGCAAGATCGGCGACCGGCCCATCAACTACCACCTGGACGTGCTGCGCCACTTCGGGGCCCGGGTCGAGAAGCTCGAGTCCGGCATCCGGATGAGCGCCCCGCACGGGCTGCACGGCGCCAAGGTCGAGCTGCCCTACCCCTCGGTCGGCGCCACCGAGCAGGTGCTGCTCACCGCCACCCGCGCCAACGGGCACACCGAGCTGCGGGGCGCGGCCACCGAGCCCGAGATCATGGACCTGATCGCGATCCTGCAGAAGATGGGCGCGATCATCACGGTCCAGACCGACCGCGTGATCCGCATCGAGGGCGTCCCCGAGCTCACCGGCTACCGGCACCGGGCCATGCCCGACCGGATCGAGGCGGCCTCCTGGGGCTCGGCCGCGCTCGCCACCGGCGGCGACATCTTCGTGGCCGGTGCCCGGCAGGCCGACATGATGACCTTCCTCAACACCTTCCGGAAGATCGGCGGGGGCCTGGACATCACCGAGGACGGCATCCGCTTCTACCACCCCGGCGGCGACCTCAACCCGCTGATCGTCGAGACGGACGTCCACCCCGGCTTCATGACCGACTGGCAGCAGCCGCTCGTGGTCGCCCTGACCCAGGCCAAGGGCGTGTCCATCGTCCACGAGACGGTGTACGAGAACCGCTTCGGCTTCACCGGGGCCCTCAACCGGATGGGCGCCACGATCCAGCTGCACCGCGAGTGCCTGGGCTCCGTCCCGTGCCGGTTCGGCCAGCGCAACTTCGTCCACTCGGCCGTGATCTCCGGGCCGACCCCGCTGCGGGCCGCCGAGATCAACATCCCGGACCTGCGCGGCGGCTTCTCGCACCTGATCGCCGCCCTCGCGGCCGACGGGGTCTCCCACGTGACCGGGGTCGAGCTGATCAAGCGCGGCTACGAGCACTTCACCGACAAGCTGACGGGGCTCGGGGCGTCGTTCGAGCTCGACGGCGAGTGAGCCGGGCCCGCCGATGAGCCGCACGTCGAACCGCCGCCTGTTCCGCGTGCTGGCGGGGCTCGTCAAGCCGGCCTACCGGCTCGTGGCCCGGCTGCGCTGGACCGGGGCGGAGCACCTCCCCGCCGAGGGCGGGTTCATCGTGGTGCCCAACCACCTCACCGAGCTCGACCCGCTGACGGTCGCCATCACGCTCTACGACAACGGGATCATGCCCCGGTTCCTGGCCAAGGAACCGCTCTTCCGCGCGCCCGTGGTCGGCCCGGTGCTCCGGGCCACCGGGCAGGTGCCCGTCCTGCGCGGCTCGGCCGACGCCGGCACGGCGCTCGCGGCCGCCCGCGCCGAGCTGGCCTCCGGCGGCGCGGTGGTGATCTACCCCGAGGGAACGCTCACCCACGACCCCGACCGGTGGCCGATGACCGGGCACACGGGCGCCGCCCGGCTGGCCCTGGCCACCGGGGCCCCGGTCGTCCCCCTGGCGCACTGGGGGGACCAGGAGGTCCTGGACCGCGCGCCGTCCTCCGGGCGGCTCGCCGTGAGCCTCTTCCCGCGCAAGGACGTGCGCGTGCGGATCGGCCGGCCCGTGGATCTCACGCCGTGGCGCGAGGACGTCCCCGGCCTCCGCCACCCCGCGGGGCGCCACGCCGCCCGGCTCGAGGACGCCACCGACGCGATCATGCACGCCCTGACCCGCGAGCTCGCGGCGCTGCGCGGCGCCGACGCCCCGCCCGCCCTGTGGGACCGCCGCCGAGGAGGCCGCCCGTGACGCCGCCCACCGATCCCTGGCCCACCGGGACCCGTCCGGCCGGGGGCCCCCGGAGGATCGCCGTGCTCGGCGCCGGGTCCTGGGGCACCACCTTCGCCAAGGTCCTGGCGGACAGCGCCCGGGCCGACGCGCACGCCCGGCACGAGCCGTCCGCGCGCACCGTCGTCCTCTGGGGGCGCGACGCGGCCGCGATGGGCCACGTGGCCCGCACCCACGTCAACGACCGCTACGTGCCCGGCATCCGGCTGCCCGAGCGCCTGGAGATCACCGGGGACCTCGCCGCCGCCGTGCGCGGGGCCGAGCTCGTGGTGCTCGCCGTGCCCGCCCAGTTCCTGCGCTCGCAGCTGGCCGCCGTCGCCGAGCACCTCGGGGCGGACACCGTGGTGCTCTCCCTCGCCAAGGGCCTCGAGCGGGACAGCGGACTGCGGATGAGCGAGGTGGTCGCCGAGGAGCTCGGCCGGGCCACGGACCGCGGCCCCGAGCACTGGCGGGAGCGCACCTGTGTGCTCTCCGGGCCGAACCTGGCCATGGAGATCGCCGAGGAGCAGCCCACCGCCTCCGTCGTCGCGGCCCCCACCACGGAGCTCGCCACGTGGGTGGCGCACTCCTGCCGGACCCGCTACTTCCGTCCATACACCAACACCGACGTGGTGGGGACCGAGATCGGCGGCGTGGTCAAGAACGTCATCGCCCTGTCCGTGGGCATCGCCGACGGCCGCCACTTCGGGGAGAACTCCAAGGCCTCGATCATCACCCGCGGGCTCGCCGAGACCACCCGCCTCGCCCTCGCCCTGGGCGGCCGGCTCGAGACGCTCTCCGGCCTCGCCGGGATGGGCGACCTCGTGGCCACCTGCTCCTCGCCGCTGTCCCGCAACCGCACGGCGGGCCGGCTCCTGGGGCTGGGCAAGACCCTCGCCGAGGTGCAGGAGGAGATGACCCAGACCGCCGAGGGCATCAGGTCCGCCCCGGCCGTGCTCGCGCTGGCGCGCCGCCACGGCGTCGACATGCCCATCACCGAGGCCGTCGCGGCCATCCTGCGCGAGGACATCACCGTCGACGACCTGGCCCCGCTGCTGCTGGGCCGCGAGATCAAATCCGAAGGGACCGCCCCATGACCCCCCGCCCCTGCGTCGCCGTGCTCTTCGGCGGGCGCTCCAGCGAGCACTCGATCTCCCTCATCACGGCGCGCGGGGTCCTGCGCGCCATCGACCGGGAGAAGTGGGACGTCGTGACCGTCGGGATCTCCACCACCGGCGAGTGGTTCCTCTGCCCGCAGGAGGAGCTGGAGCGGCTGCTCGAGGAGAGCCCCATCGCCGAGCTGCCCGTGGGCGAGGAGCTCGTGAGCCTGCCGCTGAAGGTCGGGGAGAGCGAGCTCATCGTGCGCCAGGCCGGTCCCCGCGGCGAGACCGTGACCCGCGACCGGCACATCGACGTCGTCCTGCCCCTGCTGCACGGTCCCTTCGGCGAGGACGGCACCCTCCAGGGCCTGCTCGAGCTCGCGGACCTGCGCTACGTCGGCTGCGGGGTGACCGCCTCCGCGGTGGGCATGGACAAGCACTTCATGAAGCTCGCCTTCGAGGCCGCCGGCATGGAGGTGGGACCCTACACCGTGGTGACCGACCGCCAGTGGGCGGTCGATCCCGCAGGCGTGCGCGAGCGGATCGCCGCCCTCGGCTTCCCGGTGTTCGTGAAGCCGGCCCGCGCCGGGTCCTCCTTCGGGATCACGAAGGTGGACGGGCCCGAGGGGCTGGACGCCGCCATCGCGGCCGCCCGCGAGCACGACCGCAAGCTCGTGGTCGAGGCCGGGATCGTGGGCCGGGAGATCGAGTGCGCCGTGCTCCAGGGCCGCGGCACCGACCCCGCCCGCACCTCGATGCCGGGCGAGATCGAGATCGTCGACGAGCACGCGTTCTACGACTTCGAGGCGAAGTACGTCTCCCAGGCCTCCGCGAGGCTCAGCTGCCCCGCCGACCTGCCCCCGGAGGCGACCGACGCGATCCGCGCCGGGGCCGTGACCGCCTTCGAGGCGCTCGACGGCGAGGGCCTGTGCCGCGCCGACTTCTTCTACACCCCCGAGGGCCGGGTGGTCATCAACGAGGTCAACACGATGCCCGGCTTCACCCCGATCTCCATGTACCCGCGGATGTGGGCGGAGTCCGGGCTCGACTACCCCCGCCTCATCGACGAGCTGCTCTGCCTGGCGATGGACCGCCCGGTGGGCCTGCGCTGAGCCCGGGCCGCCGGCCGGCGCCCTAGGGCTCCCGGGCGGGGGAGGCGGTGACCACGACGTTCCTGTCGACCGCGTCCTGCGTGTAGCAGCTGATCAGCACGATGCGGTGGGGCACGATCTGCCAGATCCCGCTGTCCTTGAGCGTGTCCTTCTCGTAGGTCGTGACCGAGTCGACCACGTAGTCGAGGGTCCCGTCGACCGTCTCCACCTCGAGCCGCTCCCCGGCCAGCCCCGGCTCGCTCAGCCTGTTGAACGGCAGGTCGATCCTGTCGTAGCTGTGCCCGGCGATGTAGGTGGTGTTCGCCGAGCCCGCGCCGGGCATCCCGTACGGAGTGAGCCAGTAGCCGCTGTAGGTCTGCGGAGGGACCAGCGACGCCTCCGAGAGCTGGTCGTCCGTCGGGTTGTACGGCAGGACGTCCGCCTCGAACCCCACGGCGTCGATGCTCAGGTGCAGCGGTGACGCCGCCCGTGGGCTGTGCCCGAAGAGCTCCTGGGCGAGGAACCACTGGTTCATGAGCGCCACCCAGGCCACGGCGGCGCAGATCGTCACCACGGCCGCGCGGCGGGCGAGCGGGTCCCTGGGTCCGCCCGGTCCCCGGCGCGGCCGCGCCGGCAGGGTCTTCGTGGTCATGCTGTCCTGTCCTCCGGTGTCCCGGTCCCCGGTGCGCCGCTCGACGGGTGCTGCTGCGCCCCCGTTCCCGGCGCTCGTGCGGTGGTCGCCGTGCCGGTGCCGCCGCGGGCGGCACCGGCACGGGCCGTCGGCTCAGCCTCGGGTGCGCCCGACCCGACGGGCCCGGAGCGCGAGCGCACCGGGAAGGGCCACCGCCGCCGCGAGCAGCGCGGTGAGCACCCCGGCGCCGGCCGGCTGCTCCAGCGGTGCCGCGGTGAGGAGGGTGTCCACGTTCAGACCCGCGTTGACGCCCCCCGCGGGCACGATCTCCTGCGCCGCAGGCGCGACCGGTGCCACCGGGGCGGCGGCCGGGAGCGGTGCGGGGCCGGCGGGCAGGCCCGCGGCCGCGGGTCCCGGCGCGGGGGGCTCGAGCGGTGCGGGCTCCTGCGCGACGGGTGCGGGCGGTGCCACCGGGGCTGCGGCCGCTGCGGACTCGTCGGCGGGGAGGCCCGCGGCCGCGGGTCCCGGCGCGGGGGCCTCGAGCGGTGCGGGCTCCTGCGCGACGGGTGCGGGCGGTGCCACCTGGCCGGTGGCCGCCGCGGGCTCGGCGACGGAAAGATCCGCGGGTGCGGGTGCGGGCTCCGGCGCTTCGACGGGGGCGGGAGGTACCGCCCCGGGGAGGTCCGCCCCGGCGGGTGCGACGGCGTCCTGCGGGGCCTCGCCGGGCACGGTGCCGACCAGCGGGGCCACGGCCGGTGCGGCCTCGACCGGCAGGGTGTCGGCCGGCGCGGCGACGGCCGCCGGGGCGCCCAGCAACAGGCTTCCCACCAGCACGGTCGTCGAGGAACCGGCGACCACCAGTTTTCTCGTAGCAGTCATGTCGCTGTGTCTCCTGTCGTCCGTCGTCGGTCCGGGCCCACCCCAGGACCGCCAGCGCGCGGCACGGGCCCCTCGGTGTCGCCTCCGCACCCCCGCGCGGACACGACGGACACGCCGTGCTGCTCGTCGTTCGGCCCGGACGGGACGTGCACCCGTTCGACGGAGCCGGGGCCCCGACCGAAGAACTGCTGTGCACTTAACTATGGTCCAGATCACACCGTTAGCAAGGGCGAACAGCAACGTGACGACATGAGGCGACAGCACAGGGTGACGGCGCGGGGCGACGATGCGGGGTGACGGCGCAGCGCGGTGCGCAGGGACGGGACGACTCCACCGCTTGGCGGCGCCGACGAGACAGTGCTCGGGTCCGTGCGGGAGCGCACCCGCAGGAACGGCGGGACGGCGGCCCTGGGCACGGGCGGGCCCCGGTCCGTTCCTCCCGGGGCCGTCGTCAGCGGTGTCCGGGGATCCCGTCAGCACCCGGCGCCACGGGTGAGCCGTCGACCGGGGCGCCGCGGGGGATCAGCTCTCGCACTCCAGGCAGTACTTCGCGCCGTCCGTCTCGCGGGCGAGCTGGCTGCGGTGGCGGACCAGGAAGCAGGACATGCAGGTGAACTCGTCCTCCTGCTCGGGCACCACCTGGATCAGCAGCTCCTCCTGGGACAGGTCCGCGCCGGGCAGGTCGATGCCCTCGGCGGTGTCCGCGTCGTCGACGTCGATCGCGGGGCTCTGCGTGCTGGCGCTGCGCTGGGCCTGGATCACCTCGAGCGACTCGTTGGCGGGTTCGTCCTCCGGCTTGACACGGGGCTCGTCGTAATCGGTTGCCACGGGTGCTCTCCTCCTGCGGATGGTGCGGTGGGTGCGGTGTCCACGCCACAACCCGGCGGCGAACGGGGCTATTCCCGCTCCGCCGCGGCCCGTGCCGGTGAAGGCACCGATGGTAGCCCGACCGGCGGGCCCGGGCACAACCGTCCGTCCCGACGAGGCCGGGGGACGACCCGGAGGGCGTCCCGGGCGGCTCTGGGCCGAAGGGGACGGGCTCCCCGGCGCGGTCCGCGGGCAGGTGCCGTGCGATGCCGGCCCGGCCGATCGTCCCGACGGGGCCGTGGCCGTCGAGCACCGGCGGTCGGCGCAGCCGGTGCGCCGACCGGCCCGTCGCAGTGCGCCGGTGCCTGTGGCGGGCCGGAGCGGGGGGTGGTCGGAACGGAACGACCCCGGGGTGACACGTGGCCGGGCTGCTCCACTCCACGGTCGCGTCCCTCGACGGCTGGGTCGCCGACGCGGACGGCCGCTTCGACCGGGCCGGGCCCGACGAGGGGCTGCACCGGTTCATCGACGACCCTCAGCGCTCCGCCGGCACCTCGAGCTGCCGGAGGAGCGCCGCCTCACCGGGGGCGCCGCCCTCCCGCGCCACCGCGCCGTGCGGTGAGGACGGCCGTCCGGGCCGCGCTCACAGCCCCGTGGCGGCGTCCTCGAGGTCGAGGCACCGGCGGTCGGCGGGGATCCGCTCCACCGCGGAGCCCAGCTCCACGAGCAGCGTGGAGGACGCCACGGCGGTGCTGTCGAAGACCACCTCGACCGCGGGGTCGCGGCCGTACGTGGTGGCCGTCCACGTGGTCCCCTCGTCCTCCTGGCGGACCAGCCAGTCGACCTCGTTGACGGAGGAGCACGGGTCCGTGGTCGGACCGGGGGGCCTCACGCCGCAGCGCACGACCACCGCCGTGGGATCGCCGTAGGCCGTGGTGGCCTGGCTCGTGGTCTCGCGCCGCTCGTGCTCGCCGACGACCTCCGGCATGGCGACCATCGCCGAGGCGCACTCGGGGTCGGTGGCGTTCTCGGCGGGGTCCACGGTGACGGCGGGGGTGCAGCCCGTCAGGACCGCGGCCAGGGCGCCTGCCGCCAGCACGGCGCGGGCAGGGCGGGATGGGAGGAGCAGGGGCATGCCCCCAGCGTAATCCGTGGCCGGTGCCGTTCCCGCGTCCGGGGCCGTCGTTAGGATGAACGCCATGAGCCGACCCCCAGCGGACCCGCCCCTGACCCGCGCCCCGTCCGCGGCGCCGACGGTCGGCGAGCTCTCGGAGGAGGAGCTGCTCGCGCGCGTGCTGCCGCTGCTCGCCCGGCCCGCCGAGCAGGTGCTTCTGGGCCCCGGCGACGACTGCGCCGTGCTCGCGGCCCCGGACGGCCGGTACGTGATCAGCACCGACACCCAGGTCCAGGACCAGGACTTCCGCCTGTCCTGGCCCAGCGGCGTGGTGACCACCGGCTACGACACCGGCGTCAAGTGCGCGGCGCAGAACCTCGCCGACGTCGCCGCGATGGGCGCCGTGCCCTCCGCCCTCGTCGTGTCGCTGACCCTGCCGCCGCAGACCCCCGTCTCCTGGCCCCAGGACTTCGCCCGCGGCCTCGCCGCCGGCTGCGAGGCCATGGGGGCCCGGGACTGCGCCGTGGTCGGCGGGGACCTGGGCGCCGGCCGGGAGCTGTCGGTCACGGCGACCGTGACCGGTGACCTCGAGGGCCGGGAACCGGTGCGCCGCGCCGGCGCGGGCTCGGGCGGCGTGGTGGCCCTGGCCGGGAGCACCGGTCGCGCCGCCGCCGGCGTCGCCCTGCTCGAGGACCCCCGGTACCGCCCGGGGGAGGACGAGCTCCTCGACGCGCTGGCGCAGGCGCAGCTGCGCCCGTGCGCCCCCGTGCCCGCCGGCCCCGCGGCCGCCCGCGCCGGCGCCACGGCCATGATCGACCTCTCCGACGGGCTGCTGCGCGACGCCGGCCGGATCGCGGCCGCCAGCGACGTCGTGGTGGACCTCGACGCCGTGGCCGTGGCCGCGCTGGCCGAGCCCCTGGCACCGGCCGCCCGGCTGCTCGGGGCGGACCCCCGCGACTGGGCGCTCGCCGGCGGGGAGGACCACGGTCTGCTCGCGGTGTTCCCACAGGGCGTCCCCCTGCCCGGCCCGTTCCGTGCGATAGGCTCGTGTGCGCCCGCGCCCCCGGGGAACGGCCGCACCCGCCCCCGGGTGCTGCTCGACGGACGAGCGCCGCACCTCGCCCTCGGGCACCCGGTCGGTGAAGGATGGGATCACTTTGAACCATAGGATCGGATCGAACGCGGCCGTCATGCGGCGGTGGCTCGACCTGGCCCACCGCGATCTCGTCCGCCACAGTCCCGTGCTCAACGCCCTCAACGTCTTCCCCGTCGCGGACTCCGACACCGGGACGAACCTGGCGGCCACCGTGCGCGCCGCGACCGAGGCCGCCGGCGTGCTGGAGACCGGCGACGTGGGCGAGCTGCTCTCCCTCGCAGGACAGGCCGCCCTGGAGGAGGCCCGCGGCAACTCCGGCACCCTCTTCTCGGTGTTCCTCACCGCCGTGGGCCAGTCCCTCGAGGGCCAGACGCGGATGACCGCCGAGTCCGTGCGGCTGGCCCTGCACAACGGCCACGTGCGGGCCTGGAGCGTGCTCTCGGACCCGGTGGCCGGCACCATGCTCTCGGTGCTCGAGGCGGTCGCGGCCGTCCCGGTCCCGCAGGACGTGGAGGACGGGTCCAACCAGCAGCTGAAGGACTTCCTGGCCGGGGTCAGCGCCGCCGCCCGCGCCGCCGTCCTCGCCACCCCGGAGCAGCTCGAGGTCCTGCGCGAGACCGGCACGGTCGACGCCGGGGCGCTCGGCATGCTCGTCGTCTTCGACGCGCTCGCCCGCACGGTGGGCGGGGACGACGCCGGGGACGAGGCGGCCCTGGACCAGCTGATCGACTCCGCCGCCGCACGGGCGGAGGGGGGCCTCTACGCCCCCCACGCCGTGCACGGCGGCGTGGAGGTGATGTGCACCGTGGAGCTGTCCCCCCTCGACGCCGCGGAACTGCGCCACGAGCTCAGCGAGGTGGGCACCAGCGTGATCATGAGCGCGGTGACGGAGACGGGGGACGGCTACCGGTGGCGCGTGCACGTGCACGTGGAGCGCCCCGAGGACGCGCTCGCGGTGATCGGCGCCCGCGGCAGGGCCGTCAACCTCACGGTGACCTCCCTCTCGGAGGCGGACGGATGAGGCGCGCCTGAGATGGCACGGTCCCACGGCGGCGGGGCGTTCCCCGACCCGGTGTCCGAGCTCGACCAGCCGCTGGCCCGGCTGCTGGGCCGCTCCACGGCCGACCAGCTGGCCCGGCAGCTGTCCGTGAGCACGATCGGGCAGCTGCTCGACCACTTCCCGCGCAGGTACATGCCCCGCGGTGAGCTCACCCCCTTCTCGGAGCTGCGCATCGACCAGCAGGTGACCATCGTGGCCGAGGTCGTCTCCACGTCGACCCGCCAGATGCGCGCCCGGCGGGGGTCGATCACGGACGTGGTGATCACCGACCGCGTCTCCTCGGACCCGCGGCGCCTGTTCGAGGACGGGGACCCCGCCCCGGGCCGCACGATGCGGCTGAGCTTCTTCAACGCCTGGACCGCGGCCAAGGACCTGCCCCCCGGCACGCACGCCCTGTTCTCCGGGAAGGTGGGGCTGTACAACGGTGCCGTGACCATGACGAACCCGCACTACGCGATCCTGGACCCGGACGCCCCGGAGGCCGGGGAGAGCGCGCAGGAGCGGGCGGGCCGGCCCATCCCGATCTACCCGGCCACCGCCAGGCTGACCACGGACAAGATCGCCCGCGCCGTGCACTCCCTGCTGCCGGTCGTCGACTTCGCGGCGGTCCCGGACCCGCTGCCGGACGAGGTCCGGGAGCGGGAGGGGCTGATGGGCCTCGAGGAGGCCTACTGGCAGGTGCACCGGCCCCGGGACACGCGCGCCCACGGCGAGGCCCGCCGCCGCTTCCGCTACCAGGAGGCGTTCCTGCTCCAGTGCGCGCTGGCCCGCCGCCGGGTCGAGCTCGCCGCCCACCCGACCACCGCGCGCCCCGGGGTCCCGGACGGGCTGCTGGCGAGGTTCGACGCGGCCCTGCCGTTCGAGCTCACCGCCGGCCAGGGCGCCGTGGGGCAGGAGCTCGCGGCGGAGCTGGCCGGCACCCGTCCCATGAACCGGCTGCTGCAGGGCGACGTCGGCGCCGGCAAGACGCTGGTGGCGCTGCGGGCCATGCTCCAGGTCGTCGACTCGGGTGCTCAGGCGGCGCTGCTCGCCCCCACCGAGGTGCTCGCGGGCCAGCACCACGGCTCCGTGCTGCGCTCCCTCGGCCCGCTGGCCCACGGCGGGCAGCTCGGCGGGGACCCCGACGGCACGCAGGTCGTGCTGCTCACCGGGTCGATGGGCGCCGCGGCGCGCAAGCGCGCGCTGCTGCAGATCGCCTCCGGGGAGGCCGGGATCGTCATCGGCACCCACGCGCTGCTCTCGGAGGTCGTCCAGTTCGCCGACCTCGGGCTCGTCGTCGTGGACGAGCAGCACCGCTTCGGCGTGGAGCAGCGCGACCGGCTGCGCGACAAGGCCGGCCGGCCCCCGCACCTGCTCGTGATGACCGCGACGCCCATCCCGCGGACCGTGGCGATGACCGTCTTCGGCGACCTCGACGTCTCCGTGCTCGACCAGCTCCCGGCCGGGCGTCAGCCGATCGCCACCCACACCGTGGGGCTCGTGGAGCACCCGGGCTGGGAGCAGCGCCTGTGGCGCCGCGCCCGCGAGGAGATCGACGCGGGCCGGCAGGTCTACGTGGTCGCGCCCAAGATCGGCGACGACGACGAGCCCCCGCCCGCCGGGTCCCTGGCCGAGTCCGCCCGCGCGGCGGCCGCCGCGGACGAGGAGGACGACGCGCCGATGGCCTCCGTGACGTGGCTGGCCGAGCTGATCGCCCGCCAGCCCGTGCTGGAGGGCGTGCGCGCCGAGGTGCTGCACGGCCGGCTCGACGCCGTGCGCAAGACCCGCCTCATGGAGGACTTCGCGTCGGGCGACGTGCAGCTGCTGGTCTGCACCACCGTGGTCGAGGTGGGCGTGGACGTGCCCAACGCCACGCTGATGGTGATCGTGGACGCCGACCGGTTCGGCATCTCCCAGCTGCACCAGCTGCGCGGCCGGATCGGGCGCGGCGGGCACGCCGGGACCTGCCTGCTGGTGACCCGGCGCCCCGCCGAGCACCCCTCGCGGGAGCGGATCGAGGTGGTCGCCGGCTCCACCGACGGCTTCGCGCTCGCCCGCGCCGACCTCGAGCTGCGCCGCGAGGGCGACATCCTCGGCGCGGCGCAGTCGGGAGGCCGTTCGACCCTGCGGCTGCTGCGGGCCCTCGACGACGCCGAGCTGATCGAGCGCGCCCGCCGGGACGCCGTCGCCGTCCTCGGCGCGGACCCCGGTCTCGACGAGCACCCCGAGCTCGCCGAGGCCATCGAACGCTACCTCGACCCCGACGCCGAGGCGTTCCTGGACCGGGGCTGAGCCCGGTGCGGCCGAGGACGGGAGGAGCACACGGATGAGCAGGATCATCGCCGGGGCCGCCGGGGGGCTGCGCCTGCAGTCCGTGCCGGGCCAGGGCACCCGCCCCACCACCGACCGGGTGAAGGAGTCCCTCTTCGCCCGCCTCGAGGCCTGGGGCATGCTCCACGACGCCCGGGTCCTGGACCTGTTCGCAGGCTCCGGGGCACTGGGCTGCGAGGCCGCCAGCCGCGGCGCGGCGGAGGTGACCCTGGTGGAGCGCCACGCGCCCGCCGCCCGGGTCTGCCGGGCCAACGCGGCCGTGGTGCACCGGGCCCTGGGCCGCGACGACGTCGTGGCGGTGCACCAGGGCACGGTCGCCGGCCACCTGGCCGATCCCGGCGAGGGGCCGTGGGACCTGGTGCTGGCCGACCCGCCCTATCCGCTGGGCGAGGCGGAGCTCACCGCCACCCTGGCGCCCCTCGCGGCCCGGCTGCGGCCGGGCGGGGTGGTCGTGGTCGAGCGCTCGTCGCGCTCGCCGGAGCCGGCCTGGCCGGAGGGCCTGCGCCGCTTCGAGCACAGGCGGCACGGGGAGACCGCCATGTGGTTCGCCGAGACGGACGCCACGCCGTCGCCCGGCGCGCCGCGCTGAGCACCTGCGCCGCTGCGCGGTCCCGCCCTGACAAGATGCGACAGGCAACATCGAGCACGGGCCCGGCGGCCCGGGAAAGACGGAGGACGTCCATGAAGATCACGGTTCTGGGAACGGGCTACCTGGGGGCCACGCACGCCGCGTCGATGGCGGAGATGGGCTTCGAGGTCCTGGGCGTGGACGTGGACCCGCAGAAGGTCGACGCCCTGTCCCGCGGGGAGCTCCCCTTCCACGAGCCGGGCCTGGGCGAGCTGCTGCGCACGCACGTGGAGTCCGGGCGCCTGCGCTTCACGACCAGCTACGAGGAGGCCGGGGCCTTCGGCGACGTGCACTTCGTGGGGGTCGGCACGCCGCAGCGCTCCGGGAGCTTCGCGGCGGACATGCGCTACGTGGACGCCGCCGTCGGCTCGATCGCCGCGGCCGCCACGAAGGACTGCGTCATCGCGGGCAAGTCCACGGTCCCCGTGGGCTCCGCCCGCCGGCTCGCCGACCTCGCGAAGGCCTCCGCCCGCGACGGGGTGGACGTGTCGCTGGTGTGGAACCCCGAGTTCCTCCGCGAGGGCTACGCCGTGGAGGACACCCTGACCCCCGACCGGATGGTGCTGGGCGCCGAGGACGCGGCCGCGGAGGCCGTGATGCGCCGGGTCTACGCCCGGCAGCTGGAGGCGGGCGTCCCGCTGATCGTCACCGACTTCGAGACCGCCGAGCTCGTGAAGGTCGCCGCCAACGCGTTCCTGGCCACGAAGATCTCCTTCATCAACGCCCTCTCCGAGCTGACCGAGGCGGTCGGCGGGGACATCCGCACGCTCGCCGACGCGATCGGGCTCGACGAGCGGATCGGGCGCAAGTTCCTCAACGCCGGCGTGGGCTTCGGCGGCGGCTGCCTGCCCAAGGACATCCGGGCCCTGCGGGCGCGGGCCGCGGAGCTGGGCGTGGAGCAGTCGGTGCGCTTCCTCGCCGAGGTCGACGACATCAACGTCCGCCGCCGCGGCCACACCGTGGAGACGGTCACCCAGATGCTCGGCGGCTCCGTGGTGGGCAAGCACGTGGCCGTGCTCGGGGCGGCCTTCAAGCCGGACTCCGACGACGTCCGCGACTCCCCGGCCCTGGACATCGCCGCCCGGCTGCACTCGATCGGCGCGGAGGTCGCCGTCTACGACCCCAAGGCCAACGCCAACGCCGCCAAGCGCTACCCGCGCCTGGACTACGTGGACTCCCTCGAGGCCGCCGTGACCGGCGCCGAGGTCGTCCTGCTGCTGACCGAGTGGGCCGAGTTCAGGACGATGACCCCCGAGCAGCTGGAGCCGCTCGTGGCCGTCCCGCAGATCCTCGACGGCCGCAACGTGCTCGACCCCGGGCGGTGGGCCGCCGCCGGCTTCGACTACCGGGCCCTGGGCCGCCGGGCGGCCGTCTGAGCGAGCGGGCCGCGTCCACCACGACGACGGCCACCGCTGCTCCGGCAGCGGTGGCCGTCGTCGTGGTGCGGGGACCGGCTCGGTCCCCGCAGTTCCCGGGAGTCGGGTCGTCCGGGGGCGCGCACCCCGCCGGCCGGGTGCGACGCACGCCCGGGTGCTCAGCGGGCCAGGCGCCGCCCCGCCTCCTCCAGGAGGTCCAGGCGCTTGCCGAAGGAGAAGCGCATCCACGTCGTGTACAGATCCCGGTGCGCGGCCGAGGCGAGGGCCGGTACGGGCACACCCACCACGCCGGCGCGCTCGGCCAGTACGGGGGCGAGCGCCGTGGCGTCCCCGACCCCGTGGCGTTCGCACAGGGCGCGGACGTCCGCCACGACGAAGAACGTGCCCTGCGGCTCGAAGGGCTCGGCGCCCGCCCGGGCCAGCTCCTGCACGAGCACGTCGCGGCGCCGACGGAAGTCCCCGGTGAGCCGGTCGTAGAAGGCGTCGGGCAGTCCCAGGGCCGCGGCCGCCCCGAGCTGCAGGGGAGTGGCGGCGCTGTGCGTGAGGTAGGCCTTGGTGGCGCGCACCGGGCCGACCAGGTGCGCCGGCCCGCTGACCCATCCCACGCGCCAGCCCGTGGCCGAGAAGGTCTTGCCCACCGAGGAGACCGTGAGGGTCCGCTCGAAGGCTCCCGGCAGGGCCGCCAGGGGGCGGTGGCCGCCGGCGAAGCGCAGGTGCTCGTAGACCTCGTCGGTCACCACCACGCAGTCGTGCACCGCGGCGAGCTCGGCCACCCGGGAGAGGGCCGCGTCGTCGAACACGGTGCCGGTGGGGTTGTGCGGGTCGTTGAGGATCACCATCCGGGTGCGGGGCCCGAAGGCCCCCGCGAGGCGGTCGAGATCGGGGGAGAAGTGCGGGGGCTCGAGCGGGACCGTGACCAGCCGCGCGCCGGCGAACTCCACCACGGCGCCGTAGAGGTCGTAGTGGGGCTCGAAGGTGACGACCTCGTCGCCGGGGCTCAGGAACGCGAGCAGGCTCGCCGCCAGGCCCTCGGAGGCGCCCACGGTCACCACGACGCCGGAGGACGGGTCCGGCTCGATCCCGTAGAAGCGGCGCTGGTGCTCGGCGACGGCCTCCTGCAGCTGCGGCACCCCGGCCACCGGGGAGTACTGGTTGCCGCCGCCGCGCAGGGCGGCCGCGGCGGCCTCGAGCATCTCGGGCGGGCCGTCGACGTCGGGAAAGCCCTGGCCGAGGTTGACCGCCCCCGTCCGTGCGGCCAGCCGGGACATCTCCTCGAAGACGGTCCCGGACAGCTCCCCGGTGCTCGTCAGCAGGCCGCCTCCGCGGGCCATGCGCTCCCAGGGGGAGCCGGGCGTGTGCGGGGCGGCGGCGGCATTGGCATCCATGGCGGCCAGTCTAGGGTCCCGCGGCGGGGTGCCCGGGAGGCGTGCCTAGGATGGGGCCCATGCACCGAGCGATCTGCCCCGGCTCCTTCGACCCGATCCACAACGGCCACGTGGAGGTCGTCGCGCGTGCCGCGGCCCTCTTCGACGAGGTGGTGGTCGCGGTGTCCACCAACCCGCACAAGCGCTACCGCTTCGACTCCGGCCGGCGGCTGGCCCTGGCACGGGAGAGCCTCGCGGGCATCGCCGGCGTCGTCGTCGAGCCCATGGGCGGGGGGCTGCTCGCGGAGTACGCCGCGCACCGCGGCGCGGTGGCCCTGGTCAAGGGGCTGCGCTCGGGGGAGGACTACGCCTACGAGGTGCCCATGGCCACGATGAACCGCCACCTGGCACCGGTCGAGACGGTGTTCCTGCCGGGGGACCCGCGGTTCCTGCACCTGTCCTCGACCCTCGTCAAGGAGGTCCACGGCCTCGGCGGGGACGTCTCCGGGTTCGTGCCGCAGCCCGTGCTGCGCGCCCTCCTGGGCTGAGCCGGACGGCGCCGCGCCCGCGGGCCGGGGCGCGTCCCGTTTGAGAACGGGCGGCAGGGCGCGCTAACATGGTCCGTCGGTCAGAATTTCACCAGGAGTCAGTCATCAGCCGCGAGAACAGTGCCCCCCTCACCATCGGTATCAGGGACCTCGAGCACCGCCCGGGGACGATGCGACGCCTGCAGGAAGTTGTGCCCGCGCCGAAGGACTTCGGCAACGCACTCATCGGCGCCCCGGAGGGCTCGGACATCGACCTCGACCTCCGGCTGGAATCCGTCCACGACGGGATCCTGGTCTCCGGCACCACCGGCGTGGTCATCCACGGCGAGTGCAGCCGGTGCCTCGACCCGATCGACTATGATCTGGACGTCGATGTGCAGGAGCTCTACGTCTTCGACGCCACCACCGACGGTGGGGAGGAGTCCGAGGACGACCAGATGTATGAAGTTCAGGACGAGACCATCGACCTCGAACCCATGCTTCGGGACGCAGTGATCACGCAGCTGCCGTTCCAACCGGTGTGCCGGGAGGACTGCCAGGGGTTGTGCGCCCAGTGCGGCGCGCGCCTGGAGGACGACCAGGGACACCACCACGAGGTGCTCGATCCGCGCTGGAGCGCCCTGTCCGGGCTGCTCGAGCAGGACACCTCGACCGAGACGACCGAACCGAGAGAAGAGAGATAGCCGTGGCTGTTCCCAAGCGGAAAATGTCCCGTGCGAATACCCGTGCACGCCGTTCCCAGTGGAAGGCGACCGCGCCGAAGCTGGTCAAGACCGTCGAGAACGGCAAGGTCACCTACAGCCTGCCGCACCAGGCCAAGGTCGTGACCGACTCCGCGGGCACCGCGCTGTTCCTGGAGTACAAGGGCCGCAAGGTGGCCGACGCCTGACCACGGTGAACTCCACCGCGAACCCTCAGGACCTGCTGGAGCGTCTCGGCGTCGACATCGACGCCGGGACGCTTCGTCTTGCGCTGACCCACCGCTCCTACGCGTACGAGCACGAGGGGCAGGGCCACAACGAGCGGCTCGAGTTCCTGGGCGACTCCGTGCTGGGCCTGGCGGTCACCGACGAGATCTTCCACCGCTACCCGGACGACTCCGAGGGCAACCTCGCGAAGATCCGCTCGGCCGTGGTGAGCACGCGCACCCTCGCCGACCTCGCCCGGTCCCTCGACGTCGGTCCGCACATCCGCCTGGGCAAGGGCGAGGTGCGGACCAACGGGCACGAGAAGGCCTCGATCCTCGCCGACACCATGGAGGCGCTGATCGGTGCCGTCTACGTGTGCTCCGGGCTCGAGGCGGCGCGCGTGTTCGTGCTGCGCCTGATCGTGCCGCTGCTCGAGGACGGCTTCGTGATGAGCGAGGGCCGGGACTGGAAGACCGAGATCCAGGAGCTCGCCGCGGCCCGCGCCCTGGGTCCCGTCCGCTACGCCGTGGAGGGCACCGGCCCGGACCACGACCGCCGCTACGAGGCGCACCTGCTCGTCGGCGGCAAGGACCACGGCACCGGCACCGGCACCACCAAGAAGGAGGCCGAGCGCTCCGCCGCGGCGCAGGCCTACGCGGCCCTGGTCGCCCGTGGCGGTGCCTGAGCCCGTGGCGGCGCCCGGACCCGGGGCGGGACCCGGCCGTGCCTGAGCTGCCCGAGGTCGAGGTCGTGCGCCGCGGCGTCGAGCGCTGGGTCGTGGGCCGCCGGATCGAGGCCGTGCAGGTCCTCGACCCCCGTTCCGTGCGCCGGCACGAGGCCGGTCCCGTCTCCTTCGCCCACGAGCTCGACGGTGCCGTGGTCACCGACGCCGTGCGCCGCGGCAAGTTCCTGTGGCTGCCCCTGACCGGACCGGACGCGGCCGAGCCGCAGGAGGCCCTGCTCGTCCACCTCGGGATGAGCGGGCAGCTGCTCGTCAAGGACGCCGGGCTCCCCGCGGAGAAGCACCTCAAGGTGCGGCTGGGCCTGTCCGAACGCCCGGGCACCCCGGCGGAGCTGCGCTTCGTGGACCAGCGGATCTTCGGCGGCATGCTCCTCGACCGGCTCGTGCCCACCGACGACGGGGCCCCCGGCGGGCGCTCCGCCACCGGGCTGCCCGCCGTGCCCGCCCGCGCGGCCCACATCGCCCGCGACCCGCTGGACCCGGCCTTCGACGCCGACGGCCTGCACGAGCGGCTGCGCCGGCGCCGCACCGGACTCAAGCGCGCCCTGCTGGACCAGTCCCTCGTCTCGGGGATCGGCAACATCTACGCCGACGAGGCGCTGTGGCAGGCGCGCCTGCACTGGGCCCGGCCCACGGACACGCTCCGCCGCCCCGAGACCCACCGCGTGCTCGAGGCGGTCCGGGCGGTCATGGAGCGGGCCCTCGCGGCCGGGGGGACGAGCTTCGACTCCCTCTACGTCAACGTCAACGGCGAGTCGGGCTACTTCGCCCGCTCCCTCAACGCCTACGGGCGGTCCGGGCAGGCCTGCCCCCGGTGCGCGGCGGAGGGACGGACGGCGCTGATCGTGCGCGAGCAGTTCATGAACCGCTCCTCCTACCGCTGCCCGGTCTGCCAGCGCGCGCCCCGCAACGCCCGGTTCTGACCGGGTCCGCGGCGGGCCGGCCGGCTCACCCCCGGTCGGCCGCCGTGGAGCCGGTGGCGGGCACCGGGGCGTCGTGGGCGCCCAGCGGGTGCGTGCGGTAGTGCTCGGCGAGCCGCCGCATGCCCTCCTCGACCGTCACGGCCGGCGTCCAGTCGAGCACCTCGCGGGTGGTCCGCTGGTCGAACCAGTGCGCCGTGGACATCTGCTCGGCCAGGAACGCCGTCATCGGCGGCTCGTCGGTCCCCGGCCGCACGGCCCAGACCTTCTCGATCAGGGTGCCGGCGAGGCGCGCCACCGCTCCCGGGACCCGGCGGGTCGGCGGCTGCACCCCCACCGCACGGCAGAAGCCGGAGATCAGCTCGCCCACGGTGCGCGGCTGGCCGTTCGTGACCACGAGCGCCTGCCCGTGCGCCCACTCGATCCGCTCCAGGGCCCGCACGATCGCCTCGGCGGCGTTGTCGATGTAGGTGGTGTCGATCAGCGCCGCACCGTGGTCCAGCAGCGGCATCCGGCCCCGGGCGGCGCGCTCCGCGATGCGCTCGACCAGCTGGGTGTCCCCGGGCCCCCAGACGATGTGGGGGCGCACGGCCGTGACCCGCAGCCGCCGGCCGTCCGCCTCGAGCGCGAGCAGCTCCGCCGCGGCCTTGGACCGGGCGTAGTTGCCGCGGGCGTGCACGGGGTCGGCGGGGCGGGCGGGCTCGCCCACGATGGACACGCCCGTGTGCGCGACCGAGGGGGAGGAGACGAACACGACGTTCTCCACGCCCGCCCGCTTCGCGGTCTCCAGGAGCACGCGGGTGCCCGTGACGTTGGTCATCACGAACTCGTCCCAGTCCCCGGCGAAGGAGACCTTCGCGGCGAGGTGGACGACGTCGTCGACGCCCTCCAGCGCGCGGGCGACCGCGTCGGGGTCCGTGACGGAGCCCAGGACCTCCTCCACGTCCGACCGGTCGGCCAGGGGGGCGTGCCGGCGCTGCAGCAGCCGCACCGTCCAGTTCCGGGCGGCCAGCAGCCGGGCCACGTGCTCGCCGAGCATCCCGGAGGCGCCGGTGACGAGCACCGTGCGGCCCTGCCCGCTCAGCTCCCGGGGGCCGCGCTCGACCCCGTGGCTGCCGGTGCCGGCCGCCGGGGCGCCCTCCGTCACGGAGGCGTCGTAGGCGGGGACCCTGTCGTCGTGCGGGCCGTCCTTGCGGTGCTTGCCGTTCACGGGTTCCTGATCCTTCCTCCGGCCAGGGCGGCGTCCGCCCACCCGGCCAGCAGGGCTCGGTCGATCTTGGAGTTGTGCCGGATGTCGGTGGGGTGCTCCGGGAGCACGAGCACGGCCGCCAGGTCCATGCCGGTGGCCTCCCGCACGGCCTCCCGCACGGCGCCCGCCAGCAGGGGGTCCGCGGGGCCGGGCCGCGCAGCGGGCGGGACGGTCTCCGCGACCGCCACGGGGACCTGCCGGCCCACCGGACCGACGCCGACGACGGCGACGCGACCGACCCCGGGCACGGCCTGCGCGGCGTGCTCGGCGGCGACGGGCGTCAGCACGCCCCCGGCGGACACGATCACGTGGGCGAGACGGCCCTCCACCCACAGCCGGCCGGCGGCGTCGAAGTGGCCGACGTCCCCGGTGCGGTGCCAGCCGGGCAGCTGGGTGCTGAGGTGCTCCGTGGCCCACAGCCGGTCGTAGCGGTCCTTGACGTGCGGGGCGCGGGCGACGATCTCGCCGGTGACCCCCGGCCCCGTGGTGACCTCGTCGCCCGGGGCGCCGTCCGCGCGCAGGGCGGTGACGCCGAGCTCGGCCCCGTGCACCGCAGTGCCCACGCACACGCCGTTGCCCGCCCCGGCCACGGCGGCACCCGCCGCGCGGCTGTCCCGGCCCGCCTGCCGGATCGTGCCGAGGGTCACGTCCGTGAGCGGCAGCCCCTCCGTCATGCCGTAGGGGGTGTGCAGCGTCGCGGCGGGCACCAGCGCCTGGAGCCGCTCCAGCAGCGGCTCCGGCAGCGGGGCCCCGGCGGAGAGCACCAGCTCCACGCGGGCCAGGGCCTGCCGCCGGCCCTCGTCGAGCGCGTCCTGGGTGGCGAGGACGTTCGTGATCGCGGCCGGGGACAGGAACACGGCGGTCGCCCGGATCGCCGACGCGGCGTCGGCCAGGGCACGGGCGGTCAGGGTCTTCGGCGCGGTGACGTCCATGTCGGGGGTCACGGAGGTGGTCCCCATCGCGGGCCCGAGCAGGGCGAACGGCGCGAAGCCCGCGACGAGGCCCGTGCCGGCGGCCAGGTCGTAGGTCCCGCGCACGGCGTCCCGCATCGCGGAGAGCTGCCGGTGGGTGTAGACCACGCCCTTGGCGGGACCGGTGGACCCGGAGGTGAACAGCACCACGGCGTCCGCGTCGGCGTCCGATGCGGGCAGGTCCGCGCGGGGCGCGGACTCCAGCAGGCCGGGGACGTCGTGGGCCACGCCGAGGGCACGGCGGGAGACGGGGTCGAGGCGCTCCAGGGAGATCCGGGTGCCCGGCCAGCCCAGCGCCCGTCCGGCCACCAGGGCCTTGCGGATGCCCACGAGCCAGTCCGGTCCGGCGCCCTTGAGCGCCCGGGTGAGGCCCTTGGGGCCCAGCCCGGTGTCCGCCACGACGACGACGGCGCCGACGCGCAGGCAGGCGTAGACCAGCGCGGTGAGCTCGGAGCCGGGCGGGACCATGAGGTTCACCCGGTCCCCGGGGCGCACGCCGATGCCGAGCAGCCCGGCGGCGAGGCGGTCCACCCGGTCGGCCAGCTCCGCCCAGCTCAGGCTCGCCCGCACGGGCGCCACGTGGGCCCGCGCCCCCGTGGCCGCGGAGCTGGGGGCCATGTCGACCACGGCCGGGCCGGGGTCGGCGCGCCGCTCGTCGAGCTCCGCGGCGAAGGGGACGTGGGCGCCCCGGGCCGTGGCGCGGCGCTGCAGGTGCAGCTCCCGCCGGGTGGGGCCGCCCCCGAAGCGGTCGGCGAGCCAGTCCATGACCGGGCCGGCGATGTCCCGGGCCTCGGGCAGCAGGTGCTGGGCGCCCTCGTAGCGGTGGACGTCGGCGTGCGGCATCCGCCGCACGAGGTCCTGGAGGTAGCGCTCCTGGAAGACCGGGTCCCCGGTGCCCCACAGGAACAGGGCGGGGACGTCCAGGCCGGCCACGCCGGCGGCGATCTGCTCGAAGCGCGCGTGGGAGGGGTGGTCCGCGGGGACCGGGATGTCGGCCACGAAGTTGCGGATCGGCTCGCGCCGGGCGCTCGTGGCGTACGGCGCGCGGTAGGCCGCCCGGACCTCCGGGGGCAGCGACGGGTCCGCCAGCGCCAGCGCGACGTCGAGGAAGGCCGTGGTCCGCTCGGTGAGCAGGCCGTGGGCGGCCGGGGCCAGCGCCAGGCGCAGGGAGGCGGGGATCTCCTCGGAGCCGTCGTGGTGGACGGCGGTATTGGTGAGGACCACCCCGCGGTGCACGGCCGGGTGCTCCAGCGCCCAGCCGGAGGAGACGAGCCCGCCCCAGTCGTGGGCGAGGGTCACCACCGGCGTCGTCGCGTCGTCGAGGCCCAGCGCGGCGGTGAGGTCGGCCAGGTCCCGGACCCGGTCGTCGAGGCGGCGGAAGAGCCCGGTCCGCTCGGAGAAGCCCATGTCGAGCTGGTCCACGGCCACGACCCGCCAGGGGTTGTCGGGGTCGAGGCCGGCGGCCAGCACGTCCCGCCACAGGTAGGACCAGGTGGGATTGCCGTGCACGGCGAGCACCGTCCCCCGGGGGGTGAGCCCGGCGGCCTCCAGCGAGGCGGCGTTGTCCAGGAGGTGCCAGCGGCGGCGCCGGCCGGGCACGGGCTCCACGGGGGCGGTGGAGGCGACCGTGACCGTGCGGGACCAGGCCGGGTCCACCCCGGGCAGGGGCACCTCCGTCATGGGCAGCCGCGCCGCGTCCGGCCCTTCGTGCTGGGGGGTCGTGGACGGTCGTCTGCGTGCCATGGTCGTGGGCTCCTCGTCGGCTGCGGTCTGGCGGGTGCGGTCGGGCGGCGCTCAGCGCCGGGGGATCACCAGTCGATCTCCATGTAGGTCGAGTTCAGCCCGGAGCCGACGCCCAGGAGGAGGACGCGGTGGCCGGCCTCGAGCTGCTCGGCCTCCAGGGCGAGGGTCATCGGCAGGGCGGCGGCCGCCACGTTGCCCCAGAACGGGAACGTCACCGGGAAGCGGTCCGGGTCGATCCCGACGTCCTCGAGCAGCTTGTTGGTGTGGGACGTGGAGACCTGGTGGGCGATGTAGCGGTCCATGTCGGTCCAGTCCCAGCCGTCCCGGTGGGCGTCGTGCCAGGCGTCCACGAGCAGGCCCACCCCGTGCTTGAGCAGGCCGGTCGCGTCGGTGTACATGCCGTCGAAGCCGCCGATGCACAGCCCGTGGTGCTGGGTCGCGGAGCGGGCCACGGACCCGGCGATGCGGTGCCCCTCGGGGTGCCGGCCGGTGGGGCCGACGACCGCCGCGGCCGCGCCGCAGCCCAGGGTCAGCGTGGCGAACTCGCGCACCACCTGGTCCCGGGTGACGTCCGGGGCCTGCAGCCGCTCGTAGGTCTCGCGGTGCCACGGGGTGGGGTCCTCCCCGGCGATCACCACGGCGTACTCGATCGCGCCGGAGTCGATCATCGACGAGGCGATGGTGAGGGCGTTGACGAAGCCCAGGCAGGCGTTGGTCACGTCGAAGTTCAGGGCCGACGGGGACAGGCCGAGCCGGTGGTGGACGGCCACGGAGACCGCGGGCTCGTAGCCGTCGCGGGTCACCGAGGCGTTGATCAGCAGCCCGACCTGGTCCGGGCGGACGCCGGCCTGCTCCATCGCGGCCACCCCCGCCTCCACGGCGCCGTCCGAGAAGTGCCGTCCCGGCGCCCACTCGCGCCGCTCGTTCACACCTGCCAGCCGCTGGAGCAGCCCCTTGGGCATCTTGAGTCTCGCGAAGGTCTCCTCGAGGATCTCGTCGGACCGCGACGAGGGGACCACCTCGTCGGCCTCCACCTTGGTGATGGCCAGGAGGGCGGCGTTCTGGTGACGGATCGTGGAATTACCGGTCAAGGTCTCTGGCTTTCGTTAGGGGCTCGCCGACGACCCCGTCCGGGGCCCGGGGGCGCGGTCACGGGGAGGGCAGGTCGTGCTGGTCGCGGTCAGTCTACCGGCCGGTCCCGGGACCGGTGCTCGGACCCCGGCGTTTCTCTGTAGGCTTACCTTTTCCGCCGGCCGCGGCGAAGGCGGGCGGCGCGGCCGACCCGGGAGCGCGCCCGAGTACAGTGGATGCGACCCCCGACGCTTCCCCACCCCAGGAGACCGGCCGCCCGTGCACCTGAAGACCCTGACCGTGCGGGGGTTCAAGTCCTTCGCCTCGGCCACCACCTTCGAGTTCGAGCCCGGGGTCACCGCCGTCGTCGGACCCAACGGCTCGGGCAAGTCCAACGTGGTCGACGCCCTCTCGTGGGTGATGGGGGAGCAGGGCGCGAAGTCGCTGCGCGGCGGCAGGATGGAGGACGTCATCTTCGCGGGCACCGCCGGGCGCGCCCCGCTCGGCCGCGCCCACGTCTCGCTGACCATCGACAACGCCGACGGCGCCCTGCCGATCGAGTACTCCGAGGTCACGATCTCCCGCACGCTCTTCCGCTCGGGGGGCTCCGAGTACGCCGTCAACGGGCGGGCCTGCCGGCTGCTCGACATCCAGGAGCTGCTCTCCGACTCGGGGCTCGGCCGCGAGATGCACGTCATCGTGGGACAGGGCCAGCTCGACCGCATCCTGCACGCGAGCCCCGAGGAGCGCCGCGGCTTCGTCGAGGAGGCCTCCGGGATCCTGAAGCACCGCCGCCGCAAGGAGCGCACGCTGCGCAAGCTCGAGTCGATGCAGGCCAACCTGGACCGGCTCGAGGACCTCACCGCGGAGATCCGCCGTCAGCTCACCCCGCTGGGCCGGCAGGCGCGGGTGGCCCGCCGTGCCCAGCGGATCCAGCACGACGTCCGCGACGCCCGGGCCCGGCTGCTCGCCGACGACCTCGTCCGGGCGCGCACGTCCCTCGCGGCCGACGAGGACCTCGAGCGCCGGCTGCGCGCCCAGCGGGCCGAGGCCGAGCAGGGCCTCGGCGCCGGGCGCGCCCGGCAGGCCGACGTCGAGGCCCGCGCCGCGCAGGCGACCCCCGCGCTCAACGCCGCCCGGGACACGTGGTACCGGCTCACCGCGGTGCAGGAGCGCTACCGCTCGCTGGCCTCGCTGGCCGCGGAGCGCCGCCGCCTGCTGGGCCCGGGTCCCGAGCCGCCCGAGCCGGCCCGGGACCCGGAGCGGCTCGCGGCCCAGGCCGCCCGCACCCGGGAGGAGCTGGAGGGGCTCCTGGGCCGGGTCGAGGCCGCCACGGACGCGCTCGCCGCGGCCATCCAGGACCGGGAGGACGCCGAGGCCGCCGCACGCGCCCAGGACGCCGAGGCCACCGGCCTGCTCCGGGCCGCCGCCGACCGGCGGGAGGGCCTGGCCCGGCTGACGGGCGCCGTCACGGCGGCCCGCTCCCGGGTGGAGGCGGCCGAGAACGAGCTCGCCCGGCTGCGCGCCACCCACGCGGAGGCCGGGGAGCGCCGGGCGCGGGCCGGCACGGAGGCCGACGGCCTCGCGCTGGCCGCCCGGGACGCGGCCGGGGCCGCCGAGCGGGCGCGCGCGGAGCACGAGGAGGCGGAGGCCGCGGCCGGCGACGCACGCTCGGCCGCCCGGGCGGCGGAGGGCGCCGCGCAGGAGCTGCTGCGCGCCCACGACGCCCAGCGGGCCCGCGCCGAGACCCTGCGGGCGGGCCTGCACCAGCCCGACGGCTCGGCGGCCGTCCGGGAGCGGCACGCGGACGTCGTGCAGGGCGCCGTCGCCGACCTCGTGGGCGTCGAGCCCGGCTGGGAGCGGGCCGTGACCGCCGCGCTGGGCCCGCTCGCGGAGGCTCTCGCCGTGCGCTCCCACGGTGCCGCCGTCTCGGTGTTCGAGGACCTGCGCGGCCACGGCGTGGGCCGGGTCCACCTCCTCGTCGCCGGCGACCCCGGCCCGGCCGCACCGGCCCCGGCCGTCCCCGACCTGCCCGGGGTCCGGCCCGCCGACGCGGTCCTCGTCCCCGGCGCCCGGGCGGCGGCCGGGGACGACGGCGCGGTCCGCGGCGCGGCCGCGGTCCGCGCCCTGCTGGCCGGCACCGTGCTCACGGAGGACCCGGCCACGGCGGCCCGGATCGTGGCCGCCCGGCCGGAGCTGACCGCGGTGACCCGCGACGGCGACGTGTTCACCGCCGCCAGCGCCTGGGGCGGGGCCGCCGAGGCGGCCGGCACGCTCGAGACCCGCGCCGCCGCCGAGCGGGCCGAGCAGGAGCTGACCCGGCTCGCCGCGTCCCTCGACCGTGCCGGGGCCGCGGCGCGCGCGGCCGCGCAGCTGCGCGAGACCGCCCGCGAGCGCGCCCGGGAGGCCGCGGTGGCCGCGCGCTCCGCGGAGCGGGCGGCCGAGCGGACCGGCTCCGAGCTGGCCCGGGTCCGGGCCGTGCTGGAGTCAGCCGAGGCGGAGACCGGCCGTTCCCGGGAGCAGGTCGCGGCCGCGGACCGTCACCTGGCCGGGGAGCAGCAGCGGCTGCGCGAGGTCGTCGAGCGGCTCGAGGCCGCCGAGGACCTCGGCGCGGAGGACACCGAGGACGCCCAGCTGGAGGCCGCCGCCCGCCGCGACGCGCTGCACCGCGCCGCCACGGCCGCCCGCACCGCCGAGACCGAGGCCCGGCTGGCCCTGCGCTCCCTCGAGGAGCAGGCCCGCGCCCTGGGCAACCGCGCCGCCTCCCAGGAACGGGCCGCCGCCACCGAGCGCCGGGCGCGGGAGGAGGCCGAGCGCCGGGCGCGGCGCCGCCGGCTCCAGGCCTGCACCGCCGAGGCCGTGCTCACCGCGGCCGAGCGGATGCTGCTGCACGTCGAGGCGTCCGTGGCCGCCGCCGCCCGGGACCGGGACCGGGCCGAGGCCGTGCGCGCCGGGCTGGACGCGGAGCTCGCGGAGCTGCGGGCCGCCGACGACCGGCTCGCCGCCCGGGTCGCCGAGCTCACCGACTCCGTGCACCGGGACGAGCTGGCCCGGACGCAGCAGCGCGCCCGCATCCAGGCACTGGAGGAGCGCTCCCTCGAGGAGCTGGGGCTCACCCCGGACGCGCTCGTGGAGCACTACGGGCCGCACCTGCCGATCCCGGACCCCGCCGCACGGACGGACGCGGCGGGACCGGAGGACGCCGGCGGGGGGCGGGACGCCCTGTCCGGTGGCGCGGAGGGCGGGCCCTTCGTGCGCGCCGAGCAGGAGAAGCGGCTGCGCCGCGCCGAGAAGGAGCTGGCCTCGCTGGGCCGGGTGAACCCGCTGGCGCTGGAGGAGTTCGCGGCGCTCGAGGAGCGGCACCGCTTCCTCGCCGAGCAGCTCGAGGACCTGAAGCGCTCCCGGCAGGACCTGCGCAGCATCCTCCGCGAGGTGGACGAGCACGTGGAACGGGTCTTCACCGAGGCCTACGCCGACACCGCCCGCGAGTTCGAGGGCGTCTTCGCGACGCTCTTCCCGGGGGGCGAGGGCCGGCTGCGGCTGACCGACCCCACGGACATGCTCGGCACCGGCATCGACGTCGAGGCCCGTCCCGCGGGCAAGAAGATCAAGCGGCTGTCCCTGCTCTCCGGCGGGGAGCGGTCGCTGACCGCGATGGCGCTGCTGGTGGCGATCTTCAAGGCCCGCCCCTCGCCCTTCTACGTCATGGACGAGGTCGAGGCGGCCCTCGACGACCGCAACCTCGGGCGGCTGCTGAGCATCTTCCGCCAGCTGCAGGAGACCTCCCAGCTGATCATCATCACGCACCAGAAGCGGACCATGGAGATCGCCGACGCCCTCTACGGCGTCGCCATGCGCGGCGACGGGGTGACCACCGTGGTCGGGCAGCGGCTCGCCGAGCTGCGCTGACCCCGGAGGGCTACGGCACGGCCGGGCGCGCGGCCACGGCGCCGGGCCGCTCCATGGTGTCGCGCACGGGCAGCCACGCCCCGGCCGCCACCAGCACGAGCGCCCCCGAGACGCCGAACGCCCAGCCGAAGCCCGCCGCGTCGGCGAGCGCGCCGGCCACCACGGGACCGAGGATCTGGCCGGCGTCGGAGCTCATCTGGAACCGTGCCAGCACCGGTCCGCCGGCCCGGTCCGGTCCGATGACGTCGGCCACGGTGGCCTGCTGGCCGGGGTTCATCGTCCCGGAGCCCATGCCCGCCACCAGGGACAGGACCACGAACCACGGGACGTCCTGGACCAGGCCGAGGCCCATGGTGGCGACCCCGTTGACCAGGAGCCCGGTGAGCACGAGCGGCTTGCGCCCGAACCGGTCGGTCAGCCGGCCGGTGACCGGCAGGGTCAGCGCGTTGCCCGCCGCGTAGACCGCCAGGGCCAGGCCCGCCACGGCGGGACCGGCCCCGAGGACGGCGACCGCGAACAGCGGCACGAGGGCCACCCGGATGCCGTGGGCGGTCCATCCGTTGGCGAAGCTGGAGACGAGCGCGGAGCGGTAGGCGCCCACCCGGCGAGCCTCGGCCACGGTCATCACCGGCTGGTTCCTCCGGTCCCTGCCCGTGCCGAGGACCTCGTCCTTGAGCCGGAAGTGCACCACGGCCACCGCCACGAGCAGAGCGACGGCGTAGATGAGGAACGGGGCCTGCATCCCGAGCCCGGCGAGCAGGCCGCCGACCACCGGTCCCAGCACCCCGCCCACCAGGAACGCCGAGGCGTAGTAGCCGGAGACCCGCCCGCGCATCCGCGGCGGGGCCAGCCGCACGATGAGGCCCATCGCCGAGATCGTGAACATCACCGACCCGATCCCGCCGAGGCCCCGGAACAGCAGCAGCTGCCAGTAGGTCTGGGCGAACGCGGTGGCCGCCGAGGACAGCGCCACGATGAGCACGCCCAGCACGTAGGTGGGCCGCTCGCCGATCCGGTTCAGGATCCGTCCGCCCACCGGGGCGAAGAACAGGCGGGCGAGGGCGAAGACGCTGACCACGGCGGAGGCCGCGGCCACCCCGACCCCGAAGGTCGTGGCGAACTGGGGGAGCACGGGCGCCACGATCCCGTAGCCGATCGCGATGACGAAGGCGGCGGAGATGAGCACCGTGATCTGCTGGGGGACGCGGTCGCGCTCGGGCGCGGGGGCGGAGGGCTGAACGGGCACCCGTCGAGTCTAGGACCCCCTGGGACGCGGGACCTCCCCGCCCCCGGGGGGAGGGGCCGGGAGCAGTGTGAGAAAGTGGGGGGCGTGGATTCGATACCCGTTCTCGCATACGTGCTCATCGCCGTCGTGGTCCTCGGTCTGCTCGGCCTCGTGCTGCTGCGCGGGCCCAGGGCACCCCGCGGCGGATACCCCTCCACCCGGGACGCCGACGACCTCGAGGGAGGTCCCGTCGAGGCCCCCGGGGACCTGGAGCCCGGCACCGCGCCGGCGCCGCCGGCGGACACCCGCCGGAAGCTGGACCGGCCCGAGTCGGCGGCGTCGCGGATGGCCCGGCTGCGCGGCCGGCTGGCCCGGTCCAACAACGTCCTCGGCAAGGGCCTGCTGGCCCTGCTCTCCCGCGACCGCATCGACCAGGACGTGTGGGACGAGGTCGAGGAGACGCTGCTGCTCGCCGACCTCGGCACGGACGCCTCGACGGAGCTCGTGGAGTCGCTCCAGCGCCGGGTCAAGGTGGAGGGCACCGACGACCCCGCCCACGTGAAGGCCATGCTCCGCGAGGAGCTCGTCAGGCTCGTGGACCCCACGATGGACCGGTCGCTGGCCGTGTCCCGCAAGGGTCCGGTCCCCGCCGTCGTCCTCGTGGTCGGCGTCAACGGGGTCGGCAAGACCACCACCGTGGGCAAGCTGGCGCGCGTGCTCGTCGCGGAGGACAAGGACGTCCTGCTCGGCGCCGCCGACACCTTCCGCGCCGCGGCCGCGGACCAGCTCTCCACCTGGGGCGCCCGCGTGGGGGTGCCCACGGTGCGCTCCGACGTCGAGGGCGCCGACCCGGCCTCCGTCGCCTACGACTCCGTGGTCGCCGGCATCGAGCAGGAGGTGGACGTCGTGATGATCGACACCGCCGGGCGGCTGCAGAACAAGGCCGGCCTGATGGACCAGCTCGGCAAGATCAAGCGGGTGGTCGAGAAGGCCGCGGCCATCGACGAGGTCCTGCTCGTCATCGACGCGACCACCGGGCAGAACGGCATGACGCAGGCCCGGGTGTTCTCCGAGGCCGTCGACGTCACCGGCATCGTCCTCACCAAGCTCGACGGCACCGCCAAGGGCGGCATCGTGGTGGCCATCCAGAAGAGCCTCGGGGTCCCCGTCAAGCTCATCGGCCTCGGCGAGGGACCGGACGACCTCGCGCCCTTCGAGCCGGAGAGCTTCGTGGACGCCCTGCTCGACTGATCCGTCCCCCCGACGCCCCACGCGCCCGCCGCAATTTACACGCACGTCATCGTTGCGGCGGGCGCGAAACATGTCCGCAACCCGGGACGGGGGCGGACGAAACATCTCTCTCGGACACTCGAAGGGAACGGTGAGCACCGGACGGCCCCGCGGGGAACGGGCCAGTGGCACCGGTGACCGAACCAACCTTGAGAGAGAGGTGCACATCGTGGAAATCACTGCTGGACACGTGTGGACGATCGTCGCGGCAGCCCTGGTCTTCTTCATGACCCCGGGGCTGGCCCTGTTCTACGGCGGGATGACCCGGGCCAAGGGCGTCCTGAACATGATGATGATGAGCTTCATCTCCATCGCCTTCGTCTCGGTCGTGTGGGTGCTGTGGGGCTACTCGATGAGCGGCGGGGACCCGCTGCTGGGCGGGATCACGGGCAGCCCGGTGCCCTCCTTCGCCCTGGCCGACATCATCGGCACCGAGGACCTGCTGGGCGCCGCCTACGGCGGGACCTTCGCCATCATCACGGTCGCCCTGATCTCCGGGGCGATCGCCGACCGCGCCAGGTTCGGCGCCTGGGCCGTCTTCGTGCCCGTCTGGGCCACCCTCGTCTACGCCCCGCTGGCCTACATGGTCTGGGGCGGCGGGCTGCTCACCGAGGACGGGGCCGTGGGCTCGGTCCTCGGCGAGGCCATCGACTTCGCCGGGGGGCTCGTGGTGCACATCAACGCCGGCGTGGCCGCGCTGGTCCTGATCACGATCGTCGGCGCCCGCCAGGGCTTCGGCAAGGACCCGAGCCAGCGCCCGCACAACCTGCCGCTCGTGATGCTCGGCGCCGCCATCCTGTGGTTCGGCTGGTTCGGCTTCAACGCCGGTGCCGCCGGCACGGCGGAGCAGGCCGGGCTCATCTGGATCAACACCCTCGTGGCGCCCGCCGCGGCGATGCTCGGCTGGCTGCTCACCGAGCGCATCCGCGACCGGCACGCCACGTCCCTGGGTGCAGCCTCCGGGGCCGTGGCCGGGCTCGTGGCCATCACCCCGGCCTGCGCGAACGTCTCCCCGGTCTGGGCGATCGTGATCGGCTTCGTGGCCGGCATCTGCTCGGCGCTCGCCGTGGGCCTCAAGTACCGGATGCGCATGGACGACTCCCTCGACGTCATCGGCGTGCACCTGGTCTCCGGCATCGTCGGCACCGTGGCCCTGGGCTTCGTGGCGCTGCCCTCCGAGGGCACCGCGGGCCTGTTCTACGGCGGCGGCTTCGGCCTGCTGCTCACCCAGGTGGTCGCGGTGCTCGTCTCGGTGCTCTACTGCGCCGTGCTGACCTTCGTCATCGCCTTCGCGATCGACAGGACCATCGGCTTCCGGATCACCGAGCGCGACGAGATCGACGGCATCGACATCACCCAGCACGCCGAGTCCGGCTACGCTCTGGCCGGCGACGCCACGGGCTCCTTCACCCCGGGCCGGCACGCCGCCGGAGAGGGCGCCACGACCTTCGAGCCCGGCCGCTCCGAGCCGGTGCGCGGCTGAGCCGTGCGCAGACGCCCGACGCCTCCCACTTCCACGAAAGGTAGCTCTTCCATGAAACTCGTCACCGCGATCGTGCGCCCGGAGAAGTTCAAGGACATCAAGTCCGCGCTCGAGTCCTACGGAGTCCAGGGCATGACGGTCCAGAACGTGCACGGCTACGGCCAGCAGCGCGGGCACACCGAGGTCTACCGCGGCGCGGAGTACACGGTGGACCTGCTGGAGAAGGTGCGGGTCGAGATCCTGGTCGACGACTACCAGGCCACGGACATCGTCGACGTCATCGTCTCCTCCGCCAACACCGGCCGCGCCGGTGACGGGAAGGTGTGGGTCACCGACGTGCACCAGGCCGTGCGGGTGCGCACCGGGGAGCGCGACGAGACGGCGCTCTGAGCCCTGCTGTCCCGGCGGCCGGTCCCCTCCCGCGGGAGGGGACCGGCCGCCGTCGTCCCCGGACCGTGACGGCGGCGGGCCCGCGCCCGCCCGGAGTTGCTAACCTTGGACACTGACCCGCCACACCGGGCCGGGCCGCGGCCCGCGGCGCAGACCGCGGCGCACCGGCCGCCTCCCTCGACGAAAGCAGCTTTCGACCCGTGTTCAATTCACTGTCCGACCGGTTGACCGCAACCTTCAAGAACCTCAAAGGCAAGGGCCGCCTGACGGAGGCGGACGTCGACGCCACCGTGCGGGAGATCCGCCGGGCCCTGCTCGACGCCGACGTCGCCGTCCCGGTCGTGCGCGAGTTCACCGCGGCGGTCAAGGAGCGCGCCCTCGGGCTCGAGGTCTCCGAGGCGCTGAACCCCGGCCAGCAGGTCGTGAAGATCGTCAACGAGGAGCTGCAGAACATCCTCGGCGGCCAGACCCGCCGGATCCGGATGGCCAAGACCGGCCCCACGATCATCATGCTCGCCGGCCTCCAGGGCGCCGGCAAGACCACCCTCGCCGGCAAGCTCGGCAAGTGGCTCAAGGGCCAGGGCCACCGGCCCCTGCTCGTGGCCTCGGACCTGCAGCGCCCCAACGCGGTCACCCAGCTCCAGGTCGTCGGCGAGCGCGCCGGGGTGCCGGTCTTCGCCCCGCACCCGGGCACCACCTCCGAGTTCGACGACCCCACGGGCGACCCCGTCCAGGTCGCCCGCGACGGCGTGGCGCAGGCCCGCGCGCGGCTGCACGACGTGGTCATCGTCGACACCGCCGGCCGCCTCGGCATCGACGAGGCGCTCATGACCCAGGCCCGCGACATCCGCGACGCCGTCCAGCCGGACGAGGTCCTCTTCGTCATCGACGCGATGATCGGCCAGGACGCCGTGAACACGGCCCAGGCGTTCAACGAGGGCGTCGACTTCACGGGCGTGGTCCTGTCCAAGCTCGACGGCGACGCCCGCGGCGGCGCCGCCCTGTCCGTGGCCTCGGTGACCGGCAAGCCGATCATGTTCGCCTCCACGGGCGAGAACGTCGACGACTTCGAGCAGTTCCACCCGGACCGCATGGCCTCCCGGATCCTCGACATGGGCGACGTCCTCACCCTGATCGAGCAGGCCGAGAAGCAGTGGGACCGGGCCGAGGCCGAGAAGATGGCCCGGAAGTTCACCGACCAGGAGGACTTCACCTTCGAGGACTTCCTCGCGCAGATGCAGCAGCTGCGCAAGATGGGCTCGATGAAGAAGATGCTCATGATGATGCCGGGCGCCGCCGGCATGCGCGAGCAGCTCGAGAACTTCGACGAGCGCGAGATCGACCGTGTCGAGGCCATCGTGCGCTCCATGACCCCGCACGAGCGGGTGGCGCCGAAGATCATCAACGGGTCCCGCCGCGCCCGCATCGCCAAGGGCTCCGGGGTGACCGTCTCCGAGGTCAACCAGCTCATGGAGCGCTTCGCCCAGGCGCAGAAGATGATGAAGCGGCTGGCCCAGGGCAAGGGCGTGCCCGGCATGCCCGGCGGCATCCCGGGGATGCCCGGGGCCGGCGCGGGCGGCGGCAAGAAGGGCAAGGGCAAGGGCTCCGCGAAGAAGGGCGGCTCCCGCTCGGGCAACCCCGCCAAGCGGGCGCAGGAGAACGCGGCCCTCGAGCAGCAGCGCAAGCAGAAGGCGCCCGCCGGCTCGGCGTTCGGCGCCGTCCAGGCCCAGCCGGACCCCGCGGACCTGAACCTGCCCAAGGGCTTCGAGAAGTTCCTGGGCAAGTGAGGGCCCGATGAGCTCCTACCTCTCCGAGCCCGAGCTGAAGAAGTTCGTGGACTCCCTGCCCACCCGCCGGCTCGCCGCGGAGGCCCTCATCCGCGACCCCGAGGGGCGCGTGCTGCTCGTCGAGCCCAACTACAAGTCGGACTGGACCGTGCCCGGCGGCACCGTGGAGGCGGGGGAGGACCCCCGCACCGGGTGCTTCCGGGAGGTCGTCGAGGAGGTCGGCCTGCACCTGGCCCCCGGCCGGCTGCTCGTCGTGGCCCACGGCGTGGGCATGGGCATCTGGGGGGACTCGGTCTCCTTCGTCTACGACGGCGGTGTGATCGACGCCGACACGCCCATCACGGTCCAGGAGGAGGAGCTGCTCAGCCACCGCTGGGTGGCCCCCGGGGAGCTGGAGTCCTACCTGCGCCCGGGTCTGGCCCACCGCCTGCGCCAGGCCCTGGCCGCGCTCGAGGACGGGACCACCGGGGAGCTCGTCGACGGCCCCCGCTGAGCGGTCCCCGGCCGTGCCCGGCGCCGTTCCCGGACCCGGTGCGGCCGGGTCGACGGCGTAGCATGGAGGGCATGACCTCACTCCCCGCCGACGACATCGCGTCCCCCACCTCCGCGTGGGACCTGGTCCCCGCCACGGTGCTCCGTGCGACGGATGCCGTCGACCCGGAGAGCCAGGAGCCCCGGACCACGGGCGACGGGATGCGCACGGTCATCGCCGAGCACCGCCTGATCAGCGCCTACGCGGAAGGCCCCTCGGCCACGCAGCTCATGTTCCTGGCCGACGCCGGGGGCCGGCTGGCGCGCGCGGCCGAGGACGGCTCCGTGGAGGCCGGTTGCACCCTCGACGAGCTCGCCGGGGCCCTCGCCCGCGCGACCGGCCACCAGCTCCGGCCCGAGCACCCCGGTCTGCGCCGGGTGCTGCTCGTGCACCTGGACGCCCCGGAGCTGCCGGTGCTGGCCGCCCTGTCCGGCACCGGGTTCACCGCGGTCTCCCGGCACGGCTGGTCCGTGGTGGTCTTCGACGCCGAGGTCGACTTCTGGACCGTGCGCACCGGGCTCGCCGAGACGGCCGTGACGCTGTCCTCGGACGGGGCCACCCGTTCGTTCGAGGTCCTGCTCGGCGGGGAGGACCCCGCGTCCGTGACCGAGCTGGAGGCGGCCGACGCCGTGTGCGCCCTCGAGTGGGGCCCGGAGTGGCGGCCCGCCGGCGGGGTCGCGGTCGAGGTCGGGGGGACCCCGGCCGCCCGGTTCGAGCGCGACCTCGTCCGGCTCTGTTCCGGGAGCACCTCCGAGCTGCAGACCGAGTCCGTCGCCTCGGTCTTCGACCTCGACCCGGCCGAGACGAACCGTCTGCGCAACTACGTCCTGGGCGAGTCCACGGACCTGGTCCTGGAGTCGGTCCTGCAGCTGCTGGGCCTGCCCGTGCTGGCCGCGAAGGTCGTGGAGGGCCGCCGCGAGATCACCGAGCTGGAGGGCGCCGAGCACTACGAGCCCGCGGCCGTGGGTTCCGCGCTGATGCACGGGCTCACCATCGCGCCCACCGGGGACGGGCTGTTCGCGCGGTACCAGCGCGCCCTCGTCCGCCGGCCCGAGCTGCTGCTGGCCCTCGCCGGCACCGAGACCGCCCTCGGGGTGGGCCTTGCCGGGGCCGCCCGGCGCGGCGGCTCCGGGGCGCGCGTGCTCGGCACCCTCTCGGCCGCGCTGCTCGCCGACGCCGCCGCCGAGAGCGCCTACTACGCCGCGCTGCGCGGCGCCCGCCACCGGCGCACCGGCGGGCGCTCCGTCGCGACCCCCGCGGGGGAGTCCCCGGCGGCCGGGACGGACCCCCTGCGCACCGACCCGTCCCCGGCGCCGGGCTCGCGCGCGCGCTGGCGCCGGTTCTTCGGCCTCGGCCGCGGCTGAACCGCGTCCCGCAGGTTCCCGCGGAGGACGGACCACGGCCCGGGCCCCGTCGGGCTAGCGTGGTGGCGTGCACACTCCACCCGCCACGGACCACTCCGGCGCCACCCGCGACACGGCCGCGACCCGCGGGGCGACCGACGGCGCCGCGGTCCGCGCGGCCACCGGCGCGGCCCCGGTCGCCGGCGCCCGGCGTCCCCCGTTCCCCGAACGGGTCACCGCGTGGCTGAACGACCCCCAGGACCCGTTCTGGGAGCGGCCCGGCCCCACGGCGGCGCAGCAGCGCAACGACGTCCTGGGCACGGCCGTCTTCCTGGCGGTCGCGCTGTTCAGCGCCGTGCTGATGCACAGCTACGCGGGAGTGCCGGAGACGGAGGAGCCGTGGCGGATGTACGTGGGCGTCAGCGCGCTGATCCTCCCCCTCGCGGTGCGGCGCCGCTTCCCCGTCGGGGTGCTCCTGGTGTCCTCCGTCCTGTTCTTCGCCTTCTACTACATCAGCATCGCGGCGGCCTTCCTCCTCGCCTACCAGGTCGCCTACTTCGCGGCCCTGTACGCCGCGGTGGCCTGGACCCGGAACCGGGGCGCGATGCTGGCCGCCCTGTCCGTGGTGATCGGCTGCATGGCCCTGTGGCTGGTCGTGGAGCTGACGATCACCCGGGCCTACGCGGAGATCGTCGAGGTGCAGGAGCCCGTGGACGGGCCGATCCCCCAGGTGCTGGCCGTCCAGCTGTACTCCGGGCTCGTCAACGTCGTCTACTTCGGCGGGGCGGTGCTCGCCGGGCGGGCCTCGTGGCGGTCGGCGCTCCAGCGGCACCGCCTGGCCGCCCAGGCGGAGCGGATCCGGGAGCAGTCCGCGCAGATCGCCCGCCGCGCCGTGGTCGACGAGCGGCTGCGCATCGCCCGGGAGCTGCACGACGTCGTCGCCCACCACGTCTCGGTGATCGGCATCCAGGCCGGCGCCGCCCGCAAGATGCTGGACCGGGACCCTCCGGCCGCCACGGCCGCCCTGCGCACCGTCGAGGAGTCCAGCCGCACGGCGGTGGGGGAGATGCGCCAGCTGCTCGGCGTCCTGCGCGCGGAGGACGAGGACGCCCGCGGGAGCGCCCCGGCCGGGCGCCGGCCCGACCCGGGGCTGGCCGACATCCCCGCCCTGGCCCGCCGGCACGCCGAGAACGGTCTCACGGTGACCGTGCGCACGGTCGAGGACGTGCCCGGGGACCTGGCACGGGTCCCGCCGGGCCTGGGGCTCTCCGTGTTCCGGTGCGCCCAGGAGTCCCTGTCCAACGTCATCCGGCACTCCACGGCGACCACGGCGTCACTCGTCCTGCGCACCGGGCGCGGCCGGGAGGGGACCTGGCTCGAGCTCGAGGTGCTCGACGGCGGCTCCCCCCGGAGCGGCACCGCAGGCACCGGGTTCGGCCTGCAGGGGCTGCGGGAACGGGTCCGGCTGCACGGCGGGGAGGCGGAGATCGGGCCGCGATCGGGCCGGCCGGGCTGGCGGGTGCGGGTCCGCTGCCCGCTGCCCGTCGACGGCTCGCCGGGCGGGGCAGCCGCCGGCGGGCAGCGTGCGGTGGGAGGATCGGGAGCATGATCCGCGTCCTGCTCGCCGACGACCACGCCCTCGTCCGCTCCGGCTTCGCCATGGTGCTCTCCGTCGAGGACGACATCGAGGTCGTGGCCCAGGCCGCCGACGGCGCCCAGGCCGTCGCCGCGGCCCGCGACGGGGCGGTGGACGTGGCCCTGCTGGACGTGCAGATGCCGGTGATGGACGGGATCGAGGCGACCCGCCGGATCGTGGGGACGGGGTGCGCCAAGGTCGTGATCGTCACGACCTTCGACCGGGAGGACTACCTCTTCGACGCGCTCGCCGCCGGTGCCAGCGGCTTCCTGCTGAAGAACGCGGACCCCGACGACCTGGTGGAGGCCGTGCGCGCCGTCGCGGGCGGCCACGCCCTGCTCGCCCCGGAGGCGACGCTGCGCGTGATCCGCGCCCTGACCGCCGACGCGTCCCCGGCCGCGCCGGAGCCCGCGCCCGCTCCGGCCGATCCGGAGCAGCGCCGGATCGTCGCGTCCCTCACCGAGCGCGAGCACGAGGTCCTGCGGCTGGTCTGCGAGGGGCTCTCCAACGCGGAGATCGCCCAGCGGCTGTTCCTGGGCCCGGCCACGGTCAAGACCCACGTGTCCAACATCCTCGCCAAGACGGGATCCCGGGACCGGGTGCAGGCCGTCGTCTTCGCGCACCGGGCGGGCCTGGCCGGCTGAGCGGGCTCCGTCCGCAGGCGGACGTCGCGCCCGCCGGACCGCGGGTCCGGCTCCCCCCGGGTGGGGATCCGCCGGAGCCCCGCACTTCCTAAGCTGGAGCCGAGCCGCCCGGCGCCCTGCCGGCGGGCCCCGGCCGAGAGGACCCAGGCCCATGAGCACCACCACGACGCCCGCGGCGCACGCCGCCCGCAGCCGCCCCGGCGGCCACGTCCTGGAGGCCCGCCGGCTGAGCCGCTCGTTCGCGGGGCGCACCGTGGTCGACGACGTCTCCTTCACCGTGGAGCCCGGCCGGATGACCGGGTTCGTCGGGGCCAACGGCGCGGGCAAGACGACCACCATGCGGATGCTCATGGGCGTGCTGCGGGTCTCCGCCGGGCAGGTCCTGTGGGGCGGGCGGCCGATCACGGCCGCTGACCGCGCCGGTTTCGGCTACATGCCCGAGGAGCGCGGGCTCTATCCCCGGCAGGCGGTCCTCGACCAGCTCGCCCACCTCGGCCGGCTCCACGGCATGACCCGCCGCGACGCGCTGGCGGAGGCCAGCCGTCTGCTGGAGCGCTTCGGCCTGGCCGGGCGCGCCCGGGACAGGCTGGACTCCCTGTCCCTGGGCAACCAGCAGAAGGTGCAGGTGGCGGCGGCCCTGCTGCACGGGCCCGCCGCCCTGGTCCTGGACGAGCCGTTCTCCGGTCTCGACCCCGTGGCGGTGGACGCCATGGTCGAGCTGCTGCGGGAGTGCACGGCCCGGGGGGTGCCCGTGCTCTTCTCGAGCCACCAGCTCGACCTCGTCGACCGCCTCTGCGACTCCCTCGTCATCCTCGCCGGCGGCCGTGTGGTGGCCGCCGGCGAGGTCGACGACCTGCGCCGGGCCGGCCCCCGGCGGCACCGGCTGCGCTGTGAGCAGGACACCGGCTGGATCCGCGGCCTGCCGGGCGTGCACGTCGTCGACGTCGACGGACCGACCGCGGTGCTCGAGCTCGCCGACGACCGCGACGCGCGCCATCGCCTGCTCGAGGAGGCCGTCCGGCACGGGCTCGTGGAGTTCACCGAAATCGTGCCCGCGCTGGCCGACGTCTACCGCGAGGTGACCCGGTGAGCCCCCGCCCGCCGGCCGACCGGCCGTGGTGGATCGTCGCGGCCCGCGAGATCTCGGTCAAGCTGCGCGACCGCTCCTTCCTGCTCTCCACCGCGGTCACGGTGCTCCTCGTGGCGGCCTCGATCGCCGCCTCCGCGCTGCTCGGGGACCGGACCGCCGAGCACGTCGTGGCCACCGCCGGCCCGGAGGCGGCGCCCGTCACGGCACGGGCCGCCCAGGCTCTGGCCGAGGAGGGGGACGACACCCTGACGGTGCACGGCACGGGCTCGGCCGACGCCGCGCGGGCGGCCGTGGCCGCCGAGTCGGCGGACGCCGCGCTGCTGCTCGGGCTCGACGGCTGGACGGTGGTCGGCCGGGACGGTGTCGACCCCGGCCTTGCCCGGGTGCTGGAGCGAGCGGTCGCCGACGCGACCCTCGCGGCCAGCGCCCGCGCGGCGGGCACGACCGCCGCGGAGCTCACGGCGGGCGCCGAGGTGCGCACCGAGCTGCTCACCGGCGAGCCGGACCGCGGGCCCGTGCGCCTCGCCATGGGCCTCGTCTTCGCGCTGCTGTTCTACCTCGCCGCGATCGTCTTCGGCATGGCCATCGCCAACTCCGTGCTGGAGGAGAAGCAGAACCGGGTCGTGGAGATCCTCGCCGCCGCCGTCCCGATCCGGCAGGTGCTCCACGGGAAGATGCTGGGCAACTGCCTGCTCGCCTTCGGGCAGATCGGCCTCTACGCCGTCGTCGGCCTCGTGGGCGTCAACGTCGCGGGCCTCGCCGGAGACGTCGGCTGGGTGCTCGCGGCCTCCGGCTGGTTCCTGGCCTTCTTCGTGGCCGGCTTCGCCGCGCAGGCCTCCGTCTGGGCCGTGCTCGGCTCCCTGGCCTCCCGCCCGGAGGACCTCCAGACGAGCACCGGGCCGATCATGACCGTGCTCGTCGGCGCCCTGTTCGTGGGCCTCTACGCCGAGGGCGCGTGGCTCACGGCCGCCTCCTTCGTGCCCGTCGTCTCCTCCGTGGCCATGCCCGTGCGGATGCTCGGCGGCGACGTGGCGTGGTGGCAGCCCGTGCTCTCCCTCGCCGTCACCCTCGGCACGGCCTGGGTGCTGCTGCGCGCGGGGGAGCGGATCTACCAGCGCGCCGTGTTCCAGGGCGGGCGGTCGCTGGGCTGGCGGGAAGCCGCGCGCCTCGAGCGGTGACCCGGGATGACCCCGGCCGTGGCGGGGCACCGGACCGGGCAGCGCGCCGGTGGGCGCCGGACTTGACCGCGTCTGGCATACTGGACGGGTACTCGATGCGTGCGGTCCCTCTCGCCGCACGTTTCTCGTGTCCACAGAGCCCCTGCGACCGGCCCGCCCCACGGGAGCGAGACCAGGGCGTTCACATCATCCAAGAACCAGGAGAGTCCACACCAGTGGCTGTTAAGATCCGTCTCAAGCGCATGGGCAAGATGCGCGATCCCCGCTACCGCCTCGTCGTCGTCGACTCCCGCAAGAAGCGCGACGGCCGCGTCATCGAGGAGATCGGCAAGTACCACCCGACCGAGCACCCCTCCTACATCGAGGTCGTCTCGGAGCGGGCCCAGTACTGGCTCGGCGTCGGCGCCCAGCCGTCCGAGGCCGTGGCCGCCATCCTGAAGGTCACCGGCGACTGGCAGACCTTCAAGGGCCTGGAGGGCGCCGAGGGCACCCTGCAGCAGCCCCGGGCCAAGGCCGAGTTCGTCGCCCCGGACAAGGGTTCCGTGATCGTCCCCGAGGCGATCACCCCCAAGGCCGAGAAGACCGAGTCCGACGACGCCCCCGCGGCTGACGCCGAGAAGGCCGAGTAGTCGTGCTCGCCGACGCGTTGGAGCACCTCGTCCGCGGGATCGTGGACAGCCCCGACGACGTCGACGTCCGTCTCAAGAGCGGGCGCCGGGCGGAGACCCTCGAGGTCCGGGTGCACCCCGACGACCTCGGCCGGGTCATCGGCCGCCAGGGCCGCACGGCCAAGGCGCTGCGCACCGTCATCGGCGCGCTCGCCGAGGACGGTGCGGTCAGGATCGACGTCGTCGACACCGACCGCCGCACCCGCTGAGGCGTTCCGGTCCGCCGAGGCCGACCGGTCCCGCCGCCCGCACGGTCCTCGCATCCGCACCGGATGCGGGGACCGTCCGCGTTGACGGCCCCGCGTCGTCCGCACCCCGACCCCGGCCTCGCGGCCGCACAACCCCAGGAGCGCACATGTTGGTCCAGGTCGCCCGCATCGGCAAGCCCCACGGCATCCGCGGGGAGGTCACCGTGCAGCTGTTCACGGACGCCCCCGAGGAGCGCTTCGCGCCCGGCGCCCGGCTGGTGATCGAGCCGTCCTCCCCGCTCGCCCCGCAGGGCGCGGTCACCGTGCGCCGGGCGCGCTGGAACAAGTCCGTGCTCGTCGTGGCCCTCGAGGAGGTGCCCGACCGCAACGGCGCCGAGACGCTGCGCGGCACCCAGCTCTTCGCCGAGGCCCAGGACGAGGACCCGGAGGGCGAGGAGTGGTACGAGCACGAGCTGGTCGACCTCGAGGTCCGCACCGGGCCCGAGGACGGCACCGGGCCGCGGATCGGCGTGGTGACGGGGTTGCGCACCATGCCGGTGCAGGACCTGCTCGAGATCGTCCTGGACGAGGACCGCCGCGGGGCGGCGCTGCCCTTCGTCGAGGAGATCGTGCCGGTGGTCGACCCCGAGGGAGGCTTCGTCGTCGTCACCCCGCCGCCGGGGCTGCTCGAGCTCGGCCGCGAGGAGGAGGCGCCCGAGCCCGGGAGCCCGGAGGGCGGACGCTGATGCGCATCGACGTCGTCAGCATCTTCCCCGAGTACCTCTCCGCCCTGGACCTCTCGCTGATCGGCAAGGCCCGGCAGCAGGGGCTGCTCGAGCTGACCGTCACCGACCTGCGCGGGTTCGCCACCGACCGGCACCGCACGGTCGACGACACCCCCTACGGCGGGGGCGCCGGCATGGTCATGAAGCCGGAGCCGTGGGCCCTCGCCCTCGGCGCCGCCCTCGAGCGTTCCCCCCGGACGGCCGACGAGCCGGGGGAGCGGCCGGTGCTGGTCGTGCCCTCCCCGGCCGGCGAGGTCTTCACCCAGGCCACCGCCCGCGAGCTCGCACTGCGGGAGCACCTCGTGTTCGCGTGCGGGCGCTACGAGGGCATCGACGAACGGGTCGTCGACTGGTCGCGGGAACACTTCGAGGTCCGGCCCATGAGCCTCGGCGACTACGTCCTCAACGGCGGGGAGGTCGCCGTGCTCGCCATGGTCGAGGCGATCGGGCGGCTCGTTCCGGGTGTGATCGGCAACCCGGAGTCGCTGGTGGAGGAGTCCCACTCCGACGGGCTGCTCGAGTACCCCGTCTACACCAAGCCCGCGCTGTGGCGGGAGCGCCCCGTGCCCGAGGTCCTGCTGTCGGGCCACCACGGCCGGATCGCCCGCTGGCGGCGGGACCGCCAGCTGCAGCGCACCGCCGCCCGCCGCCCGGACCTCGTCGCGGCCCTGGACCCGGCCGGCCTCGACCGCGCCGACCGCGCCGTCCTCGCCGGGGCGGGCTGGACCGTGGCCGGCGGCCGGGTGCTGCGCGACGACACCACCGGGGGAGACGCGCCCGGGTCACCTGTGGCATAATGACCAGCTGTGTCTGCTGGGCACGCCCCCGCCGCAGGGGGATGAGCGACCAACAGCAGGACACCCGGGACACCCCCATCGGAGCCCCGGTCACCACGTCTTGCGGATTCCGCACCCGTCCCGGGCTCCGACCGGGGCGCAGCACGGATCCGTGCCGACCCACGTGAGCGACCTGCGGCGTTCACCAGGAGAAACACCATGAACATCCTCGACCAGCTCGACGCCAAGTCCCTGCGCAGCGACGTCCCCGACTTCCGTCCGGGCGACACCCTCAACGTGCACGTGAACATCGTCGAGGGCAATCGTTCCCGCGTCCAGGTCTTCAAGGGCTTCGTCCTCGGCCGCCAGGGCGCCGGGGTCCACGAGACCTTCACCGTCCGCAAGGTCTCCTTCGGCGTCGGCGTGGAGCGCACCTTCCCGGTGCACTCCCCGGTCATCGAGAAGATCGAGGTCGTCACCCGCGGTGACGTCCGCCGCGCGAAGCTGTACTACATGCGCGACCGCCACGGCAAGGCCGCCCGCATCCGCGAGAAGCGGGACAACACCACGGCCCGGTCCGCGAAGTCGGGCAAGTCCGTCAAGTCCGCCAAGTAGCACAGCGCGCCCCGGTGCCCACCGGAACCCGTGCGCGGGACCCGCACACCACCGGGTCCCATGCCGTGCGGCGAGAACGCCAGTCCCGTGCTCGGGGCTGGCGTTCCGTCGTCCTCGCCCTGCTCGTCGCCGTGCTCGTGGCCGGGCTGGTCCGCGCGTTCGTCGCGGACGTCTACTGGATCGGCTCGGACTCGATGCAGCCCACCGTCGAACCCGGGGACCGCGTGCTGGTGACCAAGCTCCGCGGCGGGGCGGAGCCCGAGCGCGGCGACCTGGTCGTCTTCGACGGCCGTGGCAGCTTCGCCCCGTTGCACAGCGAGGACCCCTGGCCCGTCCGGACCCTGCACACCGCCGGCCGCTGGACCGGGCTCGCCGGCTCCGACAGCGTGTACCTCAAACGGGTGATCGGGACACCGGGGGACACGGTCGCCTGCTGCGGACCCTCCGGGCGCCTCGTGGTCAACGGCGAGGAGCTCGCCGAGGACTACGTCTTCACGGGGGACCGCCCCAGCGAGGTCGAGTTCACCGCCGCGGTCCCCGAGGGCCGGCTCTGGCTCATGGGCGACCACCGTTCCGTGTCGGTCGACTCGCGCAGTCTGCTCGGCGCGCCCGGTGGCGGGCTCGTCCGAGCGGATAAGGTCATCGGAGAACCTGTTGCTGTCCTCTGGCCCCTGGACCGGGCCGGGCAGCTCTGACGCGATCCCCACGGATCCGGACCCGGACGCCTGCACGCGCCCGCCCAGGAAGGACGAGAGCATTGGACGACAGGACCCCGCCCGCCGGCGACGGCGTGCCGCACGAGACCCCGGGCACCGCCGGCGACGCAGGCCTTCACGCCCCGACGGCCTCCACGGCACCGCCTGAGGCCGCCGCCGTCCCCTCCGAGGAGGCCGGTGAGGAGCAGGCCCCGACGTCCCTGCGCAGCAGGGGACGGCGTTCGCGCGGCGGGTCGTCCCGGCAGAAGCGCCCGGACACGTTCTGGGGCTCGGTCCGGGAGGTCGTCCTCGTCCTGGTCTGGGCGGTGCTGATCGCCTTCGTCGTCAAGACCCTGCTCGTGCGCGGGTTCTACATCCCGTCCGGGTCCATGGAGAACACCCTCCAGCTGAACGACCGCATCTTCGTCAACGTCGTCGAGCCCACGTTCGGCCCGCTCGAGCGGGGTGACATCGTCGTCTTCGAGGACTCCAAGGGCTGGCTGCCCGCGCAACCGGACAGCGGCGGCGGCCCCGGCGACGCCGTCTACGACGCCCTCGCCTTCGTCGGCGTCCTGCCGGACCGCACCGACCAGCACCTCATCAAGCGCGTCATCGGCGTCGGCGGGGACCGCGTCGCGTGCTGCGACGGCTCGGGGCGGGTCACCGTCAACGGGCAGGCCCTCGAGGAGCAGGACGCCTACCTGTTCCGCGGGTCCGCACCCTCGGACATCGCGTTCGAGGTCGTCGTCCCGGAGGACCACTACTTCGTGATGGGCGACCACCGCGACGCGTCCGCCGACTCGCGGGTCCACTTCTCGGAGCTCGTGGAGAACAGCGCCTTCATCAGCCACGACGACGTCGTGGGCACCGCCTTCGTCATCGCCTGGCCGCTCGACCGCTTCCAGTGGCTGCAGAACCCGGACGACGTCTTCGCGGACGTCCCGGACGGGTCCTCCGGTGGCTCCTGAGCCGGGAGCCTCCCGGCGCCCGGCAGGGCCGCCGGGACGGGCGCCCGGGCTCGCCGTCGAGCGCTCGCTCCAGGACGCCGGTGCCCGGCTCGTGGGCGGGATGGACGAGGTCGGCCGCGGCGCCCTGGCCGGCCCGGTCACGGCCGGGGTGGTCGTCCTGCGCCCCGGCACGGTCCGCGGGATCCCCGGGCTGCGGGACAGCAAGCTCCTGGGTCCTGCCCGGCGCGAGGCCCTCGTCCCGCGGATCCGCTCCTGGTGCGCGGCCGGGGGCGTGGGCCACGCGTCCCCGCAGGAGATCGACGGGCTCGGGCTGACGGCCGCGCTGCGCCTCGCCGGGCACCGGGCGCTGGCGGCCGCCGCCCGGGAGGGCACGGCGCCCGACGTCGTGCTCCTGGACGGCCGGCACGACTGGCTCTCGCCGGCGGGGGAGCCCTCCCTGTTCGACGCCTCCGCCCCCGCGGACGAGCCCTCCTGGACCGGTACCGTGGTGACCCGGGTCAAGGCGGACCTGACGTGCGCGAGCGTGGCCGCGGCCAGCGTGCTCGCCAAGGTCGAGCGGGACCGGATCATGCGGGAGCTCTCCGGCGCCTGGCCGCAGTACGGTTGGGACAGCAACAAGGGCTACGGTGCCGCGGGGCACCGCGCGGCCCTCGAGGAGGCCGGACCCACGCCCCACCACCGGATGAGCTGGCGGCTGACCCGGCCGGCGGCCGCCACCTGACCCAGCCCGAGCGGAGACGAGACGACATGAGCGCCGAAGAACTCGAGAACTTCGAGACGGACCTGGAGCTGCAGCTCTACCGCGAGTACCGGGACGTCGCCGGGCTGTTCCGGTTCGTGGTGGAGACCGACCGCCGCTTCTACCTGGCCAACTCGGTGCGGATCGATCCGGTCGAGACCCGGAACGGGCTCTACTTCGACGTCGAGCTCAAGGACGCGTGGGTGTGGGACGTCTACCGCTCCGCACGGTTCGTCAAGCACGTGCACGTGATGAGCTTCAAGGACGTCAACGTGGAGGAGCTCGCCCACGCGGACCCCTTCGCGGTGCCCGCGGCCACCGGACCCACCCCGGAGGACCCCGCCGCCCCCTGAGCCGACGCGGCAGGACCCGGCGGTGTCCCGACCCGCGCTGCACACCGCGCCGCTCCCGCTTCCACGGCCGGCCGTCGCCGGCCATGCTGGATCCGGTCCGGCATGCCGCCGACCGATGCGCAGCAGGAGGTGTCACGTGTCCGGAGGACTGGGAGCGCGCGGTGAGCGGCTCGCGGCCGTGCACCTGACGGACCTGGGCTACTGCGTGCTGGACCGCAACTGGCGTGCCGTGCCCTCCCGGGACGGGCTGCGGGGCGAGCTGGACGTCGTGGCGGAGCACGGCGGACGGGTCGTCGCCGTGGAGGTGAAGACCCGCTCGAGCCATCGTTTCGGGCATCCCTTCGAGTCCATTACGCGCGAGAAGACGGTGCGGCTGCACCGCCTCGCGGCGGCCTGGGCGAGGGCTCACCGGCGCGACCCGGGGATGATCAGGGTCGATGCCGTTGCAATTACTTTTGCACACGGCCGGGCCCCGGAGATCGAGGTGCTGCAGCGGATCGAATGAGACGCGGCGCGCCCGGGCCCGGCGTGACATGCCCTGCGCGACGTGCCACTGTGGAACCGTCGATGACCGGGAGAACGACGGAGGTGTGCTGTGGCCGCTGCGGGACCGCTCGCCCCCGCGCGTCGTGCCGCGACCCTCGCCGCGGTCCTCGCGCTGGCCACCACGGGATGCGGCGCGCTCAAGGCGGCCGAGCCCGAGATCGTCGCGCAGCCGGGGACCGTGACCATCGCCCCGAGCGGACTGAGCCAGGGTCCCTACGCCCTCACCACCGAGGAGGGCGCCGTCATCACCTTCGACCTGCCGACCGTGCCCGCACCCGACGACGAGGTCGAGCGGCTGCGGGAGGACCTGCACGTCGAACCCGTCACGTACGTCGAGCTGCACATCGACAACACCGAGGGTGCGCGCGCCGTGGACATCGACGACCTCAAGGTGATCAGTCACGAAGGGGGCCAGTTCCCCTTCCAGCCGGCCGCCGACGTGATCTCCGGGTGGGACCCCGACCGGTCCCACGAGGGCGGGTACTGGCGTGCCGACGGCACGGCCCTCGACGCCACGGAGGGAGCGGAGCTCGACGCCCGCACCCACGCGCTCATCACCCAGTACACCGGCGTCGTCCCGGCCGGGGTCGAGGGCCGCGAGCTCATGATCGGTGACTTCGAGCGCCTGCCGCGCACCTTCGACGACGTCGAGCTGACTCCGTACCCGCACGAGCGCGCACTCGGCCCGGCGCCCGTGGGCCACGGGCCCGCCCAGCGCCAGTACCGGGCGGGTGCGCCTTCCCCGGCGCCCCGGAAGCAGGTCGTGGCGGATCCGGTGCCCGAGGCCCCGGCTCAGCCCGTCGCCCGGCCTCCGGAGCCGCCCGCCCCCGAGGCCGAGCCCGGACCTGCTCCCGTGTACGTGCCCGACTGCGCGGACGCCGCGCAGCCGTCCGGGCCGGTGCAGCAGGCGGCCTGGAACGCGGCCTGCACGCCCGTGGTGAAGCCGCTGCCCCTGCCGACGACCGCACCGACCAGCCCGCCGGTGCGGGATCCGCAACCGCAGCCACAGCCGGAACAGACGACCCCGCCACCCGCGCCCCCGCCCCCGCCCCCTCCTCCGCCGGCGCCGTCCCCGCCGGCGCAGTCCCCGGAGCCGCAGCCCGTCGATCCGGTCATCGCTCCGGCCGCCGGGGCGCCGGTCACCCGGGCCGCCCCGGAGCCCACCCCCACCCCCACCGCCTCGGCGTCGGCCACGGCATCGACCGCGCCCACACCCTCGCTCCCCAGCGGGGGCGACGCGGCCTGACCTGCAGGTCTCCTCCACAGCGGGGTGACCGGTCCCGCGTCGTGGGCGCGGCGCACCGCAGCATGAGGGGCATGCACTCCAGCCGCCCGCATCCAGCTGCTGAGCCCGGCCGTGCCCGCTCCGGCCGCGCCCTCACCGTCGGCATCCACACCGGCCCCGTGTCCTCCTGCCGGTTCCCGCTGCGGGCGGGGGCCCGGTGATGGGCTTCGCGCGCACCTGGGCGGTGGCCCTCGTCGGGCTCGACGGGGCGATGGTCGAGGTCGAGGCCGACATCGGCCAGACCCTCCCGGCGTTCTCGATCGTCGGCCTGCCGGACGCGGCCCTGAACGAGGCGCGGGAACGGTTGCGGGCCGCGGCGCGCAACAGCGGCATGCCCCTGAGCCCGCGCAAGCTCACCGTCAACCTCACCCCCGCGACCCTGCCCAAGCGGGGCTCCCTCTTCGACCTCGCCATCGTGCTCAGCGCTCTCCAGGCGGCCGGTGACGTGCCCGCCACCGGCCGCACCGTGTTCCTCGCCGAGCTCGGCCTGGACGGGGCGCTGCGCCCCGTGCGCGGCATCCTCCCGGCGGTCATGGCGGCGGTGCGGGCCGGGCACGAGCGGATCGTGGTCTGCGAGGCCAACGCCGCTGAGGCCGCCCTGGTGCCCGGAGCGCAGGTGGCGGGCTTCGGCTGCCTCGCCGAGGTGCTCGCCGCCGCCGGCGCCGATCCCGCGGCGCTGCGCCGCCCGGCCCCCCAGCCCCCGTCCCCGCACGTCCCGGCGCCGGCCGGGACGGAGACGGACTCTCCGGGGCGGGCCTCCCCCGATCTGGCGGAGGTCGCCGGTCAGGAGGACGGCCGGCTGGCCCTGGAGATCGCCGCCGCGGGCGGGCACCACCTGCTGATGGTCGGTCCGCCCGGCTCCGGCAAGACGATGCTCGCCGAACGGCTGCCCGGCCTGCTGCCCGACCTCGAGGACGACGCCGCCATGGAGGTCACCGCGGTCCACTCGCTCGGCGGGACCGCGGTCCGGCGCACGGCGCTGATCCGGCGCCCGCCCTTCGAGGCACCGCACCACACGGTCTCCTCGACGGCCCTGTTCGGCGGTGGTGCGGGGATACCGCGCCCCGGCGCCGCCTCGCGGGCCCACCGCGGAGTCCTGTTCCTCGACGAGGCGCCGGAGTTCGACCGCGGTGTGATCGACGCCCTGCGCCAGCCCCTGGAGAGCGGGCGGGTGACGATCGACCGGTCGGCGGCCTCGGCCGTGTATCCGGCCCGCTTCCAGCTGGTCCTGGCCGCGAACCCGTGCCCGTGCGGGCAGTCCGGCGGCCGCGGGGCCGACTGCACCTGCACCCCGCGGGCCCGCCGGTCCTACTTCGGCAAGCTCAGCGGCCCGCTGCTCGACCGCGTGGACCTGCAGATCGCGGTGCCCAAGGTCTCCTACGCGGAGCTCGCCGGTGGGGCGGGGCGGGGGGAGCCGACCGCCGCCGTCGCCGCCCGGGTCGCCCGGGCCCGTGGCGCGCAGGCCGAGCGCCTGCGCGGGCTCGGCCTGCGCACCAACGCCGAGCTCGGGACCGGCCTCCTGCGCGGGCCCCTCCGGCCGCCGCGTCCCGTCACCGCGCCTCTGGAGCGGGCCATGGACCGTGGCTCACTGACGGCACGCGGCCACCAGCGGGTGCTGCGCGTCGCCTGGACGCTCGCAGACCTCGACGGCCGGGACCTCCCGGCCGTGGACGACGTCGACACCGCCCTGTACTTCCGCTCGCTCGTACCGGTGTGAGCCCGGCGCCCGACCCCGTCCACCGATGAGAGGAACGACCATGCCCCCCGCCCCGCACGCTCCCGTCCCCGGTGCGGATCCCGTGCGCGCGGCCCGCGCCGGGCTCTGCCGGCTCGTGGAGCCCACGGACCCCACGGCGATGCTGCTGCTGGCGGCCCTCGGGCCGGTCGCCGCTCTCGAGATCGCCTCGGGCCGCCGCCCGATCGCCGCCGCCGAGCACACGGGTCTCGTCCGTGCCGGGGCGGAGGCCGGATACGGTCCCCGGCAGATCGACCTCCGCCGTGCCCTGGATCGCTGGGCCGGGCGCGCCGCAGAGCTCCACCCGGCCGCGGACCTCGACGCCGCCGCCCGCGCCGGAGCGTGGTTCGCGGTCCCGGAGGACCCCGACTGGCCGGAGGCACTGGCCGATCTGGGCCTGTTCCAGCCGATCGGGCTGTGGGGCCGGGGCGAGCGCCGGCTGCTCCCGTTCCCCGCCGCCCGCTCGGTGGCCGTGGTCGGCTCCCGCGACTGCTCCGGCTACGGCCGCCAGGTGACTCTGGAGCTCGCCGGGGCCCTGGCCGCCCGCGGCTGGACGGTCGTCTCCGGGGGCGCGTACGGGATCGACCAGGCCGCCCACTCCGCCGCCCTGGCCACCGGCACGGGCGAGCCGCCCACGGTCTCGGTGATGGCCTGCGGGATCGACCGGCTCTATCCGCGCGGCAACGAGGAGCTGCTCCGCTGCGTCGAGGCCGCCGGGCTGCTGCTGAGCGAGGCGGCGCCGGGGTGCACGCCCAGCCGCTACCGCTTCCTGCAGCGCAACCGCATCATCGCCGCGCTCTCGGCCGGGACGGTGGTGGTCGAGGCCCGGTGGCGCTCGGGGGCGCAGAACACCGCCCACCACGCGGACGGACTCAGCCGGCCCGTGGGGGCCGTGCCCGGCAGCGTCCACGCCGGGACCTCCGCCGGGTGCCACCGCCTCGTCCGGGAGGGCAGCGCCGTGCTGGTCACCGACGCCGAGGACGTGCTGGAGCTGGTCCAGCCCCTGGGCACCGCCACGACCGGCACGGCCGCGACCTGCGCCGCCCGCGAGCGCGGCTCCGTCGTCGACGGCCTCTCGCAGCCGGACCGCGTGCTCCTGGACGCGCTGCCCCTGAGGGCGCGCAGCCGCCCGGACCGCCTGGTCCGGGTGGCCGGACTGTCCCCGCGGGAGGTTCTCGGCGGGCTGCGACGGCTCGAGGAGCGCGGACTGGCCGACGGGACGGGGGAGGGCTGGCGCCGCCGTCGCTAGAAGCCGCCGGCGGCCGTCCCGCCGGGGAGAGCCGCCGCCGTCGCTCGCCGCGTCATGTCGCGGCGCACGGCGCCGGACAGGTTGACGACCCCGAGGAATTTGCAGTTGAATGAGTTGCGTATTGTACCCATCGTTCCGGACGGTCCGGCGTTCGCGCAGACGGACCGGGACGGAGGGTGCGGCACCGGGTCGACCCGGCGCCGTGCGGGCCTCGAATCCCCACGGTCCACCGGGCACCCGGACAACTGCATCGCCCGAGTGCGGCTCGTACGCCGCGACCCGGCGGGTGGACCGCTGCCGTGCAGGGCGTTGGGGAAGACGTACCTACACGACGGAGGAACAGGTCATGTCTTCACCCACCACGCGCGGCGTGCTCTACGTGCACTCCGCGCCGCAGGCGCTGTGCCCGCACATCCAGTGGGCGCTGGAGTCGGTCGCGCGTCAGCGCACCGAGCTCGAGTGGGTCCGGCAGAACGCCGAGCCCGGCTCCGTGCGCGCCGAGCTCGAGTGGTCGGGCCCCGCCGGCACGGGCGCCCTCCTGGCCTCGGCCCTGCGCACCATGGGCCGGCTCCGGTTCGAGGTGACCGAGAACCCCTGCCGGGGCCACGACGGCGCCCGCTGGTCCTTCACGCCCGGCCTGGGGATCTTCCACGCGACCACGGACGCCGCCGGCAACATCATGGTCTCCGAGGACCGCATCCGCTACGCCTACGAGACGGCGGCCGGCAATCCGCTGCTGGTCGTCAACGAGCTCTCCCTCGCCCTGGGCGAGGCCTGGGACGAGGAGCTCGAGCCGTTCCGGCACGCCGCCGAGGGCGCTCCCGTGCGCTGGCTGCACCGCGTCGGCTGAGCGCTGAGGGACCGGCCCCGCCTCCGGGGGCCGACGACGAGAGGGCCGCCCCGCGGGGCGGCCCTCCCGTCGTCCCCCGCCGGGCCGGTCAGACGGTGCGGAACGCGGCGACGGCGTTGTGCCCGCCGAAGCCGAAGGAGTTGGACACGGCGACGAAGTCCCCCGAGGGCAGCTCGCGGGCGTCGGTGACGACGTCGAGGTCGATCTCCGGGTCCTGGTTCTCCAGGTTGATGGTGCACGGGGCCGTGCGGTGGTGCACGGCGAGCACCGTCAGGACGGCCTCCACGGCACCCGAGCCACCCAGGATGTGCCCGGTCATCGACTTCGTCGCGGAGACGCACATGTCGTCCACGGCGGAGCCGAAGGCCCGGCGCAGCGCACCGGCCTCCGGGGCGTCGCCCCGGGGGGTCGATGTCGCGTGGGCGTTGACGTGCTTGACGTCGCCCGGCTCGAACTCACCGGTCTGCATGGTCTCGTGCAGGGCACGGGCCGCGCCGCGGCCCTCCTCGTCGGGTGCGGTGATGTGATAGGCGTCGGAGGTCAGCCCGGCCCCGGCCAGCTCCGCGTAGACGCGCGCCCCGCGGGCCTTGGCGTGCTCCTCCGACTCCAGCACCACGGCGCCGGCACCCTCACCCATGACGAAGCCGTCGCGGGCCGTGTCGTAGGGGCGGGAGGCGCGCTCGGGCTCGTCGTTGCGCTTGGACAGCGCCTGCATCGAGGAGAACGCGGCGATGGTGACGGGGTGGATGGCAGACTCGGCGCCCCCGACCACCACGAGGTCCGCCTTTCCGGAGCGGATGAGGTTCATGCCCTGGTAGAAGGCCTCGGTGCCGGAGGCGCAGGCGGAGACGGGGGTGATGGAGGCCGCGCGGGCCTTGAGGTCCATCCCGACGGCCGCGGCGTTGCCGTTGGGCATGAGCATGGGCACCGTGAGGGGCATGACACGGCGGGCACCGCGCTTCTGCAGGGTGTCGTAGGCGTCGAGCAGGGTCCAGACCCCGCCGATGCCGGTGCCGAAGGCGACCGCGAAGCGGTCGGGGTCGACCTCCTCCGCGGCCTCGGCGTTGGGGCCGGAGAAGCCGGCGTCCGCCCACGCCTCGCGGGCGGCGATGACCGACAGCTGCCCGGACGGGTCCAGGCGCTTCGCCTCGACGCGGGGCAGCACCTCGCTGGCGGGGGTCGACACGGGCGCGGCGATCCGCACGCCGAGATCGTAGGTGTCCACCCAGTCGTGCTCGATGGCACGGACACCGGAGACGCCTGTGGTGGCGCTGCGCCACAGCTCGGGGACGGTGCCACCGATCGGGGTGGTGGCACCGAGACCGGTGACGACTACTTTGCGGGTCATGACTGCACTTCCTCGTGTCCTGGGGTGAAGCGGTGGGCGGCCCGCCCGGTGGCGGGTCGGCGGGGCGCGACGGATCCTGCGCCCCGCCGCGCCCCGCTGAAGACCGGCCGGCTCAGGCCTGGGCGTTGTCGATGAAGTTGACGGCGTCCTCGACGGTCTTGAGGTTCTTGACCTCCTCGTCGGGGATGGTCACGTCGAACTTCTCCTCGGCGTTGACCACGATGGTCATCATCGAGATGGAGTCGATGTCGAGGTCGTCGGTGAAGGACTTGTCCAGCTGGACGGCCTCGGTCTCGAGACCCGTCTCCTCGTTGACGATCTCTGCCAGACCGGTCAGGATTTCCTCTTTGCTCGCCATAGTGGCTTCCTTTCTCTGCGGCTGCCGGGGCAGCCGGTGGTGACGGGCGCTCCCGGGCGGGTGCCGGGTGCATCTGTCCCGGTCGGGCCGGTGGGGCCCGGTCGGGGGACAACGGGTGTGCGGTTCAACCCTACGACGACTCGCAGAGGCCCCGCGCCGGTACCGACACGTGCACCCGATCGGGATCCGTGCACGTGCCGGGGGAGTTCAGGGGAGGACGACGACCTGCGCGCCGTAGACCAGCCCGGCGCCGAAGCCGATCTGCAGGGCCAGCTTCCCGGACAGCTCCGGGTGCTCGGAGAGCAGGCGGTGCGTCGCGAGCGGGACGGAGGCCGCGGAGGTGTTGCCGGAGTCGGCGATGTCCCGTGCGATGACCACGGACTCGGGCAGCTTCAGCGTCTTGGCCATCTGGTCGATGATCCGCATGTTCGCCTGGTGCGGGATGAACGCACTGAGGTCCTCCGGGCTCACCCCGGCGACGTCCATGGCCTCCTGGGCGCGCTTGGCGACCTCCCACGAGGCCCAGCGGAACACGGTCTGGCCGTCCTGGCGGAGCGTGGGCCACAGCGTCGCGTCCTCGCGCATCCCGCCGGTCTCCGGGTCCAGCAGGTCGGGGGAGGGGGTGCGCTCCCGGCCCTGCTCCACGGCCCGGATGTCCGTGAGCGGGTGGGTCATCCGGATGGCCTCCCACTTGGAGCCGTCGGAGCCCCACACGGACGGTCCGATGCCGGGGGTCTCGGAGCGGCCGACCACCGCGGCGCCGGCGCCGTCGCCGAGCAGGAACGAGATGGAGCGCTCGCTGTTGTCGATGACGTCGGAGAGCTTCTCCACGCCGACGACCAGCACGTAGTCGGCCGCTCCCGAGCGGACCAGGGCATCGGCCTGGGCGATGCCGTAGCAGTAGCCCGCGCAGGCGGCGGAGATGTCGAAGGCGGGCGCCGGAGTGGCACCGAGGCGATGGGCCAGTGCCGCGGCCGCCGAGGGGGTGAGGTAGGGGAAGGAGATCGTGGAGACGATCACCCCGCCCAGCTGCGAGGCCTCGACGCCGGCGGCGGCCAGCGCCTCCCGGGCGGCGTGCTCGGACATGTCGAGGACGTCGACGTCCTCGGCGGCGCGGTGCCGGGTCTTGATGCCGGTGCGCTGCTGGATCCACTCGTCCGAGGACTCGATCCACTGGCACACATCGTCGTTGGTCACGACCACGTCCGGGCGGTAGATGCCCAAACCGAGGATCCGGGAGTGCGCGTTGGTCTGGTTCTGCTTCAGGGTCACCACAGGGGTCGTTGCTCCTTCGTGCGGCCGGGCGCGGCGGACGGGCCGGCGGTGCGGGGCGGAACGGCTGCTCCGGCCTCGGGACGTGCCGCGCACCGGGTGCGCGAACGGACGTCAGACAAGCTTACTCCGGGCCTGCTCCAGGTCCTCCGCGGAGTTCACGGCCAGGGCGGGGACGCCCTTCATGCCGCGCTTGGCCAGGCCCACCAGGGTGCCGGCCGGGGGCAGCTCGATCAGCTGCTCGACACCGCGCTCCAGCAGCGTCTGCGTGCACAGGTCCCACCGGACCGGGCGGCAGACCTGGGCCACGAGCGCTTCGAGGTTCGCCGCCCCGGAGGCGACGGGGGCGCCGTCGGCGTTGGAGAGCAGCGGGTGCACCGGGTCGGCGGGGGACAGGCGGGCCACGAGCTCCCGCAGGGGGCCGAGGGCGGGGGCCATGTGCTCGGTGTGGAACGCCCCGGCCACCTTCAGGGGCACGACCCGGGCCCGGGCGGGCGGGTGCTCGGCGAGGGCGGCCAGCTGCTCGAGCGTGCCGGCCGCGACGGTCTGACCGCCTCCGTTGGCGTTGGCGGGGGTGAGCCCGGCCGCCTCGATCGCGTCGCGGACCTCGTCCTCCTTGCCGCCGAGGACGGCACTCATGCCGGTGGGGACGGTCGCGGCGGCCTGGGCCATGGCGTTGGCCCGGGTGCGCACGAAGGCCATGGCGTCCTCCTCGGTGAGGGCCCCGGCCAGGGCGGAGGCCGTGATCTCCCCCACGGAGTGCCCGGCGAAGACCAGGTCGTCCCGCCCGGGGCCGAGCCGGTCGGCGAGCAGCCGTCCGGCCACCAGGCCGGCGGCCACGATGAGGGGCTGGGCCACGGCGGTGTCCTTGATGGTCTCCTCGTCCGCCTCGGTCCCGTAGCGGACCAGGTCCAGGCCCGCGGCCTCGCCCAGCCGCTCGAGGTGGGGGCGCACGCCGTCGAGGGCGAGCCACTCGGTGAGGAAGCCGGGTTTCTGGGAGCCCTGTCCGGGGCAGACGATCGCGATCACCCTCACAGCTTGGCAAGGAAGCACCCCGCGGCGGGGGCGCGGAGGCCACCAACCCGCGCGGCGGTGTTTGTAGGGTAGCTACAAGACCGGTCCCGCGGCCGGCGCGGAGGTGTCGAGCGGGGCGCAGGAGTCGGCCAGCCGGCCCGCCAGGAGGGCGCAGTGCAGCACGAACGCGTCCCGGGGGACCAGGGGGTCCCAGCCGGTCAGGTCGCAGATCCGGCGCAGCCGGTAGCGCACCGTGTTGGCGTGCACGAACAGCTCCCGGGCGGTGGCCTCCAGGGAGTGGCCGACGGCGACGTAGGTGGACAGGGTCTCCGCCAGGCCGGTGGCGGAGCGGGTCAGCGGGCGGTAGACCGACTCCACCATCGCGGCGCGCGCGGCCTCGTCCCCGGCCATGGCCCGCTCGGGCCACAGGTCCTCGGAGTGCACGGGCCGGGGCGCGGCGGGCCACGCGGGGGCCACGGACAGGGCCGCGTGGGCGAGCCGGGCGGAGCGGCCCGCCTCGAAGATGGTGGGGGACTCCGGGCCGTAGGCCACCGGGCCCGGCCCGAACGCGGCGGTCAGCTTCTCGAGGGCGGTCTCCCGCTCGGCCAGCCCGCCGAGGATGAGCACGAGCCGGTCGCCCTGGATGGAGACGAGGGAGTCCTGCGCGTAGCGGCCGGCGAGCCGGCGCAGCCGGGCGACGGTCGTGGGGCCGGTGGCCTCGGGCGCGGAGCCCGTGAGCACGGTGACGGGACCGGTCGAGGCCCAGCCGAGGGCCGCGATCCGGGAGCGCAGGGAGTCGGAGTGCTCGCCCCGCAGGATCCCGTCGACCACGAGGGACTCCAGCCGGGCGTCCCACGACCCGCGGTTCTCGGCGGCCCGCGCGTAGACGTCGGCGGCGGCGAACGCGATCTCCCGCGAGTAGCGCAGCACGGCCTCGCGCAGGGCGGCCTCGTCGTGGTGCTTGGCGAGCTCGGGGACCTTCTCCTCCACCACGTCGACGACGATGCGCAGCAGCTGCAGGGCGTGCTGGAGGGAGATCGACCGGGTCAGCTCGGTGGGCGCGCTGCGGAACACCTGGGTGAGCACCCACAGGGGCTCCTCGGGGTCCTCGTACCAGCGCACGAACGAGGAGATGCCCCGCTGGGCCACCAGTCCCAGCTCGGAGCGCTCGTCGGCGCGCAGCTCCTCGAACCAGCCGAGGTCCGTCTCCAGCCGGCGGGTGGCGACCGTCGAGATCGCCCCCAGGTTCGCCTTCAGGTTCTCGAGCGTCCTGGGGTGCGGCGGGGCGGAGGGGCGGTGCCGGTCGGTGGGGCGCTTGCGCGACGGGCGCAGCCAGCGCGTCGTCGGGTTCCCGTCCTGTCCTGCCATGCCCCCGAGCTTAGAGCACCCCGCGCCCGCGCCCGACCGTGACGACGACGGCGCCCCGGCCACCCGCGCGGGGTGGCCGGGGCGCCGTCGTGCACCGGTGGGCCCGGCTCAGGCGTCGCCGCCGGCGTTGCCGGACGTCCCGGCGTTGACGTCGTGCAGGCGGTACTTCTCGATCGCCTCGACCGGGGTGCGCCAGTCGACCTCGCCCCGCTTGGCGAGCATCTCCAGCGCCCGCACCACCATGGAGTGCGAGTCCACGTGGAAGAAGCGGCGGGCGCCCTGACGGGTGTCGGCGAAGCCGAAGCCGTCGGTGCCGAGCGTGGCGAACTCGTTGGGCACGAACTGGCGGATCATGTCCGGCAGGTCCGAGCTGAAGTCCGAGGACGCGACGATCGGCCCGGTGGCCCCGGCGAGCTGCTGCGCCACGAACGGCGTCCGCGTCCCCTCGCCCGGGTTCAGGAACGACTCCTCCTCCGCGGCGAGCCCGTCGCGGCGGAGGTTGACCCACGACGTGACCGACCACACGTCGGCCGAGACGTTCCAGTCCTCGGCGAGCAGCTTCTGCGCCTCGAGCGCCCACGGCACGGCCACACCCGACGCGAGCAGCTGGGTGCGGGGCCCGTCCTTCTCGGCGGGCTTGAGCAGGTAGATGCCCTTGAGGATGCCCTCGACGTCGACGTCCTCCGGCTCGGCCGGCTGCTGGTAGGGCTCGTTGTAGACCGTCAGGTAGTACATGACGTCGTGGTCCTCGTCACGGGTCCCGTACATCTGCTCGAGCCCGCGCCGGACGATGTGGGCGATCTCGTACCCGTAGGCCGGGTCGTAGTGCAGCACCGCGGGGTTGGTCGAGGCCAGGATGGGGGAGTGCCCGTCGGCGTGCTGGAGGCCCTCGCCGGTGAGCGTGGTGCGCCCGGCGGTCGCCCCGATGAGGAAGCCGCGGGTCAGCTGGTCGGCGGCCGCCCAGAACTCGTCGGCGGTGCGCTGGAAGCCGAACATCGAGTAGTAGATGTAGACGGGGACCATCGGCTCGCCGTGCGTGGCGTAGGACGTGCCGGCGGCGGTGAACGCGGCACTGGCACCCGCCTCGTTGATGCCCGGGTGCAGGATGACGCCCTGCTCGGACTCCTTGTAGGCCAGCATCAGCTCGCGGTCCACGGAGAGGTAGTTCTGCCCGTTCGGGTTGTAGATCTTCGCCGTGG